>JAEDHF010000108.1 GCA_016297165.1 Oscillospiraceae bacterium | reverse complement strand
TAATCTGTAGAATACAGATCGCATACAGGGGAAATTTTCGCCTCTTTATAAGCGCTTACCTTGCAGTCAACTGTAATATCACAGCCTAATACCCGGCTCGCTCCCTCGTCGCTTTGCTTTATTTCTAGGTCACAGTCCATTACATCGAAGACTGCATAGCAATTATGACTATCGGTTACCCCGTTAAGGTCGATAATCTGACTAAGAGGAACGGTAGCCTCCATAACCTCGGTAGTATTTTTTCCCTCGCTGTTTTTTACGAGGTAAAGGGATTTAACCTTTGCGTCGCCCTTAACGATAACCTTATCGGAAATAATCTTTGTTTCCGAAACCGAAGCGGTACAGTCAACGCTCAAAACAGCTACAATGCTTCCGCCTGTTCCTGTTTCAATATCCTCTCTTACCACATACTGACGGTTAGTAAAAAGACTACTTTCACAATAGGTGATGTCGTTCTTTTTTACCTCTGTACCAAGACCGCTTACTCCGCAGAGGATTTCGTTTTCAAAGCAGCCGCAAACCCTGATTTTACAGCTTACTGCACCACGGATATCAATTCTTCTTCCGCTTATCGCCCGACAATTACAGTAATCGGCCTTCGGGAAGAAGGAAACCCTCGGCATTTCAACATTCTTTGCAAGCTCCACAGTTTTCGAGTAGGTGTAACGCTGGTCAATACAGTTAATTTCCTCTCCGTCCTCGGCGGTATAAAGCACCTTTACATATACAACCCCGTCAATGTAAAGCTGGCTGCCCGAAATATTATAGGATACTATGCTGGGGGTAAGACTGCATTTAAGTATCTTAAAGATATCCGGGTAATAGTCGGGGAGTATATAATCCAGTTCTACCCCCTGTTCGGTCTGACCATCAAAAACCGTTTCAGTCAGGAAAACCGATTCTTTATCAAGTAACAGTTCCATAGAGTACCTCCGTTTATATTTTTCAAGAAATATATATTCAGAGGCTGTACGGGTTATGACAAGCTTAAAGAAAAAAAGAACAGCGCCCGAGGACGCTGTTCAGAAATTCTAATATTATCGATTATAGCCTGGACAAATCGGTAAAGCTATCCTTTAATACAGGATAAAGCTTTTTATAGAAGCCGTAGAATTTTTCATATTCCGCAGTATTCTCGGCAATAGGGTTCTGTACCTTGTCGGCAGAAATAACAGCATGGCAGGCTTCGGGAACGCTGCTGTAGATGCCCGTACCTACTGCCGCAAGGAGAGCGACGCCGAGAGCGGGGCCTTCCTTATTCTGAGTTGTCTTTACTGGGCAGCTGTAAAGGTCTGCAAGCATCTGTCTCCATAAGGGGGAGCTTCCGCCGCCTCCGCAGGCCATCATATCGCTTACGTTTATATTCATTTCTCTCATAACCTCAACACAGTCACGAAGAGAATAGGAAACGCCTTCCATAACCGCTCGGATCATATCCTTTTTCTTATGCATTGTTGAAAGACCGATAAAAGCGCCTCTTGCATTGGGATCCAGATGAGGAGTACGTTCGCCGTTAAGATAAGGAAGATAAAGCAGTCTGTTTGCGCCAATCGGAACCTCCATAGCCGCCTTATCGGTAAGGTAATAGGGGTCAACTCCCATATTGATTGCAGTTTCCATTTCACTCCAGCAAAGATTATCCCTGAACCATTTGAGGGAAAGACCTGCGCTCTGGGTTACACCCATAACGTGCCAGCAGCCGGGTACAGCGCAGCAGAAGGTATGAACTCTTCCCTTCTTATCAATGGAAATATCGGAGGTATGGGCGAATACAACGCCGCTGGATCCGATTGTTGTGAATGCTGTTCCATCCTCAACAACACCCGTTCCCACAGCAGCAGCCGCATTGTCTCCTGCACCGCCTACAACGGGAGTGCCCTCGCAAAGTCCTGTAAGCTCTGCAACCTTCTTTGTTATCTGACCTGTAATTTCGGGGCTCTCGTAAACCTTAGGAAGAAGAGCCTTATCTATTCCGAGCTTTTCGAGTACCTCATCGGACCAACAGCGCTTAGGAATATCGAGAAGCTGCATACCCGAAGCGTCGGAAACCTCGGTAGCAAACTCGCCTGTCAGCATATATCTGATGAAATCCTTAGGAAGGAGAATATGCTTACATTTTTCGTAATTACGAGGCTCGTTGTTCTTTATCCACATTATTTTAGCGGCAGTAAAACCGGTAATGGCAGGGTTTGCTGTAATTTCAACAAGTCTGTCCCTTCCGACCTTTTCGGTAATCTCAACTACTTCCTTGCCTGTACGCTGGTCACACCATATAATGCTGTTTCTTATAACCTTTCCCTCTGCGTCAAGCATAACAAGTCCATGCATCTGACCGGAAAGACCGATACCCTTTATCTCGGAAGCAGGAATACCGCTTTCCCTTATAACATCGGTAATGCCGTTAACGGAAGCATTCCACCAGTCCATCGGATCCTGCTCTGCATAACCGTTATGAGGTGTATAAAGAGGATATTCGTATGTAGCGGAGGCTAAGGGAGTTCCATCCTCACAGAATAATACAGTTTTAGTACCCGAGGTACCGATATCAACGCCTAAAATATAAGACATAATCATAATCCCTTTCAAGAAAAATTACGGTGAAACCGTTTACATAAGTACATTATAGTATAAATTCAATGCTTTGTCAATCATTTTTGCAATATAGCGTGCTGCTGCATTTAGAAAAATGACTGTACTATTTGTCAAATACTATCAAATATCTTCTTTTTTCTCTCATTTATATTGACAAATTAGTGTAAAAATGTTAATATATATTAGAATATATCTCTTATATTACGTTCGGGAGGTTCTCATTTTGAAAAAGAAAATTGCAGTTATACTTGCAGTCGTTCTTGTGGCGATTTGCTCTTTCTGTGTAGTAGGCGGCGCCTTTGACGCAAACGACTACGATTACAGTGATTTCGGCAGCAGTGATTTTGGAAGCGACGACGATTGGGATTTCGGCGGCTCTACTACATATTACGGGGATTCGTATAACGGCGGCGGAAGCGGCGGTGGCGGCGGCTGGCTTTTACCCATAATAATTGTCGTAGTAATAATTGTTATCGGAACTATCTTAAGTAAGAATAAAGGACAAGGCGGCGGCAATACACCTGTCGGCGGCGGTGTAAGACCTGCCAACGGTGGTCAGGGACTAAAAGTAATCCTTCCCGACAGAACCCGTGAAATCGAACAGATTATCAAGAAACACGACCCGAATTTTACTGCCGACGATTTTACTGCCTTTACTAAAGACGTATATATTGATATTCAGACTGCATGGTGCAACCGTGACTTAACTCCTGTAAAACCTGTTTTACATAATAACCTTTATAATACAACAGCAAAGCAGGTTCAGTCCAAAATCGATCAGGGCGTTATCTACCACTATGAAAGCATCGCTATCAACACGGCATATCTTACAAGCTATGTAAAGGACGAACAGTACGAATATCTTACGGTTTATCTTAATGCCCGCTTTATTGACTACCAGACTGATGAAAAAACAGGCAATATAATAAGAGGCGATAAGAATACACGCTGGGATTTCCGTTATAAGATGAAGTTTATGAGAACAGTAGGTGTTCTCACAAAGAGCGGCTCTGATGATATGCAGGGTCACAACTGTCCGAACTGCGGCGCTCCCCTCGAGATTTCAAGCACAGGAGTTTGTGAATACTGCGGCTCTACTGTTACAACCGGTCTTTACAGCTGGGTGCTCAGTGACTTTATGACAGTACGCGACGATACAAAGGACGACGGAATAAGAATTCCCGATTCTCCCGAGGATAAGAATAAAAACGACAATAACAATCAGTAACGGAAGATAAAATGGATGCTATAATTACAACGCTAATTGTAATAGGCATAATAGCCTTGGCAATATTCATTCTTGTCACAATAATAAAGCATAAGCTTAATAGTGTAACAAGAAAGTATCTTAACATGGGGCTTGGGGAAACTGCCGATTTAATTTCTAAGGGACTAAAGGAAGAAACTACAACTCCGAAAGCGATTTCTAACCTTGCGGCAGTATATAAGCCTAAGCTTCTAAGAGATTTCCCCGAAACTAATTATGAGCAGTTTGAGGAAATGGCTAAAAGCTCCTTCAAATCTATCCTGGACTCAATAGAGGCTGAGGATACTTCCCTGCTGATTAAGGCGTCGGATAGTCTTACACAGAATGTCAAGCATATTATTAACGATAATAAGGGAAAAGGCTTAAGAGAATGCTTCGACGACCTTAAGATTCACAGAATGTCTGTTTCCGACTATAAGAATACCTCTGATGCTGCACAGGTTGCCTTTGAAATTTCTTTCCAGTGCCTGCATTATTTTATAGGGAAAAAGGAAACCGATAAAGCACTTAAACAGCTTGCAGGAAGAATCACACTTGTCTGCGGTACCGAGCTTAATGACGACAACAATTCTTCCGTATTTACCGATAACTGCCCTAACTGCGGCGCTCCTATCCGCTCCGCGAAGGGCGAAACCTTCTGCCCCTACTGCGGTACGGGTGTAACACAGGTTATTGATAAAATCTGGCTGGCTAACAGCTTTGAATTTATCTGATAAAGTGACAAAGGCGTAATGCCTCAAATTTATACCAAGAAAGGACTTAATTACTATGGGACTTATTAAAGCAGCAATCGGCTCTTTAAGCGGCACACTTGCAGATACCTGGAAGGAAGCCATTCATTGTGGTGCTATCGATAACAAGACTCTCTTAAAGGTCGGTACAAGAATGCATTCCGATTCCGCAAGAACAAGCAACACAAAAGGAACCGACAACTATATCAGCAACGGCTCCCTGATAAATGTTGAAGCCAATACCTGTATGCTTACTATTGATAACGGTAAGATTACAAACGTTGTTACGGAACCCGGTCAGTATAAGCTTGACAACTCTTCTGCTCCTTCGATTTTCGCAGGAGATATCAAGGAATCAGCCAAGGAGCTCATCAGACGTTTTACATACGGCGGTACTCCCTCTACCGAACAGAAGGTCGTATATATCAACCTTCAGAAAATCCCCGGAATCAAGTTCGGCACACCCGTGGCTATGCCCTACTTCGACCCTCATTACAATACCACCGTTGATTTACGCTGCTTCGGTACATTTGAAATTCAGATTGCCGACGCTGAAATGGCAGTAAAATTCTACACCGAAGTATGTGCAAAGGGTGTAAACGCCGGTGATGTATATGCTAATGATATTTTCGCTAATGAACAGTACAAGGGCGAATTTACACAGGCTTTACTTGCAGGTCTTAATGCGCTTTCAAGTAAGGGTGTTATGTATGCAAGAATACAGCAGGAATTACCTGCTCTTACCGCAGAAACAAGAGCCGCTACTGCTGACAACTGGCAGCAGAGAGGCTTTACTATCACAAATATTGCCCTTGGCGGTCCTGTTACTCTCGATCCTAAGTCTGAAAAACGTCTTGCTGCAAGACTTGAAGCAGATACACAGCTTGACCCCAGCGTTCAGCGCGCTATGATGAATAAGAGCATTGCAGCAGGCATCGAGGCTATGGGCTCAAACGAAGGCTCCGGCGGCGGTATGATGGGCGTTATGGGAATGGGTCAGATGATGAATATGGGCGCTAACCTTATGAATAGTTATGGCACTCCTCAGCCTACTCAGCAGCCCATGCAGCCCGACCCTAACGCATGGAAATGCTCCTGCGGCGCAACAAATACGGCTAATTTCTGCTCTAACTGCGGAAACAAGAAACCTGCTCCTCCTGAAAGCTGGACATGTAGCTGCGGCGCAACCAACACAACAAATTTCTGCAGCAACTGCGGCGCTAAGAAGGGCTCAGCAGAGCCTGCAGCATCTGCTGCTAAGGATTGGACCTGTGAATGCGGCTCCGTTAATTCTACGAAATTCTGTGCTGAATGCGGAAAGCCTAAGCCTGCCGCTCCTAAGAAGTATAAGTGCGACAAGTGTGGATGGGTTCCCGCCGATCCCGAAAAGCCTCCGAAGTTCTGCCCCGAATGCGGAGACCTTTTCGACGAAAATGACGTTCAGTAAAAAATTTGAAGAATAACTAGTGTGTGCTGGGTAACTGTCCGCAGGACGATTATTGCCTCAAAGCCTGAAAATCAGGCTTTGAGTTGCCTTAAAATCGCACTTCGTGTGATTTTAAGGCGCACACAC
>JAEDHF010000107.1 GCA_016297165.1 Oscillospiraceae bacterium | reverse complement strand
TTGATGTTCTCGTAAATAATGCAGGAATCGTTGACGACGCATTTCTTCTTATGCTTACGGAAGAATCCCTTTCGAGAAGTCTTGATGTAAATATAAAGGGTTATTTCCATTGTGCACAGCAGGCGGCGCTTAAAATGATGAAGAAAAGAGAGGGCGTTATCATAAACGTTTCCTCCGTGAGCTCGGTTATGGCTCTGCCCGGTCAGAGCGTTTACAGCGCTACAAAGGGCGCAGTCAACTCTATGACCGCTACTCTCGCTAAGGAGCTGGCTCCCTACGGTATCAGAGTTAATGCAATCGCTCCCGGCTTTATTGAAACAGATATGATTAACTCCGTTCCCGAGGAGAAGAAAGAGGAATATCTTAAGAATATCCCTATGAAGGGCTTCGGAAAGGTTTCCGATATTGCGAATGCAGTCTGTGACCTTTGCGGCGACAGCTTCCGCTATATGACAGGACAGGTTATCGTTATGGATGGAGGCTTAAGCTTATGATGAATCTTCTCGAAATAAATAAGCGTATCAAGCAGCGTCCCCCTTTTCAGATGATTGAACGGGTGCTTGAGCTTACTCCTGACGAAAGTGCCGTAGGAATAAAGAACGTTTCGGTGAACGAGCCCTATTTTACGGGGCATTTCCCCGAAATTCCCATAATGCCAGGCGTACTTATTACCGAGGCGGCGGCGCAGCTTTGTTCCCTTGTAATAACTCCCGATAATGAAGAGGACCCCGATAAAATCTATGTCCTTCTTAAAATAAAGGATTTCAAGTTCTTAAAGCCCGTTATCCCCGGCGATACCTTAAGAATTGAGGTTAATAAGGTGATGGCTTCCTCGGGACTCTATGAGTTTTCGGCGGTAGTAAAGGTAGAAGATACCGTTAAGGCTAAGGGAAGCCTGCTTTTTACCACAATGAATAAGTCGCAGATATATAGCTGAAACCCAGCACCTTTGCTCATAGTTCAGTCTTTATGCAGTAAAAGCAACAGCCCGAGAATTTAATTTTCCCGGGCTGTTTTTTTATTCATCATCATCATCGAGGTTAATTCTCAGGAAAGGACTTACCCTCGGGGGCGCAAATAATGCGTCCATAACGTGCTTGGTCTTATGAGAAACGGGTAAACCGTCGGAATCCACAAGCTCTGTACTTCTGTCGAAGCCGTCCTCACGCTTGATACCTTCGAGAACTCTTGAAAAGTCCGCTCTTTCCCTCTCCTGGGTTGCTGCTCCGCCATTAGACTTGTAAGCGGAAACAACGCCTGCAGGAACGGGAGTTCTCTGTAAATGGCGCTTAGCCGATTCTTCGATTTCCTCGGCGGAAATCTGCCCCTCGAGCTCGGGCTCGGGCTCGGGAGCCGAAAGGCTGTCCCTGTATTCCTCAAGAGGCTGTTTAAGCCGCTCGTAGGGCGAAGGCTCAATATAGTTATCCCTCTGACCTGTAGTAAAGGGACTTTCCCGAAGAGGCTTTCTCGGAGTAAAAACCTTCATATCCGAATCCTCGGAGGTCTCTCTTGCTTCTGCGCTTACAGGCGGAGGAACGGGCTGCATTTTATTTGCAGTATCATCACCATTGGGGATTATTACGGTTTTCGGCTTTAAGGGCTGGTCGAAGCGGTTTTCGCTGTAGCCTGCCGCTGCGCCTCTGATTATTCTTGAAACAGGCTTCTGCTGGGGCTGATATGTCTGCTGCACAGGCTGCTGAACAAACTGACGGGGCTGATAGCCTGCGGTATAGCTCTGCACAGGCTGTGGTGCAGGCTGTTGATATCGAGGCTGCTGAACAGTCTGTGGCTGTGGAGCCTGTACCGCAGGGGTAGGAATATTATCGCCGAAAAGACGCCTTATAGCGTCCATATTCTCCTTTTCGGTACGGAATTCACTTCTGTCAGCCGCATTTGAAGCAGGTCGTTCAACCTTTTCAAATACGAACCTTCTGACCTCCCTACCGTTATCGGTAAGCTCGGTCTCCTCGCTTTCCTTCCTCGGTGCTTCATAAACGGGGCGGTTCTTTTTCGAAGCAAATTCATCACCCCTGGAAAGTGCAATAAACTCGTTAAGCTCCTTTTCACCTGCCTCGCCAAGAAGAATCTGTTCCTTTAAGCGAAGCTCCTTCTGATACCAGAGGGAAAAATCACGCTGAGTCATATCTACATTGACCCTCGCCGCCATTTCCTTATATAAAGCGTCGGTTTTTTCGTTAACTACCGCCTTATCAACATATATAATCTTAAAGTCGTCATCATCGTCATCGTCGGGCTCCTGCTTTGTGTTGACGCTTTCGAAGCGAACGGGGTTTTCATCAGCGTTTTTATGGTAATTATCAAGACAGGTTCTTCCGTCTGCCTGTATTTTGCTGCAGTAGTCATAGTTATACTCGCTATCGCGGATATAGTATTCATCACAGCTTGCACAGCGCTGGATAAATGCGCCGCTTTCGATAGCTGCGTCAATTTCAAGGTCGATTATCGCCTTAAAGGAGCCGGGAACATATATTTTCGGAGCGTTACCCACCATTGATTTAATGATTGTACCGGTCATTGAATCATATTTCGGCGGAATAAACCGCTTTACTGCCGAAAAGGCGTCCATGGCGGTTTTATCCGTTAAATCGGGATTTTTACGCTGTTTATATTCCGTTTCACGGTATTCGAGACCCTGAAGCTGATTTCTTGCTATTTCTCTTGCCGCCGTACTAAGGACAAAGGGCGAAGAGGGTAAGCGCCCTACCGAATACACTCCCGTAGCGGCAAGCTCGTCAATAGGAAAGCCCATTTCATTAGCGGCTACATTAAAGATAAGGTCGAAATAGTTGGCTCTTGCGGCAGCCTCCTGTGTACTCGTAAGCTTTACGCCGAAAACAAATTCTGTCTTTCGCTGTGCGTATTCCTGAATCTTAAGGAGATTAACCCATTCGTTAATGGATTTATTATAACGGTATTCAGAAAGTCGGGTAAAAATTGCCCGTTCGAAATCGTTACGGCAGCGCATAAATGTCTGCCACAGTGTTCCTACGCCTACGTCATTCTGTTTTCCGAGATAGTCAATCCAGCAGTCAATTACTATTTTTTCGAAAATAGTACGCATATTCTGCTCATAATACTTATGACAGCCGGAGATAGAGTTTCTTATAGAATATACATCGTCAACGTTATACTCACCCGTCCTTGCCGCAAGCCTGCAAAGGTCGGTACAATGCTCAAGAAAAAGAGTAAAGTCGTACTTACAGAAATTTATAAGGTTGTTGGGATATACGAGAGTATAAACCTCACCCGAACCCTTACTTGAAATATTAAGCTGTCTGGTCATATATCCCACCACCTTTCTTAAGGTCACCTCTAAAAACCTATGCCATTTCTCTGCACTATGACTTTAGCCGTCATATTGCACTAATTTTTCGTGAAATAAATCAAGTATTACTGCGTAAATTTAGTACAATCTTACAACTAAATTCACAGCACATATAAACGACATAGGTTTTTAGAGACGACCTTAATAAACTATCTGTTATTCTGCGTTGTCGGCATTACCTGCATCGGCAGCTTCTTCCGTATTATCCGTTTCCTCCGCCGATTCGTTATCATCAAAGATAATAGGCTTCTTTACGCCGGAAGCTTCTTCCTCTTCTTCCTCCTGCGAAATACCCTGTTTTTCGTAGTAGGTAAGATAAACCTCATCTTCAGTTTCTTCCTTATCTTCCTCTTCGGTCTTAAGCTTTTCAAGCTCAGCCTGTTTAAAAATCTTCTCTATATCCTTAACTCTTCCGTCTATAAGAAGCTTTGTATCGGATATCCATTCATAGGTAACCTCGTCCTGATACATTGACACAAGAACCTTCTGACTTCCGAGATGCTTATAGCATTTCAGATAAGGAAGCTCAATATCCTCCTCGGTACGTTCAACATAAAAGGAAGCGGACTGTCTTTCTTCATTATCATTATCAATATATCGAACAAGGCGGTATGAACCGTCGGTTGAATAGTCGTATTCTCCGTATCTCTTACTTAAGTCGCATTCCGTAATTTCAAGAAGAGACTGCACGGTAAGATTAAAGTGCAGCATAGTTAGGTAAACGAGGGTACCTACTACGAACATAAGGAGATATACTGTTCCGAGAATAGTTTTAAAGGTCTCGTTAGTGTTGCACGCCAGGAAGGTCAGCAAGCAGATTACAACGGGAGGGACGATAAGGTACCACTGCCCGAAGGCGATAATAAGCAATAAAAAAGCAAGGAGCGGAGTAATACAGACTACGATTTTCGTAACAATCTGTTTTCTTGTGTAGAACATTATTCCGCCGAAAATTACGTTACAGAGAACATAAAGAAGAAAAAGGGGAACTCCGTTTATCGGCTCTAAATAATAGGCGAAGGAGAGCCAGTCCACAAATAGTATAAACACAGGAAAAGCAAGAGATAAAAAGGAAACCCCGAACTTAACCCATTTGTTTTTAAGTATTTCAAGAATTTTATCCATTAACCAAAAACCATTCCTTCCCTTCCCAAGAAAGCCTCGGGGCAGAAAATCCCAATATATTTAATATTGTACACTAAAACAGGGAAAATTTCAATAGTATTGAGAAATTTTTTTGATATTTTCGAGGCTTCGCCGATAAATTCCTTTATACGGCATAATTTGTCAAAAGTGCTGTTTGAAAACGTTTAATAGGTTAAAGCTATAGGTTAAAACAGGGAATTTTTCATTTCCCTATGGATTTATACGAAAAATATGATATACTATATATGTAACGTGTTACATAGCGTACACTAAAGGAAAGGAATAACTGAAATGAATATAGCTATTGCTCAGTCGGGCGGTCCCACCTGTGCCATTAACGCTTCTCTCGTGGGAGCCTTCGGACAGGCGCTTAAAGCTCCGGAAATTGACGCCGTTTTCGGCTCAATAAACGGTATCGAAGGTATAATTAAGGATAACCTCATAAATCTTAAGAACTACATCAACAGCTCCGAAGACATGGAGCTTTTAAAGCAGACCCCTTCTACTGTTTTAGGCTCCTGCCGCTATAAGCTTCCAGAAGAGGAAAAGGACAGCGAAATTTACGAAAAGATAATGAGCTGCTTCGAAAAGCACGATATAAAGGCTTTTTTCTATATCGGCGGAAACGACTCAATGGATACGGTTATGAAGCTTTCCGCTTATGCAGAAAAGCATAACAAGGATGTAAAAATTATCGGAATACCGAAAACTATAGATAACGACCTCTGTGAAACCGACCATACCCCCGGCTTCGGCTCTGCCGCTAAGTATGTAGCTACTACCGTGCAGGAAATTATCTGCGACAGCTCGGTTTACAGTATAGAATCCGTAACAATTATTGAAATTATGGGCAGGCACGCAGGCTGGCTCACTGCGTCCACCTGCGTATTAAAGGCTAACGGTATAGACGCTCCCCACCTTATCTATCTTCCCGAGGGAGATTTTGACGTTGACCGCTTTATAAGCGACGTTAAAAAGGAACAGGCCAAGCACAAGGCAGTTATTGTTGCTGTTTCCGAGGGCATTGAGCTTAAGGGAGAGGACTACCAGAGCGGCGTAACGGACAATTTCGGACATAAATACCTTTCGGGTATCGGAAAACAGCTGGAAAATATCGTGAGAGACAGAATAGGCTGTAAGGTACGCTCTATTGAGCTTAACGTAATGCAGCGCTGTTCCTCACATATCTGCTCCAAAACCGATATTGACGAGGCGGTAGCTATCGGTGCAGCAGGCGTAAGAGCCGCCCTTAAAGGCGAAACGGGAAAAATGATGGCATTCAAGCGTATCAGCGATATCCCCTATATTGTTGACGTTGTATCTGTTCCTGCGAAGGAAACAGCCAACAGAGAGAAGAAATTCCCTGTGGAATGGATAACAGCAAATGGCACCAACGTTAACGACAGCGCATATAAGTATTTCCTGCCCCTTATCCAGGGAGAAAATGTAATCCGTATTAAAAACGGAATGCCCGTTCATTTCAAGATAAGAGAAGAGATTTTAAGGGGATAAGTTTTTTTGAGAATGGGGCTGCCGCCCCATACCCTGCCAAACTTTTTGAAAAAAGTTTGAACAAAAACTTCAATCTTTTTAAGAGATTATATAGAAGAAAAGACCTGAGAGATTTTTGTTCCTCTCAGGTCTTAATTATTCCGATTAAACAGGCATAACCTTGTTTTCAGTATCTGAATGTTTTGAATCTATTACGTA
>JAEDHF010000106.1 GCA_016297165.1 Oscillospiraceae bacterium | reverse complement strand
CTGCTCAACTATAGACATAGCCTGATTCCTTGCCTTCGAAAGCTCGAAATCCTTCTGCTTTTCGAAATCCTCCTGCTTCTTTTCAAGGCTTTCGGTGAGAAGTCTTGCGTTTCTTGCCTCCTCTTCGGCGGCAGCCTTATATTCTTCCAGCTCCTGCCTTGTCCTTTCAAGGCTTTCGATAACCTTCTCGAAGCGCTTGTTTTCGTCATTAACAAGCTTTTTCGCCTCGTTTATGATATCGTCGCCGATACCGAGACGCTTTACTATAGCGAAAGCATTAGATTTTCCCGGCACACCGATAATAAGCTTATAGGTAGGTCGTAGAGTGTTTACGTCGAACTCACAGCTTGCGTTTTCGACCCCTTCCTCCTCGATAGCGTAAAGCTTAACCTCCTGATAATGGGTAGTCGCCATAACACGGCTATCCATATCACGGAAATATGAGAGGATAGATACTGCAAGAGCAGCACCCTCGATAGGGTCGGTTCCCGAGCCAAGCTCATCAAGAAGAATAAGCGAACGGCTGTCCGCCGACTTCATTATTCTTGCAATATTGGTCATGTGGGAGGAGAAGGTAGAAAGGCTCTGCTCAATGCTCTGTTCATCGCCGATATCCACGAGAATATCGGAAAATACGCCTACTACGCTGTCGTCTGCGGCAGGAATCATCATTCCGCACATAGCCATAAGGGTGAGAAGTCCTGCCGTTTTAAGGGAAACGGTCTTACCGCCCGTATTGGGTCCCGTAATAATAAGGCTCGTATAGGTTTCGCCCAGAATAATCGTAGTAGGAACAACAGCGTCCTTATCAATGAGGGGATGTCTCGCTTTATTGAGATGTAAAACGGGCTTTTCCGATATTTCGGGGATAACGCCCTTCATTTTTCCGCCAAGGCTTGACTTTGCGAAATACTCTTCAAGCTTGAAAATGCATTCAAAGCCGTTAAGGAGAGAATCCGCATAGAGAGCAACCTCCTCGGACATATCCTTAATTATACGGGCGATTTCCGCCTGTTCCTCATATTTCAGGATTCTTATCTCGTTATTGGCTTCAACAACGCTTATAGGCTCAATAAAGAGGGTTGAGCCTGTGGCGGAAGTATCGTGGACAAGACCGCTGACCTGCCCCTTGAATTCGGACTTTACCGGGACAACATATCTTCCGTCACGCTGTGTTACAAGGGCTTCCTGTAAATACTTCTGATTAGTCTGGCTCTTTATGAACTTGTCAAGCTGTTCCTTTATCCGCATACCCTGGCGGACTATCGCTTTTCTTATACGGGAAAGCTCTGCGCTTGCGCCGTCGGAAAGCTCCTCCTCGGAAATAATGGAATTGCTTATTTTATCCTCAAGGTGCTTATTGGGCACAAGCTGTGCGAAATACTCGTGGAGGCTGTTTTCAATACCGCCGCAAGCGTCATACCAGGAAATAAGCCCGTCTATTTCACGAAGCACAAGTCCGATATCGAGAAGCTCCCTTAAAGACAGGGAAGCACCCTGCTTCGCTCTTTTAACGCTGAAGGAAACGTCCTTTATGTTGTAAAAACGGGGCGTGCCGTATTTACTGCTTAACACAAAGGCGTCGTCGGTTTTTTTAAGCTCACGCTTAATCTCCTCTATATCTGTTTTCGGCAGGAGTCCGGAAAGGCTTTCCTTTGCAATATCGCTCCATGCCTCATTTTTTAAAAGCTCAATAACCTTATCCAGTTCGAGCTTTTTATATTGTGATTTCATTTTCTGCTCCTTTTTATAGGTTTATATATCAATATTATATGAATATTAAAGTTTTACTCTTTTATAATAATCGAGCCTTCCGAAGCCTCTGTCAAGGTGGTTCAGAAGGTATTTTTCGGTTATTTCTCCAAGATAGCGTATATCAAGTCCATCAGGGCAGGAACGATAAATCCTGTCCAAGGGGGAATATACGATATATCTCATCATATAAAGCATTTTCGGAGAAAGCTCCGCTATATCCGGAGAAATATCGTCGTTCTCCGATGCGCAGTCTCCGCAGAATACTGACCCGTCCCTGTAATCGAGATACATTTGTTCACTCTCATAGCAGATACAGTAGCGACAGGCTCGCAGGTCGGGAGTAAAGCCAAGCATTGAGGCTGTACGAAGCTCAAAAACCGCCTTTATCCTCTCTATAGGAATACGCTTTTTATCAAGCTCATAAAGGGTTATCGCCATAAAGCGGAGAAACCCCGGGGCAGGCTGTTCCGAAGCCACCGTATCCTTAATTACCTCGGAAAAATAAGCGGCAAGAGCAAGATACTCTATATCTGTGGAAATGCCGTGAAAGCTAAGCTTCGGCTCGGCGCTGTTAACGGTATATCTTGTCCCTTTTTTAGCAAGGCAGAACTTCGAATAAGCAAAAAGAGAACAAGCGGCGGAGTTCTTTCCTGTAAGCTTCTTAACCCCGTGGGCAGTAGCCTCGATAACTCCGTATTCATCGGTAAGTATATCAATAAAGCAGTTATTATCGCCGATAATGCGGCTGCCGATAACTATACCCTCAACGGTGGTGAGCATAATCGTTCCCTTTCCTTGTAACTACGAACATTATTCGGCGTTAAGACCGAAATCGGTAATTAGAACGTCGCTGTTGCGCCAGTCGTCCTTAACCTTAACCCAGATTTTCATATTAACCTTCATACCGAAATACTCTTCCATTTCTTCACGGGCAATCTGTCCTATCTTCTTAAGCATAGAGCCCTGTTTTCCGATAATCATACCCTTATGAGTCTGTCTTTCGCAGATAATAACTACTCCGATATCTACGATATCCTGCCCCTTATTAGTCTTTGAATATTCGAGGGATTCAATCTGTACAGCGGTACCGTGGGGTATTTCGTCATACATGGTATTGAGTATTTTTTCACGGACAATTTCAGCAAGCCATATCTTTTCGGGCTGGTCCGTAGGTAAATCGTCGTCGAAGAAATGGGGGGATTCAACGGCGTACTTCTCCACAATAGGAATAATAAGGTCGGTGTTATCCCTTTTCACTACGCTTATAGGGATAATCTCCTTAAAGTCGTACATTTCGGAATATTCGCTTATAATTTTCAGTAAATCCGACTTTTCCTTTATAAGGTCAACCTTGTTAATAAGAAGGATTACATCGCTTTTCTTCGCCTTAAAGCCTTCAATAAGCCTTTCCTCAATAGCAGAGGGCTTTTTCGTTGCGTCAACAAGAAGAAGGGAAACCTCAACGTCGGCTATGCTGTTGTCTATAGACTTTATCATCTGCTGTGAAAGCTTTGTTTTAGGCTTGTGCATACCGGGGGTATCTATGAACACGAACTGGGTTTCGCCCTTCGTAAGAACGCCGTTTATTCTTGTTCTTGTAGTCTGCGGCTTCGGACTTACTATAGCTACCTTTTCTCCTACAAGAAGATTTGTGAGAGAGGATTTACCTGCATTTGGACGGCCTGTAACCGCAACAAAAACGGATTTTGTCATATCTTTTCCTTTCTTTTTCAGTTCTTTTTGTCCTTATGTCTCTGTGCGCCTGTGCGGCGTTTTTTCGCAGTCAATATAAAAATAAGGGATAATATCACAGAAATTATGAGTATTATAAGCTTAACGATATCCGTGGTAAAATACTGCCATATCTCAGCGAATACATCAGGCTTCCAGAGCATAATTACGCCTATTGCCGCTGCACCGAGAGAGCCCATAAATACTGCTCCTGCCGCTATATCCTTTCCTATCATGGCGAAAATATTATACTTCGGCGAAACCTTATCTATAACCACCTCTATGGAGGTGTTAAGGAGCTCAAGCGCCATAATAAAGGCACAGGTCAGCACCAGAACTGCATACTCCCCTGCCGAAAAGCCATAAAAGGTAGCAAAGTACAGCACATACACCGTCGCCACAATATGAATTCTCATGTGGCTTTCGTGACGGATACAGAAGGCTATGCCCCTTAAGGCGCAGTAAAAGCTATGAAAACCCTTTTTCAGCTTACTCATCTTCCTTTTCTTCAGCTTCCTCCGCTGCCTCTAAATTCTTATTCTGCCTCATAATGCCCATAGCGTCAAGAATAATATCCTGCTTCCCGAACATAACCGCTTCGTCCTCTTCGCTTGTTACATGGTCGTAGCCTAAAAGATGAAGCATGGAATGAACGGTCAGGAAGGCTACCTCACGCTGGAAGCTGTGGCCGAATTCCTCCGCCTGGGACTGTGCCTTTTCAAGAGACAGTACTATATCGCCCAGCATCATACAGCCGTTTACGGGATTTACGGTAAAATCCTCTCCCTCGCCTGTCATAGGGAAGGAAAGAACGTCTGTAGCGCTGTCGATATTCCTGTATTCACGGTTAATTACCTTAATACCGTAGTTATCGGTAAAGGTAATCGAAACCTCGTAGCCGCCGTTATAGCCCTCCTCATAGAGAGTTGCTATGCAGCATTTCTTGATAAGTGTTCTTAATTCCTTTGTAACAGGAACAACATTCTGTCTGTTACTTCCATAAATCTTAATCTTTAGCATAATATCATTTCCTTTCACTTCTTTGCGTTATTTTGACGCTTTCATTTCATTGTATTTTTCATAAGCTCTTACGATATCCTGGACAATTCTGTGTCTTACAACGTCCTTTTCGGAGAATCTCGTAATAGCAATATCATCGATATTCTTAAGTATCTTCGTCGCTTCGACAAGACCCGAGCGCTTCGAATCGGGAAGGTCGATCTGGGTCACGTCGCCCGTAATCACCATTTTACTGTTGAAGCCGAGACGGGTCAGGAACATTTTCATCTGTTCGGGAGTGGTGTTCTGCGCCTCGTCGAGAATAATAAAGCTGTCGTCGAGGGTTCGTCCTCTCATATAGGCGAGAGGGGCGACCTCAATAATGTTTCGTTCGAGATTGCGCTGATAGCTTTCTGCGCCCATCATATCGAAAAGAGCGTCGTAAAGAGGTCTTAAATAGGGGTCAACCTTATTCTGTAAATCTCCGGGCAGGAAGCCAAGCTTCTCCCCTGCCTCAACGGCGGGACGGGTAAGGATAATTCTATTTATTTCGTGAGCCTTGAAGGCCTTAACCGCCATAGCTACCGCAAGATAGGTTTTTCCTGTTCCTGCCGGACCTACGCCGAAAACAATGGTATTATTCTTTATACTTTCGATATATTTCTTCTGTCCGAGGGTTTTCGCCTTAACGGGCTTTCCCGTAAAGGTAACGCACACCGTATCTCCGCCGAGAGAGGAAACGTCGGATTCAGCCCCCTCATTCACAAGGCTTATAACATATCTTACGCTCTGGTCGGTTATGGCTTCTCCCTTTTCGATAAGCCCGATTAAGCCCTCAACCGCTTTTTTTGCGCATACTGCACGGTCCTCGGGACCGATTATCTTAACTGCGCCGTCACGGCTGAAAACCGAAACGCCGTATTCCTTCTGGATAAGGGTTATATTGCAGTCGAAATCCCCGAAAAGAGCGTGGAGATAATCGAGGTTATCAAGTTCTATTTTAAGCTCAGTCATTTATCTTTTGAATTCCTTTCAAAATGCATATATATAAGATTATATCATATTTTCTATAGAAAATAAAGTAGTTTCAGAAAATTTTTATCGCCTATTGAAAAAGAAGTAAAAGTGTGGTATAATTCTAACGGAAAATAATGCAGAATACTGCATAAATAAAGAAAGGATTGTTAAAAATGGCAGACTTGATGAAGGGGCTTAAAAGAACCCATTACTGCGGCGAGGTAGAAGGAATAGGAAGCGAGGTAGTTGTCGGCGGCTTTACACAGCGTATCCGTGACAAGGGCAGCCTCATATTCATAGATTTAAGGGACAGAACAGGTATCGTTCAGCTCGTATTCGACGATACAACCGATAAGGAAATCTTTGCAAAGGCAAAGTCCGTTAAGAGTGAATATGTTCTTATGGCTAAGGGCATTTTAAGAAAGAGAGAAAGCGTTAACAGCGAAATAAAGACAGGCGACGTTGAAATTCTCGTTTCCGACCTTCGCATTCTCTCTAAGGCGCAGACTCCTCCCTTCGAAATTACCAATGAAACAAAGGTTAACGAGGAATTAAGACTTAAGTACCGCTATCTCGATTTAAGACGCAAAAAGCTTCAGGACAACATTATGATGCGCCATAAGATAGCAAGAATCGCAAGAGAATACTTCTACGACAACGGTTTTATCGAGATAGAAACTCCTATGATGATAAAATCCACTCCCGAGGGCGCAAGAG
>JAEDHF010000105.1 GCA_016297165.1 Oscillospiraceae bacterium | reverse complement strand
TAAATTCACAGCACATATAAACGACATAGGTTTTTAGAGGCGACCTTAATAATAAACATTTTATCTACAGGCTATTCTATCATAAATCGGTTTATTTTGCAATAGATTTAAAAAGCGGATTCAGATGCGACAGATATTGATTTCAGAAAGTGTGTTGACTGTTTTCGGCATAATTGCTATAATTATGTTAAAAAATTGTTAATTCCTACAAAATATTCCATATTCGTTAATTTTCTTGAAAAAGAATGTCACTATTCTTAATCACAAGGTGTTTTATATTATAGATTGCCCGAAATCCAATGCTGTTTCTTTTAGCTTTGACTTTAGCTGTAATATTGCCCGTTTTTATCGGAATGCACGGTACTGCTCCGAAAATTACGGACAATCTTACAACTGAATTCACAGCGTATTATAATGGCACAGGCGATTCCGGCGTCCTTTAATGAATATGAAAGAGGGTGACTTATTGTCGTTTATAGAGGTAAGAAATCTTCGTAAGGTATATCGTCTCGGAAATGAAAAGGTTTATGCTCTCCGAAATATCGACCTTGATATTGAAAAGGGCGAGGTGTGCTGTATTCTCGGTACCTCGGGCTCGGGTAAATCCACGCTTCTGAATATGCTTGCGGGACTTGAAAAGCCAACTAGGGGCGATATATTCATAAACGGAGTAAATATAGCTAAGCTTTCCGAACGAAAGCTTGCGAAATTCAGGCAGGAAAATACAGGCTTCGTTTTCCAGTCCTATAACCTTATTTCCCATTTCACCGCCCTTGAAAACGTGGGAATGCCGCTTATGTTCAAGGGTATTCCGAAAAAGGCGAGAAATAAGGCGTCTAAGTCTATGCTTAAAGCGGTTGGCCTCGGGGACAGGCTTCGCCACCGACCCAATCAGATGTCGGGCGGTCAGCAGCAGCGAGTCGGCATCGCCAGAGCCTTTGTGGCGAAGCCCAATGTGATTTTTGCGGACGAACCTACCGGAAACCTTGACACGAAAACTACGGACGATGTTATGAGGCTTATGGTGAGTATGTGCAGGAAGCATAATCTCACTCTTATACTTGTAACCCACGACCTTGAAATCGCAGAATATGCAGACAGAATAGTTCATATTATCGACGGTTCTATCGTAAGTATAGAGGATAATCGTGAAAAACAGGTTCCGGTACTTACCGATAGCGAAGCAGACAGGAAAGAAGAAATTGCGGCTGAATGATACCGCCGTAACAGGAAAGGAACGATTATATAATGAAGATTAAGCTTAAATTTATTGCGGGCATCATAGCGGCAGTTATGGCTGTTACAGGACTAAATGTCTGCGCCTTTGCAGAAGGCGAGGGGGGTACTCCTCCTGCGTCCGCCACAAATGATGAGCCCTATCTCGGTTCGGGAGCGGTAAACGGCGGCTACACTATTTCTGTTGGCTCATTAAATGAAAGCGATACGTCAGATATTACCGTAAAAACCTATATTCCTATTGAAAATTACGATTATGGAAGAGACTACGGAAAGAAAGAACTGATTGCGTCGAATGTTCAGTTCGGTGTTATGAATATTAACGAAAGCTTTACATCAACACGGACGCAGTCCTATGATATGAGAAAGATTATAAGCGGATCTTTCGTTGAGGTTGAAACAGTTTTTTCTAACGTTACCTATCTCGGAAAGGGAAACACCTTCTCCTACAGCCTTTGCTATACCTCCAACGGCAGTAACATTACCGCAAGCTTTACCTGCAGCATTTCGGAATGCAAGGAAACCGAGATAAAGCCGGAAAATCCCGATTCCGTTCCCTCCTTTATTCTTCAGACAGGAAGTACATACACAGTCAAGGCAGGCACTACCCAGGAGATTAAGATTACTCTCCACGCTATGAGCTCGGAAAGGTTTTCGTCTATATCGGGCTCTCTATCTTCCCCCGATTCCTCTATAAGAGTTGAGGATGTGGGTGAAAAGGTACTGACCTCCTATGTACCTGCCTTTAAATTCAACATCAACGTTCCGAAGTCAACGGCTGAGGGCGTATATAATCTTACCCTCAATACCAGAGTGTTCAGCCTCAGCGGCGCACCTGCGTCAACGGAAAGCTATACTATTCCCGTAACGGTTGAAAACGACATAAAAACAAACGGACTTTACCTCGATTCCTATGAGGTTACGAAGGAAACCGTTACCTCGGGAGATAGCTTTAAGCTTAAAATAAAGCTTAAGAATGACTGCGGAATTGACCTCGAAAATGTGGAAGTAACCCTTGATGGATTGGACAGCAGCAAATTCGTTCTTAACGGCGGCTTTTCGAAGCAGTCGGTAAACATAAAGAACGGAAAGACGGGTACCGTAACCTTTCCTCTTATGGCGTGCGGCGGCATAAATTCCGTAAGAGAGAGTATAGCCGTAACCGCTTCCTATTGTATCGACCCGGGAAAGCCCGATACCGTTAAAAGCTTCGGTACCTCGGTTATTATTACCTGTGCCCCTAAGGCGGAAAATCAGGAAATTGGAAAATTCGACCTGAGAATGACCGACTATTCCGTAAGTTCCAATGCTGTAACGGAAAATACAAAGTTTACTCTTTCCCTTACTCTTGAAAACTCGGGAAAGGTGGATATTAAGGGCGCAAGAGTTACTATTCCCGGTCTTGACGGTATGAAATTCGCCATCGACGAGGGTATTACCTATGCGGATTTTGATATTGCCGCAGGAAAAACAAAGAAAATAAGCTTTACTCTTATAGGCTGCTCGGGAATAAGCTCAATAAGAGAGGTTATTCCGATTCAGATTGACTACGGTACAGTATCATCAACGGTAAGCGCAACAATTTCCTGTATCCCCTCAAGAAGCTCGGGAGCGGACGGACAGGTTTTCGCTCCGAATATTATAATAGAAAGCTATGATTTCGGCGGAGATTCTGTAACAGCGGGACAGAAATTCCCTTTAAGCCTGATTGTTAAGAATACCTCCTCCGAGGCAATAATCGAAAACCTCAAAATCACCGTTAACGGCGGCTCTTCGAGCACCGACGGAAGTATTGCATATTCTCCTGCAAATTCCTCAAACTCCTTCTTCTTCGAAAGAGTGGGAATGAAGGAAACTGCCGAAATAAACCTTGATTTACTGGCTAAGGCAGACGCAGTCCCCAACAGCTACCCCTTAATTATTACATTCTCCTGTGAATACTCCGTAGGCGGAAAGAGATATCAGGCTAATGATGTTACAGAAACTATTACTATCCCTCTCCAGCAGGAGGACAGACTTACCGTAGGTCAGCTTGAAGCGCCCAATTATGCCGTGAACGTAGGACAGATGTGCTCAATCAGCACAAGCCTCGTTAATAAGGGCAAGAGCGGCGTGTATAATGTTACCGCAAAGGTAGAGGGCGAGGGCTTCGAGGTATCCACAGGCTCCTACTACATAGGAAACGTAGCCAGCGGCAGCGAGGAATACTACGACGCACAGATTACGCCCATGATGGACGGCGAAATAAACGGCGAGGTAGTTATTACCTATGAGGACGCCAACGGTATAGAAAAGGAGCAAAGGCTTCCCTTTACCTTTACGGCTATGTCCTTCAATTATGATGATATGATGATTGACGATGGTATGTACGACCCCGGCTTCGACCCCGGTATGGATCCCGGCTTAACGGGTGGGGAAGAAGGTATGCCTTTATGGCTCTGGTTTGTAATCGGCGGCGGTGCGGCTGTGGTAATTGCCGCAGTAGTAGTAGTCGTTATCGTAGTAGTTAAAAAGAAAAAGCGTAAACTGGAATTAGAGGACGAAGATGAAGATATCTGATATGCTTGTTATGTGCCTTCGGAGCCTCTGGCGGCGAAAGGGAAGGACGCTCCTTACGGTAACGGGTGTTGTAATCGGCTGCTGCGCTATTATCGTTATGATTTCCTTAGGTCTCGGTATGAATCAGGCTATGGATAATATGCTTGCCTCCTGGGGCGACCTTACTGCGGTAACCATATATAATAACAGCTACGGCGGTATAGTAATGTACCCCGAAGGCGGTTCAGGCTCCGAAACGGAGAAGCCGCCCCTTAACGACGACGCTCTTATGGCACTTAACTCAATCGAACACGTTTCCTATATGATGCCCCAGATGTCCGTGGATTCGCAGATGGTGTCTGTGCTTGCAGGCAGAAACGACCGATACAGGCTTGACTGGGCGCAGATATACGGCGTGGATTTCAGCGTTCTGGATAAAATGGGCTATACTCCCGAAAAGGGAGAAATGCCGAATCCCGAGGGTGATACAAACGTCGTAGTATTCGGAAACGAAATAGCCTACCAGTTCAGGGATACAAAGAAGAAGGGGCAGAATGCCTATAAATGGAAGCAACAGCTTCCCGACGGAACCTTTTCTGAACCCTTTTTCGACCCAATAACCGAAAAAATTAAGATAAGTATCAATAATACGAAGAAGCCCAACGATGACGGCACCTATCAGTCAGGGGGCAGGGGCTATGAATTCAAGCTTGACTGCACTGCAGTCCTTGCCCAGGACCCTAACTGGGAAACGCCCTACAGCATCTATATTGACATAGACCTCGCCAAGCGGATAATAAACGACTATAACAGGCTCAATTCCGTAAAGAATGCGAAGGAGCCCCAATATTCACAGGTTAAGATAATCGTTGACGATATAAATAATGTGGATTATGTTCAGCAGCAGGTTGAGGATATGGGCTTCAGCGCTTCAAGCATGGCATCGGTACGAAAGGAAATGCAGGGTCAGCTTGGAGTTATCCAGATGGTGCTGGGCTGTCTTGCGGCGATAAGCCTTCTCGTAGCGGCAATCGGTATCACCAACACCATGATAATGTCCATTTATGAGAGAACTAAGGAAATCGGTATTATGAAGGTCCTCGGCTGTTTCATAAGCAATATCCGTATTGTTTTTCTTATGGAAGCGGGCATGATAGGACTTCTCGGCGGAGCGGTTGGAACTCTTATAAGCTACATTATCTCCGCAGTTATGAACTCTCTCGGCGGAAGCTCCCTGTCACAGATGATGGGAATATACAGCGACGGAAGTTCTCCCGTTTCCATAATTCCGATATGGCTTGTACTTCTTGCTCTTGCATTCTCCACCCTTATCGGACTTATTTCGGGCTTTTATCCCGCTAACAGAGCGGTTAAGATAAGCGCTCTCGAAGCTATAAGAAATGAATAAGCAAGATAATAAACCTAAGCAGATAATACTGCGCCCTTGCAAAGTAAAACAAAGCTCTGCAAGGGCTTTTTTATGCCTTAAAAGAGGCAGTATAATTCTTTTACGAAAATATTTGAAAAAAAGATTGAAATATTGGAGAAAGTATAGTATAATATTAAGGAGTGGGTTTATAACCCGGAAATGCAATAGAAAGGAATAAAATTATGCCACAGGAATTTTCCGTTTCCTTAGACAGGATTATCAATGAATACGAGCTTGAAGTAGTTTACAGCCCGAAGGAACCCGGCGAAATCAACATCTATAGCTGTGACGTCAATCGTCCCGGCTTACAGCTCGGCGGTTTCTACGAATACTTTGACAATACCCGTATCCAGATTATGGGTAAGTCCGAATATGCATATATGAAGGATCTTACCGAGGAGCAGAGAAGAGCTTCCTTCGAAAGACTGTTCTCACAGCAGCCTCCCGCAGTAGTGATGACGAGAGACCTTGATATCTTCCCTGAAATGGAGGAATTCGGTATCAAGTACGGCGTAACGGTTTTAAAGAGCCATGATGTTACCTCCGCCTTTATGGCGAAGCTTATCGCTTTCTTAAATCTTAACCTTGCTCCCCGAATTACCCGTCATGGCGTTCTTATCGAAATCTACGGCGAGGGCGTACTCATTCTCGGCGACAGCGGCGTAGGTAAGAGCGAAACTGCTATAGAGCTTGTAAAGCGTGGACACAGACTTGTTGCCGACGACGCAGTTGAAATCAGAAGGACCTCGAATATTACCCTTGTGGGCAGCTCTCCCGACAATATCCGCCACTTCCTGGAACTCAGAGGCATCGGTATTATCAACGTCCGCCAGCTTTTCGGTATGGGTGCCGTTAAGGTTACGGAAAAGATTGATATGGTAGTAGAGCTTGAGCCCTGGAACCCTGAAAAGGTATATGACAGAATGGGTATGGATAACCACTATATGTCCATTCTCGGCGTAAAGGTGCCCTATCTTACAATCCCTGTAAAGCCCGGCAGAAATTTAGCCGTTATTCTTGAGGTTGCGGCTATGAACAACCGTCAGAAGAAGATGGGCTATAATGCG
>JAEDHF010000104.1 GCA_016297165.1 Oscillospiraceae bacterium | reverse complement strand
TTTCTCTTCTTCCTGCCGCCCCTTTTGATACTGCCTCTTTTTATGGGTATTGACGGAGTTTTATTTGCAGGACCTATTGCGGATTTCTGTTCGGGTGCTGTTGCCATAATTATGGCGGCAGTACAATTCAAAAAAATAAGAAAAGAAGAGAAAAGCCTTAATGCACAGGAGAAAGGATAAATATGGAAACAAGAGTAGCCCTTATCGGAATAATAGTTGAAAAGGAAAGCTCCGCCGAGGAACTTAACAGCTTGCTGCATACCTACGGAAAGTATATCGTGGGACGAATGGGTATCCCTTATCGGCAAAAAAAAATAAACATAATAAGCGTAGCTATAGACGCACCCCAGGACGTTATCTCAGCCATTACGGGACGGATAGGAAAGATAGACGGAATAAGCGTTAAAACCGCCTACTCCAACGTTATTACAACAGAAGAACAGGCTTAAAATCCGCCTGTTAAAGCCTTTAATGCAGGAAGCTCTTTATCGGGCTCCCTGCAATTTTGTTAACAGAGCTTAACATTTTATGTAAAAAACAAATGCTTGAACTAACATATTTTCTGTGTTATACTTATGTCAGTAAAGAAAGGGCGGTTATATGAATACATCAAATCTGAAAAAACTGAGAAAAAACGCTAAGCTTACACAGGAGCAGGTTGCCGAGCATCTCAACGTTTCAAGACAAACGGTAGCAAAATGGGAAACAGGTGACGCTCTCCCCGATATTGATAGCTGCATATTGCTCTCCAAGCTTTATCAGGTCACTATCGACGACCTTGTGCTGTATGCCAAGAACGATAAGGATACTGCCCCTAAGGGAAAGCATATTTTCGGGGTAGTTAAAATCGACGAAAAGGGACGGATAGTTATTCCCGAAAAAGCCATGGAAATTTTCGGGCTTAAGACGGGGGATAAGCTCCTTTTAATGGGCGACGAGGCGCAGGGGCTTGCCATGGTGAAGCTTAACAGCTTTTTAGCGGCTACTGCCGAAATAATGAAAATAATTAAGGAAACAGATAAGGAGAAATAATATGAATGCAGCAGAGCTTATTTCGTTAAGAAAAGAGTACAAGAATATTACTGCCGTTAAGGACGTTTCCTTCACCATTAAGGACGGCGAGGTTTTCGCCCTTCTCGGTATGAACGGCGCAGGCAAGACTACCATACTGAAAATGCTGTCCTGCCTTACTAAGCCCACGAAGGGCGACGCTCTCGTTTTCGGAAAGAGTATAGTTAAGGAGCCGGAAAAGGTTAAGGAGCTTATCGGTATTTCGCCCCAGGAGAACTCCTTCGCAAAAAAGCTTACCGTTGAGGAAAATCTCCGCTTTATGTGCGGAATTTACGGAATGGATAAGGAAAAGACGAATAAGAATGTGGAAGAAATAATCGGACAGTTTTCCCTTTCCGACGTCCGCGGACAAATGGCAGGAAAGCTTTCGGGCGGCTGGCAGAAGCGTCTTAGCATAGCTATGGCGATTATTACGGAGCCGAAGCTTTTGTTCCTTGACGAGCCTACTCTCGGTCTTGACGTTATGGCGAGACGTGACCTTTGGAAGATTATCGAAAGCCTTAAGGGAAAGATGAGTATTATTATTACGACTCATTATCTCGAGGAAAGCGAACATTTAGCCGACAGAATCGCTGTAGTAAAAGAGGGAAATCTTAAGGCTATCGGAACGCTCTCCGAATTACAGCAGCTCACAGGGGAAGAAAAGCTCGAAGAAATCTTCCTTAAAATATCTGAATAAGTAAAGGAGAATAAAAATGAAAGCTCTGACTTTTGCTTCAAGAAATATAAAGGAAATCCTTCGTGACCCTATAAGCTGGATTTTCTGCGTAGGTTTTCCTATCGTTATGCTGGCGCTTATGTCCGTAATCAACAACAGTATTCCCCCCGAGGCGAATATGACGGTTTTCTCTATCGAAAGCCTTTCGCCGGGAATTATGGTTTTCGGCTTTACCTTCGTGATGCTTTTTGCGGCACTCCTCGTTTCGGGAGACAGAAGCGAAGCCTTCCTGCTCCGTGTTTTTACTTCCCCTCTTAAGCCCGTAAACTACATAACCGGATATATCCTGCCCCTTATTTTACTGGCAGTACTACAGTCCCTGGTCAATATGACTGCGTCGCTGATTATGGCACTGGTGCTGGGAAAAAGCCTTGATATCCCTATGATGCTTTTATCTATCATAGCTGCTCTTCCTGCAATTATAATGTTTGTTTCCTTCGGAATTCTTTTCGGAACCGCATTCAATAAAAACGCCGCTCCCGGACTTTGCTCGGTAATAATCTGCCTTTCGGGTATGATGGGCGGTATCTGGATGGATGTTGAAAATATCGGCGGTACAATATATGATATATGCAACGCTCTCCCATTCTATCACTGTGTTAAATCCGCAAGGCTTATCCTTGGCGGCGATATTGCCGGAGGCTTTACCGAATCGGGAATTGTTCTTATCTGGGCAGTTATCGTAACCCTTTTTGCAGTAATACTTTTCAAGAAAAAGATTAGATTTTAAGGCATAAAAATACCGCAGCAGCTTTCAAAGCTGTTGCGGTTTTTTATTATAACTTAAGGATAACCTCTCTGCCCGAGGGCTCGTAGCGGTCAACCTTTATGCCGCATTTCTCGAACATCATAGCGGACGCCTTTACTCCGTCGGTATCGGCATACTTATTATCGAGATAAACGACTCGCTTAATTCCGCACTGGATGATTGCCTTAGCGCACTCGTTACAGGGAAAGAGGGTTACATAAAGGGTTGCGCCGTTTACGCCCTGAATGTTGCTGTTTAAAATTGCGTTAAGCTCAGCGTGGCAGACAAAGGGATACTTCGTATTAAGAAAATCTCCCGTTCTGTCCCAGGGCATATCGTCGTCAAGACAGCCCGTAGGCATACCGTTATAGCCCACAGAAACAATCTTTCTGTCGGAATTTACTATACAGGCGCCCACCTGTGTGGAATTGTCCTTACTGCGCTGGGCGGAAAAAAGGGCTATACCCATAAAGTATTCGTCCCAGGAAATGTAATCGTCACGCTTCATAAGCCGTCTCCTTATTATGCAGGATCCTTTTCGGGAATCTTAGAAGCCGCTGCACGTTCGAAAATTTCATCAACGCCCTCGGGCTTCTTGGTTGCGAGAGAACCTGCCATTACTGCGATAAAAGCGATAATAAATGCAGGAAGAAGAGAGTAAACGCCTGTGTTTGCGATGAGAGCGCCCTTACCGCTGAAAAGAAGCTCCCAGAGGATTACGGAGCCGCCGCCTGCCACCATTCCTGCCACGGCGCCCTGAATTGTCATTCTCTTCCAGAAAAGGGAAAGTATTATTGCAGGACCGAAGGCAGCGCCAAGACCTGCCCAGGCGTAGGATACAAGTCCCATAACCGAGCTTCCGGGGTCGAGAGCGAGAACGTAGGCGATAACTGCAATAACGATAACCGTACCTCTGGAAATCCAGATAAGAACCTTATCGCTTGCCTTTTTGTTGAAAAGCTTGAAAATATCGTTGGTGACTGCGGAGGCGGTAACGAGAAGCTGTGAATCGGCCGTGCTCATAATCGCAGCAAGAATAGCGCAGAGAATTACGCCTGCAAGAATTGCGGGGAGAAGAGATGAGGAGAGGAACATAAAGATTTTCTCGCTGTCGCCGAGAGCTTCGAAGCTTGTGAGAAGCGCCTCATTACCGGGTGTATGGAGATAAGCGTAACCTGCAACACCGACAAATACAGCGGCACCGAGAGTAACAAATACCCATACAATAGCGATAATACGGGACTTTTTAATCATATCGGCGCTCTTGATGCCCATAAATCTTACGAGGATATGGGGCATTCCGAAATAGCCAAGACCCCAGGCAAGACCGGAAAGGATAGTCTGCCAAGCGAAACCGCCGTCAGCGGCTTCAAACATACTGAAATAGCTCTCCGAGGGGAAGGTAACCGCCGAAAAATCGGGTGTATTTATTACGCAGATAATCGGAACAACCACAAGGGCAGCGAACATAAGGATACCCTGAATGAGGTCGGTCCAGCATACCGCAAGGAAGCCGCCAAGGAAGGTATAGGCGATAATAAGAACAGTTCCTATAGTTAGGGCTATTACATAATCAACGCCGAAAACGAAGTTAAAGAGCTTCGCTCCCGAGCTGAAGGCTGAAGCGGTATAAACAAGGAAAAATACGAAAATTATAGCTGCGCAGACAAAGCGGACAACAGGAGATTTGCTGTTGAAGCGCTTCTGGAAATACTCGGGGATAGTGATTGAATCCCCTGCCGCCGAGGACATACGGCGAAGTCTTGCGGCGATAAAGCGCCAGTTAAGATATGTACCGATGAAAAGACCAATAGCAATCCAGCTTTCGGTAAGTCCCGAAACAAAAATAGAGCCGGGAAGTCCGAGAAGAAGCCAGCCACTCATATCGGAGGCCTGTGCAGAAATTGCGGTTGTCCAGGGACCGAGCTTTCGTCCTCCGAGGAAGTAGTCGCTTACATTCTTTGAACGTCTGAAGGAATAGATGCCGATTCCCAGTATTACAAGAAAATACAGAACAAAGGCAATCAACGTATAAATATTGTTTTCCGTCATAAAAAAATTTCCTTTCATGGCTGAAAAGCCGTATAGAAACATTCTAACATAAATCTGCATAAAATGCAAGTAAAAAGGCAAAAAATAAGGCAGTATCAAAAGATACTGCCTTACGTTAAATCGGATTAACCCTTTACAGCGCCCAGTGTTACGCCGCCTACGATAAACTTGGATAAGCAGAAGTAAACGATCATAACAGGGAGAATTGAAACTGAGATAACCATGTAAACGTGACCGAAGTTGAGGGACGCGAAGTCCTTACAACGCCACATATAAACCATGATAGGTAAGGTCTTTAACTCAGTTTTTGTAATAAGAAGGTTAGGAGTAAAGTAGTTGTTCCAGGACGCTACGAAGGAGAAGATACCCTGTACAGCCATAGCAGGCTTTAAGATAGGCATTACTATTGTGTTGAAGGTTCTGAATTCGTTTGCGCCGTCGATTCTTGCAGCTTCTACGATATCAATAGGAAGCGAGCTGTCCATGTACTGCTTCATGAAGAAGAATACTGTAGGAGAAGCGATTGCAGGAATAATAAGCGGAATGAAGTTGTTGGATAAATTCCAGGAGTTCATTAAGTTTACGAAACCTAATGCAGTAACCTGTGTATGAATCGTCATAACTAAAAGGATGAAGTTGAATACGAACTTTCTTCCCTTGAAGTCATAAACGTGAACACCGTAAGCTGTCATTGCCGAGAAATATACAGAACATAATACTGTACCAACGGAAACGATAAGGGAGTTAAGAAGACCCCTTCCGAGGGGAATAGTACCGTCGTTGATGATAGCGTTGAAGTTTTCAACAAGGCTGCCGCCGGGTAAGAAAGAGAGGCCGCTCTTCATAATGTCATAATGTGAACGTGTAGCGTTAATGAACATTATGTAGAAGAAGAATAGACAGAGCAGGCACATAAGAGTCAGACAAACATAAGCAATAACGCGTCTGAAGTTGAGCCAGAATTTACGCTCGTTATATACTCCATCAACTAAATCGTATCTTTTATCTGCCATTTTTACGCCCTCGCTTTCTTCTTCTTGGCACTATAGGACTTGGCACCGCCTAATGTTCTATCGGTGAAGAAGTAATAGATTACTAAGCTGAACGCAGCGCAGACGATAAAGAGTACTACAGAAATTGCACCACCTGCACCGAAGTTCTTAGAGTAAAGGTTATCGTTAAGGTACATGATAAGAGTCTTGGTTGTACCTAAAGGAGAACCCTGGCCTCTTGTAAGAACCTGAGGCACGTCGAACATCTGAAGACCGCCTACTAAGGAAGTGATGAAAACGTAAATCATAATAGGACGGATAAGCGGAATAGTAACATGTCTGAAAATCTGACCGGGTGTACAGCCATCGATGTCAGCAGCTTCAACGAGGGATTCATCTACGCCGAGCATAGCTGCCATAAGGAGGATGGTTGTATTACCGAACCACATAAGGAAGTTCATTAATGCAACGATACCGCGGGTTGACCAGGTATAAGCGAAGAAGTCAATCGATTCATTGGTGATACCGAGACCCATAAGGATGCTGTTTACTGCACCGGACTTATCACCTAAGAAGAGTGAGAACATAAGTAAAGCAAAAGCAGAAGCCATGATAAGGTTCGGCATATAGATAATGGACTTAAATACGCCGGTGCACTTTAAATCCAGGCGCTTATTGGTAAACCAATATGCAAAGAGGAGGGAGATAAGGAGCTGGGGAATGAAGCCCATCACCCACATAATAACAGTGTTCCAGACGAGGTCAAGTACCGGAGTACCT
>JAEDHF010000103.1 GCA_016297165.1 Oscillospiraceae bacterium | reverse complement strand
ATAATACTTATTGGCGCAGGACTTTTCTTTATAGCAAAGGCTAACGGTGAAAAGGTAAATTACAAAAGAATAGCGCTTCCGCTTATTTTCTACATAATTGTCCGATTTGCATACGGTGTGGTAATGAAAGAATTTGCCGCATATATGCCCAGCGATATGATACTCTTTTTCGCTCTTATTCTTCTTTCAATCGGCTTTATTCCGTTCATAAAGTATAAGAGGCTTTTTACCGAGAAAAAGAAGGGTACAGTTGTCTGCATTCTGACGAAAATACCGAACGCAGTAGGCTTATATGCCGAAAATGCAGCTATAGCCTTTAGTCTTACGGGCTTTATGCTTATTTCGCCTATAATTCTTGTGGCATTGTTCATAATCGGGCTTTTCAGGAAAGAGAATGTAAATAAGCTAAGTATTCTGGGCGGAATTATTTCAATTATAGGAATAGTCGGATTCCAGTTCTTTAAATAAGCAATATGAGTATCACAGAATTCCTGTGATACTCATATTTTTTACAGAAAAATGGTTAATTTATTGTCATAATGTATAATTTTTACAAAATGCACTTGATTTTGTTAAAAATTTGTGTTATCTTTAAATAAGAAAATATAATATCAAAGGATTATGTTATGAATGACCTTTTTGCGCTTTTAAAGAAATACAACTGCATAGATATAAGGATAAGAGTTATTGGCAGCATAACCATGGAGGTTGTTGGCGAATATGACGATGGCGAGGTGTTTCTGAAGCCCTTTCCATTCTCAGATTTCGTCTATATTGACGATTTTCCTACTTTGATGGACGCTCTGAACGAATTCGCCTTAAGCAACAAGAGCCGTATGTACACTCATTTCAGATTAGAATTTGAAAATGAGCTGCATTGGGCATATATGTGTTGCAGCAAGGAAGATGACTGCTTCAAGGGCGTACTTCTTGATGTCTATGAATACCTCGACTGTATTCCTAACGATAGTGTAATAAACGAATTTGAACAGCGTCAGGGTATGAAGATATCCGAATTGAACAAAAACGGTGCATCTCTTGAGGAAATATGCGGTGCAGGCTATCTTGCCAAGGTACAGAAGCCCTTCCTTGATGATAAGAGCATAGTTTCCGTTATTTTTGACGATGACCGTAGGATTATATCTTCAACGAAAGAAAATATCAGCGTTTCAGACCTTAATTCCTTTAAATATTCAATTTCCGAGCCAATAAGATTCAACTACAAAATAGGCGGGTACTGGAATATATATTCGGACGACAAAAAGGTTAAAGAGCTCGGCGCTTTTCTTACCTCAATGGCTGAAAGCCTTTCGAAAATTGCCCATTCTCTCATTACCCTGTATAATGAAATGGAGAATTCAAGAGCGGTTAACCGCCAGCTCGGTGCAAATGTAGAGCAACAGATGCTTATAAACAGTATGCAGTCTGTAATAATGGAGGAAACCTCTGCTCATAACGCTATAAGCCGGGTTCTTGATATGGTCGGAAAATACCTTAATCTCGGTAAGATTATAGCCTTCAGCGAGGGAGAGGAAAGATGCAACTGGACAAATAATACGCTAAAAAGCGCCATAACCGACGAGGTTATAAGAGAGGATAAGGATAAAATTCTTAAAGCGCTCGAAAGCTCGGAAAACTATTTCTCCGTAGAAAAAGATAAGGATATGGAGGAAATAGGAATTACTGCCTTCGCAATTTCCAGAATTATCGATAATAACGGCGATAACGGCTTTATCTTCTATGGAGTATATGACGAGGAGAAAAAGTGGAGCTATAACGACCGTAAGATTATCAGGAACGTTTCTCAGGTCCTTTCTTCAATGATATTCCGTTGTAAGATGGATAAGGAAATAGAGCTTAAGAACAGACAGCTCTATAAGCTTGCGTTTTACGACAGTATGCTCGAAATAAAGAACAGGACGAAGCTTGATGATGATATAGCGGCTTATCTCAAGAATAATGAGAACGGCGCAGTTATGGCGGTTCAGGTTCTTAATACCCGTTTTCTTAACGAGGTTTTCGGGCAGAAATATACCGATAAGGTTTTACAGAGTATTGCTGAATACTTCACGAAGGATACCTCGGCAGGAGATAGCGTTTATCGCTATTCCGGAAGCATCTTTATGCTCGTACTAAGGGGCTTTTCCGCAGAAGAGGCACAGGCTCTTGCACATAAGATTATCGAGCGCTTTTCTCTTCCTTTTGTTGTTGATAACGTTGAACAGTTCGCAGAAGCGGCTATCGGTATAGCTACCTACGGCGACGCTACGGACAACACCGATAATCTGTACCGTGAAGCGACCCTGTCCCTTTATCGTGCAAACGAATACGGAAAAAACACTTACGCCTTTTATAACCAGGAATTTCTTGATGCAAGAGGCACCGCAAACAGCCTTGAAATAGAGCTCAGAAAATGTATAGGCGATAATATGAAGAATTTCGTCGTAACATATCAGCCTATATACGATATCAGCGGTAGTATTATCCATTATGAAGCTCTTCTCAGGTGGAAAAGTGAGGAATACGGCTATGTTTCTCCTAAAATCTTTATGCGACTTATGGAAAAGGTAGGTCTTGACGCTTCAATTGACCTATGGGTAATACCTAAGGCTTGTGACTTCTGCAGAAAAGTCAGGGAAATAACAGGGAAGGATTTAAAGGTAAGCGTTAATCTGACCACCCATGAAATGCAGACAGGAGCTTTTCCCGCCTCGGTTCAGAACATACTTTCAAAACACGAACTTCCTGCAGAGGCTCTGATTGTTGAGGTTCCTGAAGCCGCCCATGTAACTTCCTACAATTCCACTGCCTCAACCCTCGGAAAGCTTAAAAAGCTGGGAGTTAATGTATGTATTGACGGTTTCGGATATGAGTTTTTGCCGCTTAATATACTGAAAAATTCCTATATCGATATGATAAAAACCGGCGTAAGCTTTATCACAAATTCAGGAGAAAACTTTGACTCTGTAATTCTGAACACAACACTTTCATTAGCGAAAATGAAGGGAATAATGGTGGGGGTGAAGAATATCGAGCACGAGGGGCAGTATAATGCCGCCTTGAATTCGAATGTTTCTTTTGTTCAGGGAGGTTATTTCTCAACGCCTAAGACGGAGGAAGAGATTATCGAACAGCTTACAGCAGAAAAAGAGGTTGTCGGACAGTAAAAAATGCCTGGGAAGATTTTAGTCTTCTCAGGCTGTTTTGCTAAATGGTAAACGGCAATTTCAGGATATACGTCTATTCAACATTACATACCATCTGTAAATCGTACGGTTCATCATCGGCAATTTCTTGAATCGGATTATTCGTAAGCTTGGCACCCATTGCCTTGTAAAATGAAATTGTTTCCTCGGACGAGCACGCAGAGATATACAACGCCTTTGCGCCTGCCTTTTTTGCTTCTTCTTTTCCGATATTAAAGAGCTTTCTGCCTGTTCCGTTTCCTCGATATGTTGCTGAAACGTGCATCATATCTAAAATCATATATTGGTCATTAAGTTGCTTTTTCAGTCCGATAAAGCCGACTACATTATTACGCTCCAACGCAATATAGGATATGTATTCAGCACTGCTGATATCTGCTGCAACCTGTCGCTTCTTTTCAAGGCTCCAATCCTCAACATAAGGCATTTCCACAAGAACATATTCGCTTCCTTTTCTGCGGAAAACCCTTTTTACATCTTGTCTTCTTTCATATGAATCCAATGAATGTTCATTAAAATTCTTTTCAGACAGTAATTCGATCTTAATCAATCAACGTTCTCCTTTTGATAAATACTGTTCACTACGTTAAATATGAATTGCTATAATAAGTCAACAAAAACCGTTCCTTATAAACCAAATGCTGAAACCATACGCTATTTAAGCTTAACCTTTAATTTCGGCTTAATAATCTTTATATAGAACTCCTTTATTATTCCAAGACATAGTTCATATACCACAAATGCTATATTTCCTATGCCCCAGAAAACAAATACGGCGTACTGCCCGAAATCCTCCAGGCCTTCAAGCATTTGTTCTACCGATAGAACTGCTACGAGAATATTATAGGCGATAACTACCGCAATATTGAAAATACCGAGCTTAGCTAAAAAGCGAAGGATTTTATTCTTTATTCTATCAAGGATTTCACGCAGCGTAGGGTAGTAGCCAAAAAAGAAAATAAGAAACAGATTAGCCTCAATCTCGGGAATAAGCATAAAGGAAAGAAGCGCTACCGCAATATAGGACAGCATAGCCCATTTAAAGTTAATCTGTTCGCATATCGTCCATATAAGAATGCCCGAAACAGCAGGGACAGCGTAGGCAAGGGAAGGGATAAGGCTTCCGAACATCACCATTACGCTTATTGCGGAAACAATTCCGCAGAATGCAACATTGAACGCTAAATTGCTTGTATTCTTGCTCATAATCGCCTTATTTCTTATCGCTATTGTAAAGGAGAAGGCTCTTCTCTTTAAGTATTCTTCCGTCTCTGAGGATCTGTGTAAGTCTTTCGGCGTCATTATCCACGAGAGCGTCGCGGTACTCTGTAATACTGTTTATGATGCAGTTAATCTCTCGAAGCAAAGCCTCTTTATTGCAAAGGAAAAGCGACGACCACATATACTCATTAAGCTTCGCAACACGGGTAAGATCCTGGAAGCTTCCTGCCGAAAATCCGTCATAATTGAGCATACAGGGGCTTTTTACATAAGCATTTGATACAACGTGTGCAAGCTGTGAGGTATATGCTATTACTTCGTCATGCTTTTTTGGGGTTGAAACTACAGCCTTGCCGAATTTGATACTTCCGGCTAAGGTCTGTAATAAATCTACCGCAATCTGAGGGGTATTTTCAGAGGGTGTAATAATAAAACTTGCGCCGTCAAAAAGGTTGTCCATTGAGTAATCAAAGCCCGAAAATTCTCTACCTGCCATAGGATGAGTACCTACGAAAATAACGCCTTTTTCGTCAAGAACAGGAGTACATTCATTTACGATATACTCCTTAACGCCGCAGGAGTCGATTACGATAGAGCCTTTTTTAAAGCAATCTGCATTATCTTTAACAAAATTAACGATTGCCTCTGGATAAAGGCAGATAATCGTAAGGTTAGCTTCTTTCAGCCTGTCAACGCTAATTCCTTCGTCGATAGCTCCGCATTCAAGGGCTTTTCTTATTGTTTCCTTGTCATTATCTATGCCAAAGACTGTATGGAATGTATTCTTTTTAAGCGCCTTACAGAACGAACCGCCTATAAGACCTAAACCTACTACTGCAATATTCATAATAAAACAGCTCCTTTTATAGTCAGAAATTTTATTGCTTTAAAGTAAACATTATATCTATTATAATACTTAGCTGCACAAAAATCAAGACCTTTTTAAGATTTTTTATTTTCCGGAGTAATATTAGAAAGAGGATTTTGCTGAACGGCATTACGGACCTGCTCATCGGCTAAATGAGTGTAAATCTGGGTTGTATCAAGGTTTTCGTGGCCGAGTACATCTTTAAGTACCAACACATCGACGCCATTCTGATACATAAGCGTTGCAGCTGTATGGCGAAGCTTATGGACAGAAAAACCCATACCGCTTAAGCCCGAAAGCTTCAGCTTTTCTTCAATAATCTGTTCAACTCTTCGATTGGAAATACGAGTACCGCGGGAGCTTATAAAAAGCGCTTTATCCTTCGTTTCGGGACGCACCTTTATATAGTTTCTGTATGAATTTTCACAGGCATCATTCAGATAGATAATGCGTTCCTTACTGCCTTTACCTAAAACCTTGATATATCTGATTGCAGTATCGTTAATTTCAGTATTTATGTAATCGGTTACATTTATTCCGACCAACTCAGATAATCTCATACCGCAATTCAAAAAGAAGGTTATCATGCAATAATCCCGGTAATCCGCCCAGCTGCTGAATACGGAACAAGCTTTAAGTAGCTCAGTAGCTTGTTCAATTGTAAGATGCTTTGGCAAAGCGTTTTTCGGCGAAGGAAGTTCAAGCTTCTGTGCAGGACTTACCGTAAACCACATCTTATTATCTGTAAGATATTTGAAGAATTGTCTTAAAGCGACAGCTTTACGTGCGCGAGCCTTAGAATGATTATCACGTTCGGATATCGTAAAGGACAAGAATGAAAGCAAATCGCTCAAGGTAACGCTTTTTACCATTTCTTCGGTAACGTCGGATATACTGATTGCGGAAAAATCTTTCTCATCTGCAAGATTATTCTGTACCTTAATATATCTTAGAAACAGCTTCAGATCAGAATAATAATTCTTAACGGTTAGCGGCGAACGCATTTTTACCGTTTCGATATAATTCAGGTAATCCTGTAAAAATATTGGACAATCATTAAATTTCATAGTAATAATGCTCCTTTGCATAATAATTATTTCCGGTTCCCTCTATTGCGTAAAATTTCTATTTTACGCAATTATCGGTTTCTTCTTCAAGGAGTCTCTCTGTATTATAG
>JAEDHF010000102.1 GCA_016297165.1 Oscillospiraceae bacterium | reverse complement strand
ATTCGTTTGTTATTTTTTTTCATATTGCCCTCCTGATTTCAATAAAAAAAGCTCACAGAGTACTGCAAAGAAAATCTCCTCTCTTAAAATCTCCTCAATCTCCGACAGAGCCTACACAGGCAAGGCAATAAAGCCCTCCGTAACCGTTAAGGACGGCACAAAAACCCTCAAGAACGGTACAGATTATACCCTTACATATAAGAACAACACAAAAATCGGCAAGGCTACCGTTACTATAAAGGGTAAGGGCAGCTACACAGGCGAAAAAACCGTAAGCTTCAATATTGTTCCGGGAAAGCCCACCCTTAAGGTATCGAAAAAATCCGATACAAAGGCAACCTTTACATGGGGAGCGATAAAGGGTGCAGAAAAGTATGAGATATATTACTCTGCAAACGGGGGAAAATATAAGAAATTAGCTACTGTTTCTGGCTCAAAGAAAAGCTATACAAGCTCAAAGCTCGACTTTAAAAAGAACGACTATAAGTTTAAAATAAGAGCCTATGATAAGGTAGGCGATAAAACCTATTACGGCGCATTTTCAAAGATTGTTACCGTAAAATAATATCAAATCCCACAGCTTTAAAGGTACTCCCTTAAGGTCGTGGGATTTTTTCGTGAAAACTAAATGAAATAAAGCGGTCTTTTCTCAACAGTATTGACGATAAAAGGGTTTTGGGGTATAATATACCTATCTTTATTGGAAGAAACAGAGGATATATTATGTCATATCAGGACGATAAAAGAGAGCTTTTAAAGCTTAAACAGGGTATAATAGAAGAAAGCGAAATCATAACCGAAGCAGAAAAGCCCCACTATGAGCTTCACGGCTTCAAAAGGGTAGAGAATTTCTTCTATCATTATAAATGGCACGTTATTGTCGGAATATTCTTTACCGCCGTAGTAGTTTTCTTCGCCTATAGCCTTATAGCAAAGGAACAGGGGGACATGAGAGTTCTTCTTGTTACGAAAAGCCACGAGGTTACAAATAATGTTACCTATAAGGTAAAGGAATTTGAACAGGGGCTGGAGAAGTTCTGCCCCGATTTCGACGATAACGGATATATCCATGTTGAGGTTTATAATATCGACCTTAGTGAGAATTCAAGCTCGGAATATATGCTTGCAGGAGTTACAAAAGCGACCTCGGAGATTATGTTCGGCGAGGCTCAGATGTTTATTGTGGATAAAAAGGGACTTGAAGCCCTTACGGACGGGAATTTCAGGGGTCTTATAAATATCGAGGAAATGTTCCCCGACTGCCCCTACGCAGACGGCATTTACCTTAGCGTAAAGGAAAGTCCTCTTGCCGCAGCGGCAGGGTATATGGAAGCCTGCCCCGAGGACCTTTATATCGTAGTAAGGGATATGAATACTGTTACAGAAAATGTGGACAGAGCGAAAAAGGCAAACGAAAAAGCCCTCCATGTTCTCCGCAATATTATTGACGGATATATGGAAGGCTGGGTTGACGACCAGGGCAGGATTTACGGAGTGGATAAGGAGGGTTAATCCCTGCTAAAGATACTTTTTTAAGCCGTCGGCATACTTTACCTCTTCATCAAGAAGCCTGTTGGCGAGAGCTTTTGTTTCCTGCGAAGCGTGAGCGGAGTGGTTAAGGGTACGGGAGATATCTACGATTCCCATATTTGTTCCGTTATACATAAGCTCGGCGATTTTACTCTTATCGCCTCCCGACGCCTTCATTCTTATCCCCATTTCCGCCATAGCCTTCTGCATAAAGGGTATTTTTTCGGGACTTTTTCCCTCGGCGGAAATCTTTCTCCCCGCCATAGCGCAGTTCTCGGAATAATGGCTTATCTGCCGGTTAAGATAGTCGCTTAAATCCTTGTTTTTGCAGTATTTTTCAACCTGCTTTGTGCTGTCGATAGCCATACGGCTGTTTTTATAGATTGAGTTGAGAATGTTTATATCGTGATTTTGCAGCATAGCTGTACCGCCTTTTTTATTTTTTATTATTATTCTGCGGAAAGGATAGAATTATGCAGAGAGAGAATATTTTTAAAATTTTCATAAAGGGCTTCGGTTTCGCCTTTTTCGGTAATATTTTAGGGGGCATTATGACTATATCCCTGGCTCCCTTTATTTCGGAATGGTTCGTTTCCTATATTGCGCTTCTTTTTTCCGTTTTTATCTACCTCTCTCTTATGTTTACGGCAGGACTTAAGGACGGACAGCGTGAGAAAATCCTCTTAAGGAATAAGCGTGTTGAAAAATGTCCGAAATACCGCTGGCTTATTCTCGGGACGATAATCGGGGCGTTAATGTGTGTTCCTGCCCTAATACTTTTACTTGGCGTTATGGGAATTATGGGTCTTTCGGGGGAATACCTCTTCGCCTTCAGATTCTTAAGCGGCGCAACTTATCCCCTTATGCATATAGCAGAGGCTCATAATGTAGCGGTAACAGAAATACCTCTCTGGTACCCTGTAGCTTCAATGGCTATATACTTTCTCCTTTCTCCCGTAGCCGCACAGCTCGGCTATAAATTCGGCTACGATGAAAAGAAGCTTCAGGATTATATGTACGAAAAGCAGTAAGCAAAATTAAAGAGCCCGAGAACGAGATCCTCGGGCTCCTTTTCATATTCCTCTTATATCCGTCATTGCGGCGGATATTTTTATGCTCTTTTTCTGTGCTCCTGCGGAAAAATCCGCTTCGAAAAGCTCTTCCTTATCGGATTTAAGGGTTATTTTATCAAGAATGAGGGGTAAGCCGTTTCTTTTTCCCTTCGACTTTATCTCCATACCCGAAACATCGTAGAAAACAATATCGCAAAGCTTCTTATTCGTAAGCCATAGCTTGATTTCCACGGTGTCCTCATCAATCTGGATAAGCTTCATAAGGGTAGCCTTTTTAAAATCGGCGGAGTTAAGCTCCTTAAGGCTTCGTGCCTCGTTTTTCTCTACCTCTTCGATAAATTCCTCAAGCTCGCTTTCGTAGCAGGTAAAGGGGCTTAAATAGCATTTCGCCATAGTCCGTTTTGTATTTTCGTCGCTTTCGAGAAAGACGAAATCCCGTCTTGCGTTTATTACCGAGTCGTAGAAAAAGCCTCGGTAGCTGTCGCCGTTCTTTATGCGGCGAAGCTCCTTAAAAAGGGCGCCCTCCTCCTTATTTTTCTTCTCCCGTATATGGCAGAGCTCGTCGTAAAGCTTGTTTGATACGCCTGCTAAAATGGGGGAGGAGGCTATATCCTCGTTTTGCGCCGTAACGCTGAATTTCGCTTCAAGTATAGCCTTATGGAGAACGGAAAGCTCCTTTTCGTCGGAAACAGTAAACATTTATAATTCCTCCGGAGTGGGTTATTGCGGTGTATAAGGCTATTCTATCATATCGGGGAATTTATGTCAACCGTTGTTGACAAGTCCGGGGCTTTGGTGGTATAATTCTATTGATTTTCCGAAAGGGGTGGCTTTATGGAAAGAGAGTTAAGAGTAGCCGCAATACATGATATGTCGGGTTTCGGACGATGTGCGCTGACGGTTGTTATACCTGTAATATCCGCTATGGGGATACAGTGCGTTCCTGTACCTACTGCCCTACTTTCTACCCATACCGGAGGCTTCGACAACTTCGTTTTCCGTGATATGACGGATTTTATCGAGCCCTGCCGCAGTCATTATGAAGCCCTCGGAGTAACCTTTGACGCTATTTACAGCGGTTTTCTCGCTTCGGCGGCGCAGGTTGAATCCTGTCTTAAATTTTTCGACAGCTTCGATACCGCTCTTCGCATTGTTGACCCCGTTATGGGGGACGAGGGGAAGCGGTATAAGACCTATACCGACGAGCTTGTTTCGGGAATGACGGAGCTTGTGAAAAGGGCGGATATTATTACCCCGAACCTTACCGAAGCGGCAATTCTTCTCGGAGAAAATTACCCATCGGTTATGACGGAGGAGGAAGGCTGCCGCTGGGTAAAAAGGCTCTGTAAAATGGCAAAGGCGGCGGTTATAAAGGGAATCGTTCTTGAAAACGGAGTTCACGCCAATATTTCCTATGACAGGGAAACGGGGGAGCTTGGGGTTAAGAAATGGGAGAATATCCCCGTATTCTATCCCGGAACGGGAGACCTTTTCGCCTCCGTTCTTACGGGCAGGATTCTAAAGGGCGACAGTCTTTTTGAAGCGGCTTCAAAGGCTACGGATTTCGCACAGCTCGCTATTATAAAAACTCTCGGAAATAATCAGCCCACAAGAAACGGCGTTGAGTTTGAGAGGATTCTCGGAAAGCTTAGTAAATACTAATAACCATTTAAACTCAGGAAATCTTTGCCGAAATCCGGCACCGCTATCGTCGTCAAATAAACTTGACGTACATAGAGTACGCCTACGTTTCTTTTCCTCGATATCGATACCGTCTTTCAGCAAATCTTTTCCTTCATTCAAACGGTTATTAGTATAAAGTATAAAAATAAAGGCAGCTTCACCGTTATGATGAAGCTGCCTTTAGTCTGTTAAATAGTTTCTTTTTTCCAAAAAAGATAAAAGTTTAGGTCAACCCTTTTTAAAGGGTTGCAGGGTTTGGGGCAGAGCCCCAAAAGTCTGTAAAAGTATAATTACTTACAGAAGGGGTTTTCTGTCTTATAGAGCATACCCTTAGGCTGGTTAAAGCCGATATCCTCTACGCCGAGGTAACGGAAGAGGTCGAAGAGAAGCTTTCCGTAGTGTCCGAAGGCAACAGCGCCATGGTGAGGATAATGCTTTTCAATCAGAACGTGACGATAGAAGCGTCCCATTTCGGGAATAGCGAAAATACCGATACCGCCGAAGGAACGTGTAGGAACATCGAGAACCTCGCCCTCTGCGATATATGCGCGGAGAATACCGTCGCTGTCGCACTGTAAGCGGTAGAAGGTAATATCGTTAGCGGCAATATCGCCTTCGAGAGTACCTCTTGTGAAGTCGGGATCGCTTCCCTCGGGCTCGAGTAAGCGGTGCTGGATAAGCTGATATTTTACTGCACGGGTAGCGCACATCTTACATTCGGGAGTATTACCGCAGTGGAAGCCCATAAAGGTATCTGTAAGAGAGTAGTCGTACTTGCCCTTGATGTCCTCGTCGTAGATATACTGAGGAACGGAGTTGTTGATGTCAAGTAAGGTTACTGCGTCTGCGGAGATGCAGGCGCCTATGTATTCGCTTAATGCACCGTAGATATCAACCTCGCAGGATACGGGAATACCGCGGCTTGCAAGACGGCTGTTAACATAGCAGGGCTCAAAGCCGAACTGGGAGGGGAATGCGGGCCAGCACTTGTCTGCGAATGCAACATACTTGCGTGAGCCCTTGTGGTTTTCTGCCCAGTCTAAAAGGGTAAGCTCGAACTGTGCCATACGTCTGTTAAGGTCTGCGTAATAGCGTCCCTCGCCCATTTCCTTAGCCATATCGGCACAAACCTCGTCGATACGGGGATCGTTTTCATGCTCCTTAAAGGAAACGAGAAGGTCGAGCTCGGAGTTTTCTTCGATTTCTACCCCTAATTCGTATAAGCCCTTAATAGGAGCGTTACAAGCGAAGAAGTCCTGGGGACGGGGACCGAAGGTTATAATCTTTAAGTTCTTAACGCCGATTATTGCTCTTGCAACAGGAACGAAATCCTTAATCATCTTAACGATATCCTCGCTTGTACCAACGGGATATTCGGGAATAAAGCCCTTAAGATGGCGCATACCAAGGTTATAGGAGCAGTTAAGCATACCGCAGTAGGCGTCGCCTCTTCCGTTTATCATATCGCCGTCGCCTTCAGCGGCTGCAACAAACATACAGGGGCCGTCAAAGTTCTTCGCAATTAGGGTTTCGGGAGTTTCGGGGCCGAAGTTTCCGAGGAAAACGACTAAAGCGTTACATTCCGCCTTCTTTACGTCCTCGACAGCCTTAAGCATATCAAGCTCATTTTCAACGGTAACGGGACATTCGTAAATATCCTTTCCGTAAGCTTCAACAATAGCCTTGCGGCGCTTTTCGGATAAAGCGATAGGGAAGCAGTCACGGGAAACTGCTACGATACCGAGCTTAACCTGTGGAATATTATTCATTTCAGTAAACCTCCTAAATATTGCAGTATTCTGCATACTGCTTAATCGTTTACATTTTACCATATATCAGCGAAATATGCAATAGTTTTTAGGGGGATTTTTGAAATTTGTAAAAAACACAGAAAAATGGAAGAGCTTTTAAGCAAATAGCACGATTTTATGTGAACACTCGCCCGTCCTTTACGGTAATAAGCCTGTCCGCTTTTCCTGCCGCATTTAAATCGTGGGTTATGAGGATAATGGTTTTTCCCTTTTCGTTCTCGCTTTTAAGAAGCTCCATTATCCTGCTGCCCGAACGGCTGTCGAGACTGCCGCAGGGCTCGTCTGCAAGAATAACGGGAGTGTCCGAGGCGATAGCCCTGGCGATTGCTACTCTTTGCTGCTGGCCGCCGGAAAGTTGGTTGGGCTTATGAAGGGCTCTCATAGTAAGCCCTACCATATCGAGGGCGGCTTCCGCTCTTTCATGAGCCCTTGACCTTG
>JAEDHF010000101.1 GCA_016297165.1 Oscillospiraceae bacterium | reverse complement strand
CAAGAAGAACTGTACCCATTATAATAATCGAAGCCCCGAGAGAGATAAAAAGGCTGAATTCGCCGTTATATCTTTTTACGAGAGCGGATAATGCTGCCGCAGTAATACCGAGACAGGCAATAGCAAGAACATTCAAAGCCTGAACACTTCCCTTATTGTTTCAAAAAGGGTACCTATCTCGCCGATAAGCATCATAAGCACCACCACAAGCCCTGCAATTGTGGTCATCATAGCCTGTTCGTCCCGACCTGAACGCTGTAGCAGCAGATTCAGCACAGCAACCACTATACCTATTCCAGCAATTCTGAAAATAAGGTCAACTTCCATAGCTTTTACCTCTTCTAAATAATCATTACTCCGAGCCCTATACCGATAAAAAGCCACATATTAAGAATAAGCTTTTCCTTTTGTGCCTTTTCTGCCTTTGCACATTCAAGGTTTTTTCCGATAGTCTCCGAAACCATTGTAAGCATAGAAATCTGTCCGTCGGTATCGGTTTCGCCGATAATATCTCCGAGAGTAAGGATTGCCTCTTTATCTTCATTCTTAAGATAAAACCGATTCTCGAGGGCTTCGCTCCATATTCCTTTATCATAGCCCTTTCTGTTCTCATAAGCATTCTTTAATCCTAAGAAAAAGTCCGACGAAATATACCTGTCCTTTTGAAGGAATGAGGAAATAAGCTCACTAACAGGTGTTGAACGGAATTTTATCATAACGATTATTTCCTCTATAGCTTCAAGGATAAGAGAAAGCTCACGACAGCGCTTCTTATATCGGGAGGAGTGTATTATTCCTGCCGATATAAAGATTATTACTATCATCAAGGCAATCAAAAGCTTCAGCATCGTCAACTCTCCATAAGCCGCCTATTTTTCCTATTCTTCTTCCCTTTTCAAGACTACAGATATAATTCACTACCCTCGAAGCAATCAGCTCACGAGCCCCATTATTTATCCCGAGGTCCGTAATACCGCCACAATGCATTGTAATTACAGACTTAACCCCAAGTCCCGAGCATTCCGAAAGCTCATTGTATTCGCCCGTTACCTCGTCACAGAAGATATATTCGGGAGAAAGGGTCTTTACTGCAATAGTAATAGCCTCACTCTTACAAAAACCGCATAATACATCGCAATTTAGCCCTATATCATTCTGCGGAACGCCGCGGAAGGAGGCGGATATTTCTCCCCTGTCGTCGATAAGGACGGCCTTTTTGAAGGCTGAAACGAGTCGGCAGTAATCTCGCAGCAGAGTAGTTTTTGCTGATAAGGGCGGACCGATAATAAGAAGTCCACGAAAATCCTGCTGAAAGGCGGTAAGGCTGAATAGTCTTTCTGCACAGCCTGTATGCTGGCAGGATATTCTTATATTAATAGAGGAAATATCCTTAATTGTATGAACTTTCCCATCCCGTATTACTGCCGAGCCCGAAAAGCCTGCCCTATGGCCTCCCTTAAGAGTAATAAACCCACGGGCTATCTCGTTTTCAAAGCTATAAAGGGAATAGTCGCAGAAATGCTTTATGCATTCGTATATCCCTTCTGAAGTTGCTTTTGTATTATTACAAATGAACCTTTCTTCGGGGGTTTCTACTATTATAGGCCGTCCGACCCTTATGCGTATCTCGATTGCTCTTTCTTTAACAGTATCGGGTACTTGCATAAGGAAATTCTTAAAGGGCGGAAGCATTTTAACTGCGCTAAGATAGTTTTCCGTCGTTTTCATAGTCTTGTCCTTTCGTTTTTTTCAAGTTTATGACTCTCCGTGAAAATTTAGAACAAAAAAGCCGTGCATTAAAAAATGCACGACATCATTATTTAGTTTTGAGGATAATTCAGCCTGTCATAATAGCGTAAACCGAATCATAGTATTTAAAGGCAAGAAAAACCGAAAAGGAAAGGAACGGTATAAACAAATGAATATGTATTTACCCGAAGGCGAGTATAAGGTACTTGGCCAAGACGTTTTAAATATTGCAGGTGATTTTGCTTCCATTGAAGATTGTATCAGAAAGGGCACCATTACCGAGGGGCGCTGTATCCTCTGTGACAGCGGTCATAATCTTATAGTTGACCTCGGATTTATTAAAGGAATTATTCCGAGAAACGAAGGAGCAATCGGCATAGAAAACGGTACAACAAGGGATATTGCGCTTATTTCAAGAGTAAATAAGCCCGTAGCCTTTAAAATAACCGAGCTTACAAGGGACGAGAACGGAAAACCAGTAGCCTTACTTTCCCGAAGAATGGCGCAGGAAGAATGCTACAGCTCCTATATAGCCAAATTCGCTACAGGCGATATCATCGACGCAAAGGTTACCCACATGGAGCAATTCGGCGCCTTCGTGGATATAGGCTGCGGAATATCCTCCCTTATTCCTATAGACCTTATCTCGGTATCAAGGATTTCTCACCCCTCCGACCGTTTCGTAATCGGGCAGAACATAAAAGCGGTGGTAAAGACTATAGAACACGATAAAATTACCTTAAGCCATAAGGAGCTTCTCGGAACCTGGCAGGAAAACGCAGACCTTTTCAGCGTCGGCGAAACGGTAACCGGAATCGTACGCTCCATAGAAAACTATGGCATTTTCGTAGAGCTTACGCCAAATCTTGCGGGACTTGCGGAGCTTAAGGATAATATTAAAGTCAACAGCAGAGTCAGCGTTTACATAAAGGCGATTATTCCCGAAAAAATGAAAGTCAAGCTCATTATCGTAGATAGCTTTAACGAGGATATCCCCGAAAAACCCTGTAGCTACGACTATAATATTACCTCGGGCAGTCTTTCAAGCTGGAAGTATTCAACCGATTCTTCGGAAAAGGTAGTTATGACTTGTTTTTGATTTTATTACGGTATTGAAGAGCGTTCTGCTCAAACTTATTGTCCCCGAATTCATAGTAAACCCTGTCCTTTATGTTATCTGGGAGATACTGCTGTTCGACATAATGGTTGGGGAAATTATGGGGATAAAGATAATTCTGCCCTTTTACAGCCGCTCCCTCTCCATCGTAATGTGTATTCTGTAAATGTCGGGGAAAATCGCCGGTATTACCTGCCTCTACGTCCTGCTGCGCCTTAGCTATCGCCATATAGGTGCTGTTGGATTTAGGGGCAGTAGCAAGAAGAACGGTAGCCTCCGCTAAGGGCAGTCTCGCTTCAGGAAAGCCTAATTGTAAAGCGCTGTCAACACAGGCCTTAACGATAGGAACAGCCATAGGATAAGCGAGCCCTACGTCCTCGGAGGCAATACATAACAGCCGCCTGCAGATTGACGCCATATCTCCTGCCGCTATAAGACGGGCAAGATAATGTAAGGCGGCATTTTCGTCGGAGCCTCTTACAGACTTATGAAAAGCGGAAAGAATATCATAATGCTGGTCGCCGCTTCTGTCGTATTTCATAGAGCTTTTCTGAGTAAGCGCCTCGGCGAGTTCAAGGTCGATTTTTCCGTTATTAGCTGACATCATACAAAGCTCAACGGTGTTTATGCCCTTTCTTACGTCGCCGCCGCAGCCGAGAGCGATATGCTCCAGAGCCTCCTCATCAAATTCGTAATCAAGCCCCATTTGTTCCTTTGCAATAAGGAATGCACGTTTAAGAGCGGGGAGAATATCCTCCTTTTCAACAGGCTTGAATTCAAATACGGTAGAACGGGACAAAATAGCATTATATACATAAAAATATGGATTCTCGGTAGTAGAAGCAATAAGCGTTATTTCCCCGTTTTCGATATATTCAAGAAGGCTCTGCTGCTGTTTTTTATTAAGATACTGAATCTCGTCAAGATAAAGCAGTATGCCCTTTCCGAAGCTGAAGGAGCCTCTTGAAGCGATTATTTCCTTTATATCGGCGGTTGAACAGGAGGTTCCGTTAAGCTTATAAAGGGTCATATCCGCAGAATCGGCAATAATATTTGCTACTGTAGTTTTTCCGATACCCGAGGAACCGTAGAAAATCATATTCGGTATATTTCCGCCCTCGATAATTCTTCTTAAGGGTCTTCCCTCGCCTAAAATATGCTTCTGTCCTACTACCTCGTCAAGTGTTTTCGGTCTGATACTATCTGCTAATGGCATAACGGATTATCCTTTCATATCAATATAGGTTTTTAGAGGTGACCTATAGCTTCTGCAGTAAAAAACACACCCCCTATGCGTATTTTACGCCTTTCGGGGGTGATTTTTTGTTTTGGTACCTGAAGGGGTTTCCGATTATTCTCTTTCAGCGCCCTTTACATTGTACTTATTGAGTAAGGTTTTGATTTTATCGTGGGGATCGATAAGAGAGCTTATTGAAACATCGTGATTAAGAGCGGCAATAAAGTAAGCGATATACTTAGATACGTCAACCTCATAGAACCAGGGTCTCGCAAGTAATTCGGGAGTACGGTATGTGAGGTTTGTACCGAATACATAGTCGATAATACCCTCCTTGTATGCGGTATCAAACTTATCAAGACCGTTGGTAAAGATAGGATAGGTAGCGTAAGCAATAATACGCTTAGCGTTTCTCTTCTTAAGCTCATAAGCGATATCAAGCATAGATTCGCCCGAGGAAATAATATCATCGGAAATAAATACATCCTTACCCTCTACGGAGTTACCGATATATTCGTGAGCAACGATAGGATTTCTGCCGTTTACGATTCTTGAATAATCACGTCTCTTATAGAACATACTTAAATCTACGCCGAGAACGGAAGCATAGTACATATTACGGTTGATAGCGCCTTCGTCGGGGCTTACTACCATAAATGTATCCTTCGAAACGTTTAGGTCGGTAACATTCTTGAACATAGCCTTCAATACCTGGTATGTAGGCATTACGTTATCAAAACCTGTTAAAGGAATAGCGTTGCAAACTCTGGGGTCGTGAGCGTCGAAGCACACGATATTGGAAACAGACATAGCGGTAAGCTCCTGTAAAGCTACTGCACAGTCAAGAGATTCTCTGTAGTTTCTTCTGTGCTGTCTTCCGCCGTAAAGAATAGGCATAATTACGTTAATTCTGTGAGCCTTACCGCTCATAGCCTGAATTGTACGCTTTAAATCCTGGAAATGGTCGTCGGGAGACATACAGTTTTCCTTACCGAACATAGAGTAGGTGCAGCTGTAGTTGCCCACGTCAACGAGTATATACATATCATCGCCACGGATAGACTTCTTTATAAGAGCCTTACCATCGCCGGAGGAAAATCTCGGACACTGTGTTTCAACCAGGAAAGAGTCAACGTTTAAACCGCCTTCGTTAGCCCACTTTACGAGATAGTTGTTTATCTTTGTGCCAAGCTCCTGAGTACCGTTCATAGCGATAATACCGATAGGTGCTACAGAATCCTGCGTATTAAGAACAATCTGACTTGCTTTATCCATTTTTTTACTCCCTCTTATTTTCGATTATTCACACATTACAAATCTGAAATTACTGATATAAAGGATATTTTTCACAGACGCCTGTTACCATCTCTCTGATCTTATCCTTTGAATTGTCAAAGTCCTTTGCTGTGAGGTAGATGCATTCGCCGATAACCTTCATATCCTCCTCCTTGAGACCTCTTGTTGTTACGGCAGGAGTACCGATCCTTACGCCGCTTGTGATGAAGGGACTCTGAGGGTCGTTGGGGATTGCGTTCTTATTAACGGTAATATATACCTCGTCAAGCTTCTTTTCAAGTTCCTTACCGGTAATATTGAAGGGCTGAAGGTCAACAAGCATAAGGTGGTTGTCCGTACCGCCGGAAACAAGATTGAAGCCCTTTCCGAGAAGAGTATCGGCAAGAACAGCGGCATTCTTCACAATCTGCTTGCCGTAAGCCCTGAATTCGGGCTTTAAGGCTTCTGCGAAGCATACTGCCTTACCTGCGATAACGTGCATTAAGGGACCGCCCTGTGTGCCGGGGAAAACTGCCTTATTTATTTTCTTGGCGAGCTCCTCGTCGTTTGTCATTATCATACCGCCTCTGGGACCGCGTAAGGTCTTGTGTGTGGTGGTGGTAACAATATCTGCATAGGGAACGGGAGACATATGCTCGCCTGCGGCAACAAGACCGGCGATATGAGCCATATCAACCATTAAATAAGCGCCTACGCTCTTAGCGATTTCGGAAAGCTTTTCGAAATCAATCTTTCTGGGATATGCGCTTGCGCCTGCAACGATCATCTTAGGCTTATGCTCTTCGGCAAGCTTCGCTACAGTTTCATAGTTAATCATACCGGTTTCGTCGTCGAGACCATAGGATACGAAATTGAAGTATTTACCTGAAATATTTACGGGAGAACCGTGTGTAAGGTGACCGCCGTGAGCAAGGCTCATACCGAGAACGGTATCGCCGGGCTCTAAGAGTGCAAAATATACAGCTGTATTAGCCTGTGCGCCGGAATGAGGCTGAACATTAGCGAAGTTACAGCCGAAAAGCTTCTTTGCCCTTTCGATAGCGATATTCTCAACAACATCAACACATTCACAGCCGCCGTAATATCTCTTTCCGGGGTAACCCTCCGCATACTAATTTGTAAGCACGCTTCCCATAGCCGCCATAACAGCGGGAGAAACGATATTTTCG
>JAEDHF010000010.1 GCA_016297165.1 Oscillospiraceae bacterium | reverse complement strand
TTGGGACGAAATGAGCTTGACATCAAGTAGTGTGTGCGGCTTAAAATCACACAAAGTGCGATTTTAAGCCAACTCAAAGCCTGAAAAACAGGCTTTGAGGCAATAGCTGTCCTGCGGACAGTTATTGAGCACACACTAGTTATTGCTTTATCTTCGCTTTTGTCCTTTAACAAACACGCCGATGAACTTTGTTCCTGCGTTTGAGCCGACAGCACAGCCGACCTGACCTGTATATGCAGGCTTTTCACCCGTCTTTTTCTGAATTCTTCCGATAAGGTCGTCCTCCAGGTCGGTAATAAGAGAACGGGCGATAAGAATGGGAGTTTTGGGTATTGCCCTTTTAACGATAAAGTTTACCGCTTCGCCGATAGCTCTTTTTTCGCCCCTGCATTTAAGAACTATGGATGTATCGGAATCTATCATACTTATTACGGGCTTAATATTCATAAGCTCGCCGACGACAGCGGACGCCGCCTTGATTCTGCCCGATTTTCTCATGTGGCGGAGACTGAATGCAACAAGATAAAGCTCACAGCAGGAAAACCAGTCCTCAAGATAGCTTACCGCCGCCTCAACACTCTGCCCCGAGCGAAGCTTTTTAGCCGCCTCGATAAGGGGATAGCCGTACCCGATTGAATAGGTATGGCTGTCTATTATATGAAAGCGCATATTTCCCGCTCTTCCGTCGCTTTTAAGGGTTTCCGCCGCCTGAACTGCATTAGCGAAGGTTCCGCTTCCTACGCCGTTAATAAGAACTACGATAACGTCCTCAACGCCGCTGCTTGCACATTCCTCGAACTTTTCCTCAAAGCGTGCGGTAGTAACCTGCGAGGTTTTCGGAATCTCCTCCATAGCGTCCAGCATACGGAGAAACTCACTGCCCTTAATATCTATACGCTCTCTCATTCTCTTTTCGCCAAGAATAACGTCAAAGGGGAGAATATCTATCTCGTATAGCCGCTCCTCCTCCTCGGTTATGTCGCAGCCGCTATCGGTAATCAGTCTGTATTTCGCCATAGCTTCGCCCCCTTTACCTACTGCCACTTGAATTTCGTAAGACTACCTTTATTCTTAAGCTCGGGGAAGCCCCACTGTCTTAAAACCTCATAGGCGGCTATCGCCACGCTGTTTGAGAGGTTAAGGCTTCGGGCAGCCTCGTTATCTATCATGGGTATTCTTACGCAGTTATCCTTATTCTCGAATAAAAGCTCCTCGGGCAGTCCTGCGTCCTCACGCCCGAAAACTATATATACCTTATCATTATACTTCACATCGCAGTAATTATTTACCGCTTTGGTAGTAAAATATATGAAATCGCCGCTTTTGTTTTTCTCGAAGAAGTCGGAAAGCCCCTCGTAATATGTAATATCCAGCAAATGCCAGTAATCAAGTCCCGCTCTTTTAAGCTGTTTATCGTCTATTTCGAAGCCCATGGGCTTGACTATGTGCAGCCTTGCTCCCGTAAGGGCACAGGTTCTTGCGATATTCCCCGTATTCTGGGGTATTCTCGGCTCAACGAGAACTATATTCAGCTCTATTTTAATCACTTCCAAAAAATTCTCTGTAGGGTAAGTATATCACAGTTTTCGCTCTGATGTCAATAGCAGAAATAAGGCGCACACCCGATTGTGTACGCCTTTATGCCTATCTGTCAGCCCTTTCTTTTAACCGGCACCCATATCCCGAAAAGATAGCTGTCCTCGTTAATTTTTCCTGCGGAATACCATTCTATATTCATATCAGTTTCCGCCGGCTCATATTTTCCGTTACCGGGGAGCCATTCTTCATAAATGCGGCGGTTAAGCGCCTGTAGAGCGTCGGGCATTTTTCCCGTTCCCGTAAACTTCGCCCAGAGCATTTCGGGAATTTCCGTAAGGGTCATTTCCTCGGGTACTGTTCCCCCTGCATATTCACCTGCAATCATATAGCGAAAGCCGTTTCCGTTACAGATACTTACCCCGTATTCGCCAACGCCGTTATCAATAATTGCCTTTTCAAGAGCGTTTTCGGGGCAGCCCTTATCCATAATGGGAAGCATAAATTTCTCTCTGAATTCCGCCCAGAAGGCAGGGCATTCCTCATAAGCCTTTTCATGGGTAATATCCCTGGCGAAACCGATAATTCTGAATTTTCCCATTCTTTCAACCTTATAAATCATAAAAGTTCTCCTTTTTATATTTTTTCTGAATAAACAAGGAGCTGGATATCCTTGTCCGAGGAGGGCTTTCCGCTGAAATCCCCGTAGCCTTTAATAACCTTCATTCCGAGAGAAGCAAATATTTCCTCAATCTCGGCGAGGGTATATAGCCTTATGGTATTTCCCTCGGCCATTTCGGGCTTCGAAAGGGCTTCTCCGTAAGGATAATCAAGCTGTCCGTATATGAGAGTTTTTCTCTCCCCGTCCCATTCGAAATTCGAAAGAGTAAGACATTTCTCCCCTGCGTCCCACATTTTACAGGGGAAATGACTCTCTGCATATCCGCCGTTCATTATATCCATGAAGTGCTTACCGCCACGCTTCAAAGCCTTAGCGACAGCCTCGAAAATCTTTCGGTTTTCTTCCTCGTTTTCGAGATAGCCTACTGCCCCGTCCGCCATATTAAGCACAACGTCAAATTCCTCATTAAAGCCGATTTCCCGTATATCGGAGCAGATAAAACGAGCGCTTAGTCCACGGGCTTTTGCCTCTTTAGCGGCATAGTCTATATAATCGGCGGTAATATCAACCCCTACAACCTCGAAGCCCCGCTTCGCCAGCTCAAGAGAATGACGCCCGAAGCCACAGGCAAGGTCGAGAATTTTCTCGTTCCCCTTAAGCCCCAGCCTTTCAATAAGAAAATCCGTCTGCCGAAGGGTATCCTCTACCCAGGACTGATCCTTAATATCGAGGGTCCATATTTTCTTGTACCAATCGCTTTTCATAGGTTTCATAGAGCAACTCCTTTCGCTTATAGGCTGTAATATGCGTTATGAATATCAGAGGCTTTCTTTATACATAAAAACAATCGCCTCATTGTCGTTAAAGCCGTTCTTTCGGTAGAAATACGGCGCAGGAGCATACCTGTTCGTACAAAGGGTAAGTCCGGCAAGTCCCTTTTCCTTAACATATTCCTCCGCCGATTCAATAAGCATACTGCCGTAGCCCTTTCGCTGTTCCTCGGGGAGAACGAACATTTCATCAACGTAAAGCTCGCTGTTGTTCCACCAGATTTTCTCATGAGCAAACATAGCCCCGAGGATTTTTCCCCCCTCCTCAATAACAAAGCCCACGAATTTATGCGCGCTGAAATAATCCTTAAGATATGCCGTTCCCGTCTCCTTTGTCCAGCGGCACCCCCACAACTCATTATTATATACGGCGGAAAGAATATCCGAGCAGACGGCGATATCGCCCTTTTCCATTTTCCTTATCATAATTTTGCATTCCTGCTATTTCTTCCTTTTCTTCGGTTCGGGCAGTTCTTCATATATGCCCTCAAAAAGAGCCTTAAGAAACTCCCTGTCCTCGGTATTTTCGCAAAGAAGCATCTCCTTCGCCCCCTCGTAGGGCGGCTCAAGACTTGCGCCCTTCATCATTTCCATAGCGGTAGGGGTAGGCTTTATGAGCAGTCGGTTGTCGCAGAGATATGCGGCAATCCTGCCGTTAAGATAGATTATATACTCCCCCATCATAGAGCGGTGGGTTATGCCCTCGATTTCCGAAAGCTGTTCAAGTATGTAGTTAAGATAATCCTTGCTTGTTGCCATAGCCGCTCCTTTCTTTCGGGTAAACGCTCGTTTGCTTAAGTCATTATAACCCATATTAAATAATATGTCAACAAAAAAATGCAGAGCCCTTCGGCTCCGCATTTCGGTTAATCGTAATTATTCTGTTATGGGGAGCCAGCCCAGCTCTTCAAGCTGTGTAAGGGTTTCCTCGGGGATATCCGATAACTCGCCCTCCGATAGCTTTTCTATGCTGAACAGGGTAGTCTGTCCGGGATATATTGTAAGTATCAAGCCATGGGTTACCCTTACCGAATCGCCTGCAGACAGATTCTCAAATACGCTGTTATCGTTATTTTCGGGATTTAAAACAACCGGACCCATAGCTTCGTTTATGAACAGATATGAGCCGTTTTCACAGGGCAGGATATATCCCTCGGATACCGTCAATTCTTCAGAAGGCTCGTATTCCTCCCGTGCCGCTGCGCCGTCAGCCATTTCTGCCTCTCCTGCGTATTCGTCGGGAGCGATTCCCACAAATCCCCCCTCATAGGGCGCAGCCTCATCTGCAGCGTCTGCCTGCATGGCAGCTTCGGTTATTTTAGCCTCCAAGGCTACAGGCATTTCGGTTTCTGCTTCTGTTCCGGCTTCGGTTTCCGCCCTGAAGGACATCATATTCATATCCGAAACGGCTTCGCTATAGTCTGCGGATAGGTCGCCTGTCCGGGGTGCTATATCCTTATTTGCGGTAGTGCCGAGCATAACTGCTACAGCGGTAACAATACATACTGCCGCCGCAAGAGAGCTGTATTTAGCGGCAGTCATATAGATTTTCGGCTTTTCCTTCGAAGCCTCCTCCTTCATCATAAGAGAAACACGGTCGAGAAGCTCCGCCGAGGGAGTTATTTTGTCAATGTCATTATGCAGTTTTTCCTTAAACATCGAATTCAACTCCTTCCAATAGTTCTTTAAGCATAGCTCTGCCTCTCGAAAGACGTGCCTTTACCGCCGATTCGGTGCTGCTTGTTGCTTTTGCAATCTCCGATACCGAAAGATCCTCGTAATAATGGAGATAGATAGCGGTGCGGTACTTTGTATCAAGCTTCATCAGAGCGTTAAGTACATCGGATTTTACTTCCGTATTTTTAATATTTTCGTCCTCCGCGCCCTCGTTTTCGTCGGGCTCTTCGAAATCCCTGTGACGGTTCCAGGCGGAGGTAAGAAAGGACTTGGAGCAGTTTATGGTGATTTTAATAAGCCACGCCTTTCGGTGCTCCTCGTCGTTATAGGTTTTATCAGCTTTTATATATCTAAGGAATACTTCCTGGAATACGTCGTCTGCGTCGGTAGAGTTACCTACCCTCGAATAGGCGAGACGATATACCATATCGGCATATTTACGCATAACCTCATCAAAGCTTTCCTTCGTGCACAAGGAAAGTTCAGCCATATTTTCCTTACCTTTCTGCAGAAATACAAATTTCCGCTTTCAAGCTTCACATATAACACTTCATAGCCATAAAGCAGGTTACAAAAAACTTGAAAAATTTTTTCTTCGCATATTATATCATATTACGCACATTTTAGCAACCCCGCTATACCTGTAGGGGTATTTCCCCCTTAAAAACAAGATTTTATCGAATTTTTTTCGGAATTTCGCTAAAGTTTATATAACCTCTGTCGATAAAACTAATGTAAAAGTTTATCGTAACGACGATAATATCTGCAAAAAAAACACCTAAAAGGAGTTGACAATTTATGGAGATCAGGAATTTAAACGTTAATTCTATCAACGCTTACAAAAAGCTGGCAAAGACGACAGCAGTAAAGAAAAACGGCGAAAGCGTAAAGAACTCGGTTAATACCGATAAGGTCGAATTCGATTTCGGAAGATATCTCGAATCCGCTAAGGCAAACGCCGCAAGCCGTGTTGACAATTCTGCAAGCGAAGAAAGACTTGCTGCCCTCGCTAAGCAGTACGCAGGAGATAACTGCCCCGTAGCGGCAGAGGACGTAGCTTCGTCTATTCTCGGCTAAGACGCCCCTATTATTCTGAGGAGGAACGGAAATGACAGCAGAAATTGCTAAGGAAGTTATTGCCTTTATGGAAAAATATAATATGCATTTCGAAGCCTTATCCGCTTTCGTTTCCGAAAAAAAGGCTAAGGTTATCGCCGACGAGCTTACCTGGCTCTTAGACGCCCTTAATACCGAACAGAAGTTCGTTATGGAGGGTAATAACCTCGAAGCGAAGCGGCTCGCTCTTTTCGAGGAGCTGGGGATTTCGGGTAAAAAGGCGAAAGCCCTGCTGGAAGAATGCCCCGAGGAATATAAGGCAAAATTCTCCCTGCAGTGGAGAACTATGGAAAAATATGTTGACTACATAAAGGCAACAAATGCAGATATTATAGATATAATCGAAAGAAAGCTTTCTATACAGGAAAAGCTTGCCAACCGGGGACCTTCAACAATCCAGACCTATACGGGAACAGGCGCCAAGGTTACGAAGCATAACACCTCCGGTGGCTTTTTCAGCGAGGTATAACCACCTATTTATCGGAGAAAGGATGATATAAATGCGTTCTACGTTTTTAGGCTTCGAGGTTTCGAAGCGTACAATACAGCTTTCACAGAAAGCCCTCGATATTACAGGCGGTAACCTCTCCAACACCCATACAGAAGGCTACACCCGTCAGCGTGTTGATATAGGCTCAAGCTATTTAAGCAAATACGCATACTGGCAGACCTCAACCTCCCGTATGTCCCTCGCAGGACAGGGCTCCAAAGCCTTCGGCGTTGACCAGGTAAGAGACCCCTATATAGATAAGCGCTACCGTGAATCTACCTGCTATGTGGCAGAATACAGCACAACGGCAGATATCTTAAAGGAGGTCGAAACCGTTCTCGATAATATCGATAACGAGGGCTTAACCGCCAACCTCGACGCCTTTAAGGACGCTCTTTCGAAATATGCGGAAAAGCCCTATAGCGAGGAGCTGGCAAGTATCGTAAGAAACCAGGCTTATAACCTCACAAACTTTCTTCATTCATACCAGACGGATTTAGAGGAGCTTAAGGAATCGAACCTCGAATCCCTCTCCGCTACTATGGATAAAACCAATGATATTATAAGAGAAATCGTTGACTATAATAAGGCTATCGTTAAGGAATATTCCGTTATGGCGGCAGGTAAGCTCGCCTCGGGTCAGTCCGTTACCGCCTCCTACGGCCCTAACGAAATGCTCGACGCACGTAATCTCCTTATCGACGAGCTTTCCTATATGGGAAATATTACCGTTTACGACAACGCCGACGGCTCCGTAAGAATCCTTATGGACGGGCAGGAAATCATAAACGGCGAAAAATATGAGCAGCTCTACATGAAGGGCAGCTCCAAAAACGACAGCGGAGAATACTCCTCCGAGCTTCTCCGTGACTATTACGCTTATGACGCTGCGGTACTGCGCTGGACAACAGGCGAGGACGCTACTCCCAAATCGGGAGAGCTTAAATCCTATATCGATATCCTTAACGGAAACGGCGTATATAAAACAGGCTATCAGAACGACTCCTACGGTATCCCCTACTACGAGTCAACAATCGACTCCTTCGCTAAGACCTTCGGTAGCTTTATGAACGAATTCAACGGGGCTATCGACGAAAACGGAAACGTTATAGATAAGGATAGACTCCTTTTCTGCACAAAGGAATATAACGAGGGTAAGGAAACCTACGAGGACCTCGATATGACGGCGAAGAATATCCGTATAGCCCAGACTTGGATGGATAACGCTACAATGCTGGGCGAGGTACAGAACGAGGCTACGGGAAAATGGACCATAAGCCTCGACGGTAACCATATCAACAGCCTTATCGTAAGTATGGATAAACAGCCCTTGAAATTCGGTGATAAGGGCGACTATGAGGGTACGATGTACGACTACCTTCTCTTCATAAGTAACCGTATCGGACAGAATATCGACTACTATGAAAGCCAGTATGATTCGGCTTATGCAACGTCCAACGCTCTTCTCGACAGCCGTGACGCCGTTTCGGGCGTATCGGAAACCGAGGAGGGTATAAATATGATGACCTATCAGAACTGGTATAACGCAAGCTCCAGAATGATGACCGCCATGGACGAGGCTCTCGACCGACTTATAAACAATACTGGCAGAGTAGGCTTGTGATGCTGTCTATAATATTGATTTTTAACGGGAGGTTTTTCCTATGAGAATAGCGGGAGGTACAATCCGCCGTAATTATCTCCGTAATTACACAAGAAACTATTCGGATAAATATAACTCCGAAAATAAAATATCCACAAACCGCCAGTTTCAGCGTGCAAGTCAGAGTCCTATCGCCGCAGCTACCGCTCTAAGAGTAAGAAAATCTCTCGCCGAGCTCGAAACAAGCGAAAAGAACCTTAACTCCGCCGATTCTATCTATCAGGTTGCGGAAAGCTCTATGATGACTATTTCGGGCATTATCCAGAACACCTACGAAAAGCTGGTTGAGGGCGCACACGGTACAAGAAACCCCGACGACCTTGAAATTATCGCTAAGGAAGTCGAAAACTACGCCGAGGAAATGGTACAGTCCCTTAACGTTGACGTTTCGGACAGAAAGATTTTCGGCGCTCTTAATAACGATACGAACGCTTTTGCAATCGAACGCTCCGCTACAGGCGAAAAGTATGTAACCTATAACGGCGTCCCCGTTAATTCCTCCTCCGACCCTAACGATTTTCCCTATAGCGGAACCTCCTATCTCGATATAGGAATAGGTATGGCGGTAGATGGCTCAACAGGCAGAATCGACGACCAGACTGCCCTTCCTATTACCTTTAACGGTGCAGAATGTACGGGCTGCGGCGTAAAGAGCAGAAGCGCACTTGTTCACCTTGAATCCATAAAGCCCGGCTCTGTTTATAAGCTAAGCGTTTCAGCAGGCGGCGTAAACCGCGTTATCGAATTCAACGGCGGCGACACCGAGGAACAGACCGTAGAAAATATAAATACGGCGCTCCGGGACGCTTTCCAGCTTACTCCCGAAATAAGCGCAGACGGAAGTATAAAGTATCTCGATAATATCGAAGGCTATACGGAAACAAGAATACTTAACTATAAAAATGCCGCAATCTCCGGTACGCCTGCAGTTGATATCAAAAATATGCAGGCAGGTAACTATTATTCTCTCGAAATTGACGCAAACGGTAAGAACAGAGTTATCGACTTCGAGGCAGACGCAGATATAAACGTAACCCTCGATAATATAAGAAAGGCTCTCGACGAAAAATTCGGCGATGACGCCCCCGAAATCTATTCCGACGGTATTTTCCGTAATTCAATAGGGCAGCCCTGCGAGGTCTCCAATACGGGAAACTACACAAACGATATAGCTCTTAATGCCGACGGAACAATGAATCTCGGCGCTCTTACCCCCGGCTCGGAATATACCTTCAACATTAACGGCACAAAGATAACCTTTACCGCAGGAAATAATGTTGACGAAACCGTTGAGGCTATAAATAAGGAATTTGCGAAGCCCTACGCCTTCGACCTTCCCGAGGTTCCCTTTATTACCGAGGGCGGAAACCTTACCCATAAGGACGATAGCGTTTCGGTAGTAATCGATAATATTCCCGGTGCCACAAATCAGGTTGAGTTTTCCGAGATAAACGGCTATTCAAACAATATTATGCAGCTTGTTCTTGACGCAGCGAAGGCCTTAAGAGACGGCGACCAGCAGCTTGTAGCACGCTATGCCGACCTTATCTACGACGCACAGGGCTCCCTCTCCATAGCAATAGCCGAGCTCGGTACAAACGACAAGTTCATCGAATTCAATCAGGACAGAATTTCCGAAATAAAAATCAATCTTCAGGAACGTCAGAACGACCTTGAGATAACCGACCTGCCCTCGGAAATTACAAACTGGAAGGTTCTCGAATCAATCTATAACGCTACCCTCCAGATGGGCGCTTCGGTAGTATCAATGTCCATATTCGACTATATCAAATAAAATCCGAAAGGGGCTGACAAACCATGGTAGAGCATAATTTACTGGATATAACCTCCGTACCGATTCAGGTAGAAATAAACATTAAAAAGGGTGAGTTTGTTAACCCTAAGGCAGGTAATCCGGACCTTGCTTTAAAAATGGATATAAAAACTAAGGCCGGAGAGCTAAAGATTCACTCAGAACTGCCGAAAATAAAGATAGATACTTATGCAGCACGTTCAAGTATGGGATACGGTCAGCTTAATAACGGCGACCTTATAAAAAAGGTGTCCAGCGAGGGCTTTTCTCTCTCCTATAAGGGTACTGCCCGTATAGTAAACGACGGAAACCAGCTTGTAAGAGGCGCTTCTCCCGCAGAAATAGCGGCACAGCATAACCGTGCAGGGCAGACAATCCAGACAATTATGGATTTTATCCCTAAGGAGGGCGCAGACGTTACCTTCGATAAGGGCGTGCTTAATATCAACTACGAAATGGGAGAGGTCGGAATCGACTGGGAAAACGCTGCGACTGTTCCCTTCGAATTCACTCCGGGCAGGGTTTCCTTCGAAATAACCCAGATGCCCAGCGTTACCGTAGAATATACGGGCGACCCGATTTACGTTCCGCCACAGTCTGATCCCAATTATTCCCCTGCTCTCGATACGAGGGGTTAAAGCTTAGGAGGCTTAGGTTATGAGAAAAATTGATACAAGAGATTTTGGCGAGGCCGAGGTTAAGGAATCCGAGATTTTCAGCTTCCCTAACGGCGTATATGCCTTCGAGGAGGAAAAGGAGTTCGCTCTCCTTAATCCCCTTGGCGCAGGAGTTTACCCCATGTGGCTCCAGTCCGTGAACAGCTCCTCTCTCTGCTTTATCGTTTTCGACCCTGAGCTTATTGACGAGGGCTTTACGGTTGTACTTAACGAGAGCGAAAGAAAGCTCCTCGACATACAGGACGATTCCGAGATAAGATGTCTCGTAATCGCTAAGGTTCCCGAGAATTATAAGGAGACTACGGTGAATATGAAGTCCCCGATAGTTATAAATTCCCGTAACAACAGGGCAATTCAGGTTATTCTTCCTATGGATTACCCCTTCCGTCTCCCCATATATACCGAGGAGGTGGTATAATGCTCGTCGTTACAAGAAAAACCGAGGAGAGTATTATTATCGCCGATAATATCGAAATAGTAGTTCTCGAGGTCAATAAGGACAGAGTTAAGCTCGGTATTATTGCACCCAAGGATATAAAAATCATAAGAAACGAGCTAAGGGACGCACAGAACGCTAACGTTGATTCGTCACAGGCAGTCTCCAAGGCGGCTATCGACGCCCTCTTAAAATTCGGGTCAGCAAAAAAATAAACCTATTATCTGCCGAAAGGATTGATAGATATGTCAGACATTATAAGAATGAGCGGTATGAATTCGGGTCTCGATACCGAAGCCATTATTAAGGCACTCACCGCCAACAGCAAGCTCAAAATTACAAAGCAGGAGCGTAATATCCTTAAGTATAAGGCACAGCAGGACGCTTACCGCGACGTTATCTCCAAGCTTACTAATTTAAAGAGCAGCTATTTTGATATTCTCAAAAAGGACTCCTACCTTTCGGGTCAGACTATGTGGAGCAAATTCGCCGCAAAGACCGTAGTTGACGGCGCAGAAAAGAATATCGCAGGCTTTACCGCTACTACCTCCATAAACTCTCTTGCAGGGGATTATAAAATCAAGGTAAATAAAACCTCAACACAGGCAAAGATACAGGGCGGCTCCTTAAGCGACGGCGCGAAGCTCGACCCCTCTGCATTAAGCGAGGGCGAAAGCTACGGTATTTCCGTAACGGTAGGAGATGAAACAAAGAATATCACCTTTACCGGCGGCGCTACCGCAGAGGAAACCCTCGAAAATATCAACAAGGAGCTTACCAAAGCCTTCGGTGAAAGCAACACCAGCGCTTCAACCGCTTCCTCTAAGGGTCTTGTTTATGTTGACGATTCGGGTAAGTTCGTTTCGAGAGCCTCTAAGGGCATTTCCATTTCCGGCATAGGAAATATGAAGAATTCGGGAAGCATAAGCTTAGCCGATATAGCTACCGGCAACAATAGCCTTAGCTTTCAGGTAGGGGACGAGGTAGTTAACGTATCCTTCCAGACCTTAGCAAAGGACTATTTCAGCGATATTTTCGGCGACGACGGAAAAATAAAGAATGACGCCGATAAGAGTAAGGTTGCCCTTTATAATCAGGTTAAGGACGACTACGTTGAATCGAAGAAATACGAGGAATACGAAGCCTGGGCAGCTACCGCAACCGACGAGGAAAAGGAAGCGGTAAGAAAACAGGCATTCACCGAGGCGCAGGCAGAGCATTATAAAAACGAGCTGGATAAATACCTGGGAAAACAGTATGACGAGTACAGAAAGACCGGCTCCGACGATTTCAATACCTGGAAAGCCAACAATTTCGTTGAGGGCGACGAAAACAACGAGCTCTGGAAGGGCTTCTCCGATATATACTATGACATAGAGCTTACTCCCGAGCAGGAGACAGCCCGTGAGGCAGACTTAAACACCTTCCTTACCGAAAAGTATAACGCATATACAAGCGAAGGCGGCACGGACGACTTCGATACCTGGAAAGCGGCAAGCTTCAAGGATAAAGACCCCTCTAACCCCCTTTACGGGGAATTCAAGGCTATCGACGATGAAAAGTACCCCACAAGAACAGGCAGAGAGCTTGACGAGGACCTCTGGACAGGTGTTTCCTATAAGGAATACGAAGCCTTTAAGAGCCAGCTCGGTACAGTTAAAGAGGCAAACCTTACTATTACTGCCGAAACCGTTGTTGACCATTACAACGAAACAAGCCTTAATAACAGCGTCGGCAATCTTGAAACAAAAAGCGGCGTAAAGTTCGATGTGGAAATAAACGGTACCGATGTTACAATCACCGCAGAGGATAAAGACGGAAACCCCCAGTCCTTCTCTGTAACCGCAGGAGCAGAAAGTGCCAACAGCTTCGGCGCCTCCTCCGCTACAACCTCTATCTCCCAGATTTCAAATTCTACAACTCTGGCGGATTTAGGGGCAACTGCCGACGAAAACGGAAAGTATAATTTCGAAATTAACGGAAAGAGCTTCTCCTTCGATAAGACTACTACCGTTAAGGATATGCTTAAGAGCATAAACGCCTCCTCCGCAGGAGTAAAAATCGCATATTCCTCTCTTGATAACGCTTTCTCTATTACCGCCAACGAGTTTGGTACAGGAAGTAAAATTGAAATTACGGGAGACGCACAGGGGCTTCTCGGCGGTCTCGGACTTACCTCTCCCTCGGCATATACCGCAGGCACAAACTTAGAGGTTGAGATTAACGGAAAGCTTATCGAAAGCGATGGAAACTCCGTTGAGGTTGACGGAACGACCTTTACCTTTAATGCAGCCAGCGAGGGCGCAGAATTTACCACCTCTATCGAAAAGGATAATTCCGCTATCGCCGATACAATAAAGAAATTCGTTGAGGACTATAATAAGGTCATCAAGGAAGTTTATGAAATGCTGGACGAAGAGCCCGAAAAGAAGTACTATTTCCTCGCCGACGCCGATAAGGAGGAGCTTAACCTCTCGGAGAAGCAGGAGGAACAGTGGGAAGAAAAGGCTAAGAAGGGTCTTTTATATAACGACTCAACAATAAGCTCCGTTATGAGTAAGCTTCGTACCTCTCTTATGGGAGTTATCGAGGACGCAGACGGAAAGAGCTTCTCTCTCGCAAGTCTCGGTATTAAGACCTCTACCGACTGGAAGGAGCACGGAAAGCTCACTATCGACGAGGATAAGCTGAATGCCGCAATATCGGAACACAGCGACGATATCGCAAAGCTTTTCTCCGACTCCGAAAACGGAATTATGAATAAGTTCGCCGAGGCTCTCGAGGGCGCAATCGGTACTACCGGCGATAAGGGTACTCTTATCAATAAGGCAGGTCTCGCAAGCGGTTCTACTGCAAAGGAAAACCAGATCTACGAAATGATAAAGAGGACTAACGAGAAGATTACAACCCTTAAAAAGAGATACGAAAGCGAAGAGAACAGACTCTGGAAAAAATACTCCGCTATGGAGCAGATGATGTCCACCCTTAACAGCCAGTCGGCTTCGATTTCCTCTTATTTCCAGTAATACGAAGCAGGCATAATATCAACGGAAGAAGGTACGATTATGATAAACGCATATTCAGCATACAAAAAGCAGTCTCTTACAACTCTTACCCCTATGGAAATTGTTGTAAAGCTTTATGACGAAGCGGAAAGACAGATGAACAGAGCTATTTTCTACATTGGTGAAAAGAACTATGAAAGCTCCAACAACTGCCTTAAAAAGACCCAGGATATAGTTAACGCTTTACGCTCCGTACTGGATATGGATATCCCGATTTCGAAGAATCTCGATTCTCTCTATGAATTCTTTAACAGACAGCTTATTGAGGCTAACGTTAAAAAGGACGTTGAGATTATTAAGGAGCTTTTACCCATGTTCGCGGATTTAAAGGACGCCTTCTCCCAGATTGCTAATGCTCCTAAGGCGGCAGCTGTATAATTATGACGGAAGAGATTAAATTACGGCTTATTTCCGATATTTCGGAAATGGAGACCCTTTTAAGACGATATGTTTCCGAAACCTCGGAAATTCTGACTACGAATATTGACGAAACCTTAGAGGAAATCCTCGGACGGCGTGAGGAAACTATTGCTCTTATAGGCGAAAGACGCAGGGATATTGACCTTTGCGGAGAAGAGCTTACTCCCGAGGAGAGAGATATCCTTAAGAGAATTATCACGAATAACCACGTTCCTTTAGGCATTTCCAAGGATTTAAGGGAAATACATAAGGCGGCGGTTAATATGCGTTCGGTACTCCTTGAGGCTAAGGAAAAGGATAAACAGGCGGCTCTTCGTGTTGACGCAAGGGTTAAGGAGCTTCGCTCCGAGCTTGAAAACGTGAACGACGATAAGCGGAAGGTTGACCTTTACTCAAACGCTCCAACAAATAATAAGGGCGGCTCCTTTGACAGCCACCTGTAATTCACAGAATGAGAATTTCAAAGACTTTTGGGGCTCTGTCCCAAACCCCGCAACCCTTTAAAAATGGTTGATCTAAACTTTTATCTTTTTAAGAGAAAAGAGTTATTTCACAGTCGCAGTAGATAGAAAATACTGCGGCTGTGTTATTTGGTAAAAGAAAGGAAATACAAAATATGATAATCGACGCCCACGTCCACGCTTTCGCCGATAATATCGCCGAGAGAGCTATAACGAAGCTTGAAACCGTATCGGGGGTAAAGGCGGCAACTGACGGTACCTCAAAGGGAATGAGAGAACAGCTGAAAAAATGCGGAATAGATTACGGAGTTCTTCTCCCTGTAGCCACAAAGCCCACCCAGCAGACCACAATAAACAACTGGGCAAAGGAGGAATACCGCGACGAAATAATCTCCTTCGGCTCCGTTCATCCCTACGCAGAGGACGTTGAGGAGGAAATCGAAAGAATAAAGGCTCTCGGCTTAAAGGGTGTTAAGATACATAACGACTATCAGGGCGTATTTATCTTTGATGAAAAGTGCGACAGGATGTATAAAAAGTGCGAGGAACTGGGACTGCCCATAGTTTTCCACATGGGCTACGACCCTATATCACAGCTTGTGCACAGAGCTATGCCCTACGACCTTATAGAGCTTACGGAAAAATACCCGAAGCTAAAGATTATCGGCGCTCACATGGGAGGCGTATATGCCTGGGAATCGGTTTATAAGTATATTGCAGGAAACCGTAATATATGGCTTGATACCTCCTTTGTGGCAGGATACCTGGATGAAAAGCTTTTCGCCGATATAGTAAAGAAGCACGGCACGGACAGGGTAATGTTCGCCAGCGACCTTCCCTGGAGCAATCCTGCCGACGAAATAGCTTTAGTAGAAAGGCTGCCCATCTCGGACAGCGAAAAGGACAGGATTTTCAGCGGTAATGTAATCGACCTTTTAGAGCTTAACTTTTGAATCAGTCGTCTGCCGTAAAACAAAACACCGCCGAGTGGATAATCCACCCGGCGGTTTTCGTATTATTCAGTTTTGCTTATTATACACAACCCTGAGCCTTCATAGCTTCAGCAACCTTTAAGAAGCCTGCGATGTTAGCGCCTGCCATGTAGTTGCCGGGCATACCGTATTCCTTAGAAGCTTCGTCGCAGCTCTTGAAGATAGACTTCATGATATCGTGGAGCTTTGCGTCAACCTCTTCGAAGGTCCAGCTGTATCTGATGGAGTTCTGGCTCATTTCAAGACCGGAGGTAGCAACACCACCTGCATTAGCAGCCTTTGCGGGACCGTAAAGCATCTTGTTAGCGAAGTAAACCTCGATAGCCTCGGGAGTAGAAGGCATATTTGCACCCTCTGCAACCGCATAAACGCCATTTTCAGCGAGATTCTTAGCGAAGTCGCCGTTGATTTCGTTCTGTGTAGCGCAGGGAAGAGCGATATCTGCCTTAATCTTAGCGCCCCATACACTGCCCTCATGGTATTCAGCGTTCTTATGAGAGGTTCTGTTTACATATTCCTTGATTCTGCCACGTTCAACTTCCTTAATCTGCTGAACAACGGGGAGATCGATTCCGTCGGGGTCGTAGATATAGCCGTTGGAGTCGGAAACTGTAACAACCTTACCGCCGAGTTCGGTAGCCTTCTGTGTAGCGTAGATAGCAACGTTACCGGAACCGGAAATAATTACGGTCTGGCCCTTGAAGCTCTTACCGTTAGCCTTAAGCATTTCATCAGTGAAGTAGCAAAGACCGTAGCCTGTTGCCTCTGTTCTTGCAAGGGAGCCGCCGTATGTAAGACCCTTACCTGTAAGAACGCCGCTCCATTCGTCACGGATTCTCTTATACTGGCCGAACATATAACCGATTTCGCGAGCGCCTGTACCGATATCGCCTGCAGGAACGTCACAGTCGGGTCCGATATGTCTGCAAAGCTCGGTCATAAAGCTCTGGCAGAAGCGCATAACCTCTCCGTCGGACTTACCCTTAGGGTCGAAGTCGGAGCCGCCCTTAGCGCCACCCATAGGAAGGGTTGTAAGGGAGTTCTTGAAAATCTGTTCGAAGCCGAGGAACTTGATGATACCCATATATACGGAGGGGTGAAGTCTGATACCGCCCTTATAAGGACCGATAGCGGAGTTGAACTGGATACGGAAGCCTCTGTTAACCTGGGTCTTACCCTTATCGTCAACCCACGGAACACGGAAAATAATCTGTCTTTCGGGTTCAACAATTCTCTCTAAAACACCTGCTTCAACGAGGTCAGGGCGCTTTTCAACAACGGGCTGAAGAGTTTCTAAAACCTCTGTTACCGCCTGAATGAATTCGGGTTCGCCGGCATTTCTTTTCTTTACTGTCTCAAGAAGCTCCTTGAGATATTCGTTTGTGATAGCCATTTTAAATGTCCTCCTATACACTTTCTGAGCAGTTTTCACCCCATCGGGCTGTATTCTGCAGTATTACTTTAATATAATATCATAGTTTTTCAAATTTTGCAACTGTTTTTTCAAAAAAAATCATATTTTTTTGAAAAAATAAGAAAAATCGTAAACTATTCTTCAAAAATAGCAGGATTTGATTTACGATATTTCAGTTTATGGTTATTTTTTTCTTATACGACAAAAGTCCTGTGGCTTCGACTGTTTATTTTTCATTATGCGGTATAAGCGCCGTATGTGGTAAAAACGCCGTGGCTTCGACATCGAGTCTCGCCACGGCGAAGAAGGTGGCGCGAAGCGCCACAAGCGCAGCTTCGCTGCGCCCAAGAGGGGAGCTCTTGTGATATATGCACAAAACATCGCGCAAAATTTAGCTAACATTAGTTAACATAGTACCTTGCAAAGCAAAGTAGCTTGTGATATAATATGAGCATACAAGGTACTTGGTACTGCAAAGTACTATGTTACCCCAATACAGAAAAGGAGGAAAATAAATGCAGTCACAGCTTAAAAGAGGAACTCTTGAGCTTTGCGTATTGTCCCTTTTGTGGCGAGGAGATTGTTACGGCTATGAGCTGGTAAATAAAATCTCAGATTGTTTGCAGGTTACCGAGGGAACCATATATCCGCTTCTTAAGAGACTTAAGGATAACGGAAGCATCGACTCCTATATAGTGGAGTCACAGGAGGGTCCCCCAAGAAAATACTATAATATAACCGATAGAGGTAGGGTTATCCGTGAAGAACAGGAAACCGAATGGCGGAGATTTTCTGCCGCCATAAATAAATTGCTCGACGGCGAGGAAGGGAAGGAAACAGTATGAATTACAGTACAAGAATAGATTTTATGAACGGTCTGAGAGAAGCTCTTGCAAAAAACGGAATATCCGACGCAAGAGATATTCTTCTCGATTTTGACCAGCATTTCGACGATGGTATTGCGGCAGGAGAAACCGAAGCGCAGGTTTGCGAAAAGCTCGGAGATGTCGAGGAAATCGCAAAGCAGTACACCTCAGAGGACGCTTTTAACGAAAATGCGGCAAATACCGCCGAAACCAACAGCACCGCCGAAGCAACCGGCTTCGGAGGCAATAACTATTCGGGCGGATATACTGCACCATACGGTCAGCCTGCTCCCGCAGTACAGCAAAGCTCAGGCGGCTTCCAGGTAGATGCAGGTGCCGTTGTGGGCAGAATCTGCGTTGACCTGTTCGTTTTCAGCTGGGCAATCCCCTCGCTTTTAAGCGTAATTCTGAGCTTCTACAGCGTTGTGCTCTCCTTCGGTCTTACAGGTATTGGCTTAATCACAGGAGGCGCATTACAGGTAAGCGGCGGCTTCATAGCTATCCAGTCTATGTTCTCCCCCGTTTCGACAGTACTTTTCGGCTGTATGCTCCTTTCTCTCTTCGGTCTGCTTATAGCTCTTTGCGTAGCTATCGGAAAGGGCTTCGTGGATATAATTAAGTGCATTATAAACTGGCATAGCCGCGCCTTTGTGGGCAGAGATGTAGTAAAAACCTCTTCTATGAAACTAAAGGAAGAAAAAGCCGCTAAAATGGCTCAGAATGTGCAGGGAGGTATAAACTGATGAAAAAGTTTGTAATAATTTGCTTAATTCTCTTCGGCGTTTTCGCCGTATCATTCGCTGTTTCCGTTGCAGCAACAGGCATAAATCCCGAAAATGGCTTTTCCATTTCCTTAGGACCTGGTCTTAGCTGGATTGGCTTTGAGAATGGCGTAACCTTTATTGAAAACGGAAATAAGGTTTCACATTCCCTTGAGAACGGCGAATATAAGCACGATTTCGACGGTAAAAAGGTTACCGATATTTCCGTAGGAGTAACAAATGCCGATACCGTTATCAAATACGGTAAGGGAGACAGCATTAAGGTAAAGTATAATAAGAATTTCACTAACGGCTACCAGTCCTTTAAGGCAGAGGTTAAGGACAACAAGCTTATCATAAAGGAAAATATCTTTACCTTCCTTTATTTCGGCGGTAACAGAAACAGCCTTGAAATTATACTGCCTGAAAAGGAATATAATAGCGTAGATATCGCTAATGTTTCAGGCAACTGCAGTATTGACGGAGTTATCTCTAAGTCCTTTGGCAGCGTTCTTACAAGCGGTTACGCAGATTACAGCATATATGGCGAAACAATAAAGCTGAATACTGTTTCGGGCTCCTCCGAGGTCAGAAACTGCACCGACAGAGAGGCGAAAACGGTAAAGCTGGATAATATTTCGGGCACTCACACAATCAGCGGCTTTATGGCTGACGAAGTTAGAATTAACACTACCAGCGGCGACATTACCGCAGAGGGTATCTCGGGTAACGTAAAGGTTAACTCCGTTTCGGGCAGGGTTAATCTCGGCTATGCACGTTGGGACGGCGACCTTAAGATAGATATGGTAAGTGGTGATTGTGATATTACCCTTCCTGAAAAATCCGGCGTAGATATCGACTTCGACAGGGTTTCCGGCGACCTCAGGGTTAACCTTGACGGTAATAAAACCAGTTTCAGCGGCAGCACGGAAACTACTATAGGTAATGAAAATATCCATAGAATAGACGCCGACGTAGTTTCGGGAAATATTGATATAAGAAATTGACCCGAAAACAGGCAAAGTTCAACTGCATAGGAGAAATAAATAATGACAGAGTTTTATTTCATTCGTCATGGCAAAGCCGATTTCAGCGAAATGGGTAGAAAATTCTATAAAAATGAAGGCGCATTCATGTGCACCCTTTCGGAAGAGGGTATTGAGCAGGCAAAAGCCGCCGCTAAGGACGATAGGCTTAAGGGTGCGGATATAATACTTACCTCTCCTTTCGGAAGGGCACTCCATACCGCCGCAATTCTGTCAAAGGAATTGGGCGTTGATATTAAGGTAGAGACTGACCTGCACGAATGGTTTGCCGACGTATGGGAATATTCCTATCTCGACGACGAAACCGCTTGCCGCAATTACGATGAATTCAAGGCTTGCAGAGGTAAATTCCCCGAGGGCGAGAATAAACAATGGGAAAGCGCCGATATGATAAGAGAAAGAGTATTAAAGACGCTGGACAAATATAAGGGGTACAAAAAGGTTATTGTGGTGTGCCACGGTATTCTTATGGAGTATTTTCTGAATATAGAGCACCCCTCAAATTGCGATATTGTTAAATATAAGATATAATGCCAACAACCCGAGAGAGCTTTTCTCGGGTTGTTTCTTATACCAGCATTTCCCGTAATCGTGAAAGGATTTTCTTCTCCTTTCTCGAAACCTGAACCTGGGTCATATTCATCATTTTTCCCGTTTCGCTCTGGGTTTTACCTTTCCAGTAGCGAAGATAGATAAGCTCCCTTTCCTCTCCCGACAGGTAGCTAAGGCACTGCTTCAGGGCGATAAGCTCGGTAGCCTTAACCTGTGGCGCTTCTACCGGGATATCGAATTCGCTTCCGTTCTCGTCCGTTTCTGTAAGAGAAATTGCAGGCTGTGAAGAGGCTATCGCTTCCGTTACAGTTTCCTCGCTCTCCCCGAAAAAGGCGGCGATTTCGCTTACCGAAGGCTCTTTCCCAACCTTGTTGCAGTCCTCCTTATACCGCATTATCTTAAGGGACAGCTCCTTTAAGCTTCGGCTCACCTTAACGGTTCCGCCGTCACGGAAAAGCCGCTTTATCTCTCCTAAAATAACGGGAACGGCGTAGGTAGAAAAGCAAAGTCCCCGTTCCTCGTCGAAGCCCTTCGCCGCCTTAACGAGTCCCATACAGCCTGCCGAAAAAAGCTCCTCGTATTCTATCCCTCTGCCCTTAAAGCGGTTGGCGAGGGAATGAACGAGCCCCATATTGCTTTCGATGAATTCATCGGTAAGTCTGTTCATTTCAGCGCTCGGTTCTGCCGCTAAGGCGCTTTATAAGGGTAACGGAGGTGCCCCTTCCTACCTTACTTGAAACCCGTATTCTATCGGTAAAGCTTTCCATTACTGCGAAGCCCAGTCCTGCCCTTTCTTCCTCGGGGCAGGTAGTAAAAAGCGGCTCCATAGCCTTCTTTACGTCGGGAATACCTACCCCCTTATCGGATATTTTTATGTAAAGGGTATCGTGGTTGATTATTCTTAGCTGAAGAGTAATATCCCCCGTAGTATTCCTATAGCCGTGGACTATTGCGTTAGTAACCGCCTCGGAAACCGCCGCCTTTATATCGTTTATTTCCTCAATAGTGGGGTCAAGCTGTGACGCAAAGGCGGATACATACATTCTTGCAAGTCCCTCGTTCTTAGAATATGAGGGCAGTATTATTTTCGTATAGTTTGATATTTCCTGCATAAATTAAGACTTCCTTTCGTTTTTTATCATTCTTTCAAGTCCCGATAGCTTAAGTATTTTTCTGACCTGCTCCGAGGGAGAGGCAATTAAAAGCTTACCGCCCCAGCCCGAAAGGAGCCTTGCTCTTCCGAGAATAAGCCCTATTCCCGAGCTGTCCATAAAGCCCACCTCCCCGAAGTCGAGAATAACTAAAAAGGGCATTGTATGCTCTAACTCCCCGTCCAGCTCCATTCTCATTTCCGCGGCGGTATGGTGGTCTATATCTCCCTTTAAATAGGCGGTAAGCTGTTCCTTTCCGTAGCAAAATTGTACCGACATATTAAACTTCCTTTCTCTGACTGTTTATGCTGCCTATATTATACTATTAAAAAAGCGTAAAACCTGTCGAAACAGGCTTTAAAATAAAAAAATCGCCACGCTTTAAAAAACGTGACGATTTTTGTATTCTGTTGTCGGTTATGCCTTCTTTGCCTTATGGAATACCTTTTTACCCTTCTTTATGATAACGAAATCTTCAATAGCTATCATCTCGTTAACGTCGGTAATCTTAGTATCGTTTACGCTTACGCCGCCGCCTGTGATAAGGTTTCTCGCCTCTCTCTTAGAGGGAGCAAGCTTAGTAGCCACAAGTAAATCCACAACACAGATTTTTCCGTCGGCTAAAAGCTCTGCGCCAATTTCGGTAGTAGGCATATCCTCGGAGCTTCCGCCTCCGCCGAATACGCTTCTTGCGGCATTAAGAGCCTTGTTTGCCTCTTCTTCGCCGTGAACCATTTTAGTAAGCTCAAAGGCTAAAAGCTCCTTAGCCTTATTGAAGGCTGCGCCCTCCATTTTAGCTTCCATTTCCTCAATTTCCTCAATCGGAACAAAGGTAAGAAGCTTAAGGCACTTTATAACGTCGGAGTCTGCAACGTTTCTCCAGTACTGGAAGAAATCGTAGGGGCTGGTCTTTTCGGGGTCGAGCCATACTGCACCCTTTTCCGTCTTACCCATTTTCTTACCCTCGGAGTTAAGGAGGAGGGTAATTGTCATAGCGTGTGCGTCCTTACCAAGCTTCTTTCTTATAAGCTCTGTACCGCCAAGCATATTTGCCCACTGGTCGTCGCCGCCGAACTGCATATTACAGCCGTACTTCCGGAAAAGCTGGTAGAAGTCGTAGCTCTGCATAATCATATAGTTGAATTCAAGGAAGGTAAGACCTCTTTCCATTCTCTGCTTGTAGCATTCGAAGGTAAGCATCTTATTAACGCTGAAGCAAGCGCCTACCTCTCTTAAAACGTCGATATAATTAAGCTTTAAAAGCCAGTCTGCGTTATTAACCATAATAGCCTTACCGTCGGAAAAGTCGATAAAGCGGCTCATCTGCTTTTTAAAGCATTCGCAGTTATGGTCGATATCCTCTTTTGTGAGCATTTTTCTCATATCGGTCTTACCCGAGGGGTCGCCAATCATACCCGTACCGCCGCCAACTAAGGCGATAGGCTTGTTTCCTGCCATCTGCATACGCTTCATAAGGCAAAGCGCCATAAAGTGGCCTACATGAAGGCTGTCCGCCGTAGGGTCGAAGCCGATATAGAAGGTAGCCTTTCCGTTATTTATCATATCGGAAATTTCCTTTTCGTCCGTTACCTGTGCGATAAGACCTCTTCTTTGTAATTCTTCGTATAAAGTCATTGTTTTCCTTTCCTTTCGCTTTTTCTAAGTGTTCCGTAAGTTAAAAACGCCCCCGAACCTAACGGTCCGAGGGCGTGTTACCGCTGTACCACCTCAGTTTATCGGGTAAAACCCGACCTCTTTCAGCTATTACGGGCTTACCCGTACCCCCTATTTGCCTAAGCTTTCAGCAGGTCGCTCAGGGATGTATTCCGCAGTCCTCGCCGCCTGCTCACACCAACCGCAGGCTCTCTGTAGGTTTAGTTTCTGCGTACTTCTTCCCGTCAACGCTTTTCTATTTCTTCGATTTTATCATATATTCACAGTTTTGTCAACTGCTTTTTATAAGTACAGGGTATAATTAGAAAATTTCAAAATACTTGCATTGAATTTAAAAATATGTTATACTTGATGTATAATATACGAACTGCAAAAAAACAAGGAGGTAAGATATGGCTTCACACTACGAGTTTTCTAAGGTAACTCCCCAGATTGAGGAGCTTGCTGCTTACTGCACAGGCAACAGCAATATCGCCCCCGACCTTTATCTCGAGCATAACGTTTACTGCGGACTCAGAGACCTTAACGGAAAGGGCGTTCTTACGGGGCTTACCGAAATTTCGGAAATAGTATCTAAGAGAAAGAATGAAAAGGGCGAGGAAGAGCCCTGCGAGGGCGAGCTTTACTATCGCGGAATTAACGTTAAGGATATTATTAAGGGCTTTATGAAGGACAACCGTTTTGGCTTTGAGGAAACGACCTTCCTTCTCCTTTTCGGAAAGCTTCCCGATAAAAAGGAGCTGGACAATTTCACAAAGCTTCTCGGCGATTTCAGGCAGCTCCCCTCCTCCTTCGTAAGGGATATCGTCCTTAAGTCGCCAAGCGAGGATATTATGAATACCCTTGCACGAAGCGTTTTAACCCTCTACGCATACGACGATAACCCTAACGACCTTTCTATCCCTAACGTTTTAAGGCAGTCCTTAGAGCTTATCGCTTTATTCCCCATGCTTGCGGTTTACAGCTATCAGGCGAAGAGATACTATATCGACGGAAAGGGACTTATTATCCACTGTCCCCATAAAAGCCTTTCTATAGCGGAAAATATACTCCACCTTTTAAGAGAGGACAGCAGCTATACCGTTTTAGAGGCAAGAGTTCTCGACCTTGCCCTTGTGCTTCATGCGGAGCACGGCGGCGGTAACAACTCTACCTTTACCACCCATGTTGTAACCTCCTCGGGAACGGATACCTATTCCGCAATCTGTGCAGCTTTATCCTCCCTTAAGGGCCCGAAGCACGGCGGCGCAAACCTTAAGGTTATGGGTATGTTCGACGAGCTTAAAGCGGAGGTTAAGGACTGGGAGGACGAGGATGAGGTAACCGCCTACCTTGAAAAGCTTCTTAATAAGGAGGCTTTCGATAAGAGCGGTCTTATCTACGGTATGGGTCACGCCGTTTATTCCGTTTCCGACCCGAGAGCCCAGGTTTTCAAGGGCTATGTCGAAAAGCTGGCTAAGGAAAAGGGTATGGAAAAGGAATTCAACCTTTATGCGAGGGTAGAGCGCCTTGCGGCAGAGCTTATCGCTAAAAAGAGACGTATCTATAAGGGCGTAAGTGCAAATATCGACTTCTACAGCGGCTTCTGCTACTCTATGCTGGGACTGCCCTTAGAGCTTTATACTCCCTTATTTGCAGTAGCCCGTATTTCGGGCTGGTCTGCCCACAGAATAGAGGAGCTTATTAACGGAAAGAAGATAATCCGTCCCGCTTATATGAACGTACAGCCTCGAACGGAATATGTTGAGCTTGATAAGCGATAAAATGAATATAAAGAAACACGCTAAGCCGCAATAGCTTAGCGTGTTTTTCTTATTACTTTCTTTCGAAAAGATAAATCTCGTTTTCGCCGTTGGTGCTGTCGGTTAATGTATCGGTATTACGGTCGTAGTTAAGCTCCCATATAGGATAGTTTATTCCGCCAATATAGATTCTGAAGCCTGTATCGGTAGGTACCGCATTATATCCCGAATCTCCGCAGACTACAACCCTTCCGTCGTTTTCGACAACTATGGTGTATTCGTCATATTCGCCGCCATAGGAAACACCGCCTATTTTTGTAAGAGTCCATGTACCTGCTACAGAAGACATATCGAAACTGCCCGGAACAGGCTGTGGGTTGTCGATAATGTTATAGCCCTCAATAAATCCAAAGGTAACTACATCTCCGCCGTTTAATAAGCCGCTATAGCTTAATATGCGCT
>JAEDHF010000100.1 GCA_016297165.1 Oscillospiraceae bacterium | reverse complement strand
CAGGCGGCCAGATGGCACCTACCACCCTTCCCGGTCAGATTACACAGACTACTCCCTACGGACGTAACACCGCCGTTGAAGGCTTCCCTGTAAAGATGTGCGAAATGCTTTCACAGCTCGACGGCGTAGCCTTAGCCGAAAGAGTTACCGTAATCGACCCTAAGAGCATAGCTAACGCAAAGAAGGCTATCAGAAAGGGCTTCGAGTTCCAGAAGAATAAGCAGGGCTTCTCTATTATTGAGGTTCTTTCAACCTGTCCTACAAACTGGGGTCTTACTCCCGTTAAGGCTATCGAAAGACTTAAGAATGAAATGATCCCCTACTATCCTCTCGGAGTTTATAAGGAGGGCGCAGTAAGATGACACACGAATTATTACTGGCAGGCTTCGGCGGACAGGGTATCCTTTTCGCAGGCAAGCTCTTGGCTTATGTAGGACTTTATTCCGAAAAGGAGGTTTCCTGGCTTCCTTCCTACGGTCCCGAAATGCGTGGCGGTACCTGTAACTGTTCCGTTACAATAAGCGACAGCCCTATCGGCTCTCCTCTTATCTTAGAGCCTAACGAGCTTCTCGTTATGAACACTCCCAGCTTCGATAAGTTTATCGGCGCAGTTAAGGCAGGCGGTATCGCAGTTATCGACAGCACCTTAGTTGAGGGCACTACCGACAGAACGGATATCAAGTGCTTCTATATTCCTGCTACAAAATTAGCCACAGACAATAACCTTAAGGGTATGGCTAATATTATTCTTGCAGGTAAGCTTTTAAAGGAATCCGGACTTACCGACGAAGCAGCTATCGAAAAGGCGCTTAAAAAGGTTATTCCTCCTAAGAAGGCTGAGCTTACGGAAGCTAATATGACCGCATTAAAGCTTGGTATGAGCCTATAAGCAATAATAAAACCGCCGTGTAAAGCTACACGGCGGTATTTATACAATTAAAGCGGATTATATAAGCTTTTTAAGCCTTGTTTCGCTTCCCTTTATGAGGCTTAGAAGTGCAGGAGCCTGTTTCGGGAATTCATTTTCTATCATTACGGCTGATATTTCTACCGGATTCTCCGATTCCTTAGCAGCTGAAGCAGCGTCGCCCTCGGAAACGCTTATTCCCGCATCAGCAAGGCGACAGGCTTTTTCCTCGGAAAACTCGAACATAGTTGAGGCTTCCGATTTATTTACCCTGAACACAATTCTGAATACCTTATATACGGTAAGACTGAACATAGAGGATACAGCCATATTTAGCTTAGAATTTCCTATTTTTGCGAGAATTGAATAGATTACGTCAATACTGTTAATAAGAAGCTTTTTCGAAAGAGTAAGAGAAAGGTCGGCTCCTACCCTTGCCTTTTCCTGTGCAGAAGGTTCGGGGATATCGCTTTCTACGATAACGCTTCCGCTGCTCATTGGTGAACGGCCAAGAAGATAGTCGGTAGAAACATTATAATAGTCGGCAGCCTTTACAAGAAAATCAAGACCGCATTCTCTTTTTCCCTTTTCATAGTGGGATAAAAGAGCCTGTGCTACCCCTAAAGCGGCAGCTGCGTCCTTCTGGCTGATATGACGTTCTTTTCTTAAAAGAGAGAGAATTCTCGGAAAATCGCTGTTCATTTTCATAACCTTTCCTGTATTCTTTATTCTATTGCTGAATTGTCGTACTGTATATTATAATAAATAAATATCACAATGTAAAGTGGCATTTTCGACAAAAAAATACAGTTATATTCGCTGTTATGCATACTTAATGCTTATTCAAGTCCTTACAAAAGTCAGAATTTCAATAAGCATTAAATGAAAGGAACATAATATGAAAAACTATACTCTTTATCTTATACGCCACGGTATTACCGAGGGAAACCTAAAGGGTCAGTATATCGGTCTTACCGACCTGCCCCTTTGTGACGAGGGGTATTACGCTATCGACCGCTATGCCCGGGACAGGCTTTATCCCCCCGTTCAGAAGGTGTATTCAAGCCCTCTGAAAAGGTGCCTTGAAACAGCGGATATTATCTATCCCGACAGGTATGTGAAGCAGATTGACAATATCGCAGAATGTGATTTCGGAGAATTTGAGGGTAAGACCCAGGCTGAGCTTGAAGAACTTCCCGAATATACCGAATGGATTAAGGGCGGCTATGAGGCTAAGGCTCCCGGCGGCGAAACCTTCGGTGAGTTTACTCTCCGCTGTCTCGACGGTCTCGAGGAGATTTTTAAGGATATGATGAAGGACCAGGTTACAAAGGCGGCGGTAATTACCCACGGCGGCGTTATTATGAACCTGTGTGCGGGCTACGGACTGCCCAAGGGAAAACCGGCAGATTTCGCTATTGAACAGGGTCAATGCATTCAGATAAATCTTTCTACCTTCCTATGGCAGAAGGGACCCGTTTTCGAAATTGTGGGAAGAATTGTATAAGGAGAAAAACTATGGACATAATCAAGCAGCTCGCAGATGAGCTTAAAATAAGAGAAACGCAGGTTGAAGCGGCAGTAAAGCTTATCGACGACGGTAATACTATCCCCTTTATCGCCCGTTATCGTAAGGAGGCTACAGGCTCCCTGGACGACCAGGTTTTAAGAGAGCTTGACGAAAGGCTCAACTATCTCAGAAACCTCGAAAAGCGTAAGGAGGAGGTTACCGCTTCAATAGAAGCCCTCGGAATGATGAACGAGGAAATTGCCGAAATGCTTACAGAGGCGGTTACCCTTTCGGCGGTCGAGGATATCTACCGTCCCTATAAGCCGAAGAAGAAAACGAGAGCAAGCGTCGCAAAGGAAAAGGGCTTACAGCCCCTCGCCGACTTTATTCTCCAGCAGACATTAAAGGACCCCTACTCGGAAGCAGAAGGCTATATAAACGAGGAAAAGGGAGTAAGCTCTGTAGAAGAGGCTATCGCAGGCGCTTCCGACATTATAGCCGAGGCTATCTCCGACGATACCGCTTTAAGAATGCAGTTAAACGAATTCTACGATAAAACCGCTCTCCTTACCTCGAAACAGGCTAAGGAGCAGGAGGACAGCGTTTATGAGAACTACTACGACTATAGCGAGGCAGTTTCCAAAATCCCCACACACCGCATTTTAGCCCTTGACCGAGGCGAAAAAGAGGATATACTTAAGGTTTCGGTAACAGTTGATACCGAAAGAGCTATGAATATTATAAAAAAGCACTGTGTAAAAGCAAAGAATACCAATGGAGAGCTCGTTCTCTCCGCCGCAGAGGACGCTTTTACCCGTCTCATTCACCCTTCCATAGAAAGGCGAGTAAGAAACGACCTTACCGAAAGAGCCTGCACAGGGGCAATCAAGGTTTTCGGCGACAACCTCCGTCAGCTTCTTATGCAGCCTCCCGTTAAGGATACCGTAACTCTCGGACTTGACCCGGCATACAGAACAGGCTGTAAAATCTCGGTAATAGACGCTACGGGAAAGGTTCTCGATACTACCGTAGTTTACCCCACTCCACCCCAGAATAAAACTGAAGAGGCAAAGACAAAGCTAAAAAAGCTTATCGAAAAGCATAATGTAACTACTATCGCTATCGGAAACGGTACCGCAAGCCACGAAAGCGAGGTTTTCGTAGCGGATATGCTTAAGGAAATAGACCGCCCAATAAGCTATATGGTAGTTTCCGAGGCAGGAGCCAGCGTTTATTCCGCAAGTAAGCTCGCCGCAGAGGAATTCCCCGAATATGACGTTTCCTTAAGAAGCGCAGTTTCCATAGCAAGACGACTTCAGGATCCCCTTGCCGAGCTTGTAAAGATTGACCCGAAGGCTATCGGCGTAGGACAGTATCAGCATGATATGCCGCCTGCACAGCTTTCCGCTACCCTGGGCGGCGTGGTTGAGGACTGCGTAAATAACGTAGGCGTTGACCTCAACACAGCCTCCTTCTCGCTTCTTAGCTATGTTTCAGGCATCAACTCGGCTGTAGCAAAGAATATTGTTGCCTATCGTGAGGAAAACGGCCGCTTTACTGAACGTAAGGAGCTTTTAAAGGTAAGTAAGCTTGGTAAAAAGGCTTATGAGCAGTGTGCAGGCTTTTTAAGAGTACACGATGGAAAGAACCCTCTCGATAATACAGGCGTCCACCCCGAAAGCTACGACGCGGCTAAAAAGCTCCTTAAGCTTTGCGGCATTACAGAAAAGGAGATAGGCGGTAATTCTACCCTTATTTCGGAAACGGTAAAAAATATCGGCATTAAGAAAATCGCCGAGGAAACAGGAGTGGGCGAAATTACTCTTTCGGATATCGTAAAGGAGCTTATTAAGCCCGGAAGAGACCCAAGAGACGAACTGCCCAAGCCCTTACTCAGAACCGACGTAGCGGATATGAACAGCCTTACCGAGGGTATGGAGCTTAAGGGAACGGTAAGAAACGTTATCGACTTCGGCGTATTCGTAGATATCGGCGTCCATCAGGACGGACTTGTTCATATTTCACAGCTTTCCGATAAATTCGTAAAGCATCCCCTTGATGTTGTAAAGGTGGGGGATATCGTAAACGTAAAGGTACTGGGAGTTGATACAAAGAAAAAGCGTATCTCCCTCACAATGAAAGGACTTAACTGATGACGGAATTCAAGCTGAACTGGTCTGAAGAAGCAGTAAACGAATATATAGACCTTATGATAAAGGGAAAGAATCTACAGGTTATACCCGTAATTCTTTTTGCAGTATGTATAGTAACTCTTATTGCTACGGGAATTATAATGTTCGCTTTTACGGGCAATATTATTTCTCTTATCGTGTCAGCCTGCGGCGTGCTTTTCGGAGGGGCAGTAGCGATAACTGTAATTTTTCTGAAAAAAAACCTTTATAAGAAGGTAAGCGAGGCATATAAGGAGCTTTCCGACCTTGTTGCCGCTATCTCGGACAAGGATATCATACTTATCAGAAATAATATTCCCTACGGTATCATATCCTGGGATAAAATCGGGGATATCACCTACGGAAAAAAGGCTTTCTACCTTACTACAAAGGAAAACGCACTTCTTATTCTTGAAAAGAACGCTGTAGTTTCGGGAGTTCTTTCGGAAGCGGAAGAAATCCTTAAGATAAAAGAAGCCGCTATAGGAAAAAGCGAATGAACAGCAATATAAACTATCAGAAGCTTCTGGATATGAAGCTTAGTGAGCTGTCGGAAAAGGGTATCGTCCCTACCCTGCTGCTTCATAGCTGCTGTGCACCCTGCAGCAGCTACGTCCTCGAATATCTTTCGGAATATTTCAGAATCACCGTCCACTACTATAACCCCAACATAACCGATAAAGAGGAGTACGAAAAAAGGGTTAAGGAACAGAAAAGGCTTATTAAAGAGCTGCCTGCGAAAAATCCCATAAGCTTTACCGAGGGAGAATACTGTCCCGATAGATTTTTCGAAATATCGAAGGGACTCGAAGCCATACCCGAGGGGGGAGAACGGTGCTTTCGCTGTTACAGGCTCCGTCTTTCCGAAGCGGCGGATTATGCTAAGGAAAAGGGCTTCGATTTCTTCACCACTACCCTTTCAATCAGCCCTATGAAAAATGCCGCAAAGCTTAACGAGATAGGCGGCGAGGAAGCGGAAAGAGTTGGCGTTCCCTATCTCTTTTCCGATTTCAAGAAAAGAGAGGGCTATAAGCGCTCAATAGTTCTTTCGGCAGAATATGGGCTTTACAGGCAAAGCTACTGCGGCTGTATTTATAGCCTACAGCAAGCAAAAAAGGAAAACAGGATATAGAATAATCCCTCAGGACTCGGTAGTCATGAGGGATTTTTTATCAGTATCTATCGCCGAATAGCTCCTTATTCACTTCCTCAACAATTACAGGCTTTTCAATGGAAAGTCCCGGCTTTCCGCCCTTTCTTCCGCTAAGGAGAACAAGATAAGGCTTATCGGAAGCCTTGTGACAGGCAGGCTGCAATATTTTCGGCTCTATTCCGTATTTTCTCATAAGGCACATTATGTCCGTAAGCCTTTCGGGTATATGACAGATTTTAAGGCTTCCGCCATATTTAAGAAGCAGGGACGCCGCCCTTATAACCTGCTCAAGATTACACATAAGCTCGTGACGGGCGATAGCCTGCTGCTGCGATAAGCGCTCAAGCCCCGCCTTAACCTTAAAATATGGCGGATTTACGGTAACAATATCCATTTTTTCGCGAGGAACCCTTAAAAGCTCCTCGTCCTTCGTTAAATCCCCTTTAACCGGCAGTATCTTTTCGCCAAGACCGTTAAGCTCTACGGTTTCCGAAAAAAGGTCGTAGGCTTCCTGCTGGATTTCTACGCCGTAGGTTATTAGCGGCTGCTTTTTAAGCGCCGTAAAAAGCATCGGTATAATACCGCAGCCCGTACAAAGGTCGCAGACCCTATCCTTCGGAGAAGGATTGGCGAAACGGGCAAGAAGAACTGCGTCGGTACCGAAACGGTGGTCCTCGCTTACGAAAATATCATATCCGAAAAGGTCGAATTTTTCTTTTTCCATATATATTTCTCCGCTATACGCCTGTTATTCCAGTATCGCAAGCTCGTCCTCATGAAGCACGGAATTCTCTGTAGAGGTGAGGATATGAGGCGTTGAAACAGGCGTTGTGGTGGTTGTTTCGGGAACTGTTGTT
>JAEDHF010000099.1 GCA_016297165.1 Oscillospiraceae bacterium | reverse complement strand
ATTTTATACCCTATTGATTCCATTCGCTTTGAGAGAGAGCCCATACACTGTGCCGATTCCTCTCCGGTACAAATCTTATCCGCATAAAGCTCATACTTTTTTCTTACCGAAAGTGGCGAAAGATTGGGCATTACTACGTTTGCGCCGCTTTTTATTCCCCTTTCCCTACCGTCGGGGAGAATTGTGCCGAGAGCCGTTGTTGCAGGAAGCAGCACTCTCGGGTGAATAAGCCGTATTATCGAAAGCAGGTAGCAGGTAAGCTCGGCGCTTCCTGCAGGAAAATCACTGAAAGGGGTTTTCGGGTGGGGAATAAAGGGACCTATACCGCACATTTCAGGCTTGAATTCCTCGATAAATTTAAGGTCTGCGGCTATATTTGCGGCGGTCTGATAGGGGGAGCCTACCATAAAGCCACAGCCCGTCTGATAGCCCAGCTTTCGGAGATTTTTAAGACATTCCATTCTCTCCGACAGCTTCATTTTTTCGGGGTGAAGCTTACTGTAGTGGGCTTCGTCGGCGGTTTCGTGACGAAGGAGATAGCGGTCGGCTCCTGCCTCTTTAAGAAGCCTGTAGCTCTCATAGCTTCGCTCTCCGAGAGAAAGAGTAACCGCACAATCGGGATAACGGCTCTTTATCTCCGAAATAATTTCAGCAAGCACACTATCCGTATAATAGCCGTCCTCGCCGCCCTGTAAAACAAAGGTACGAAGTCCGAGGGAATACCCCTCGTCACAGCAGGCTAATATATCCTCCTTTGTGAGCCTGTAGCGGCTGCAGTCCCTGTTGCTTTTCCGTATTCCGCAGTAATAGCAGTCGTTTTTACAGATATTGCTTATTTCGATAAGTCCTCTAATATATACCGAATTACCGTAATGCTCCCGTCTTACCTTATCCGCCCTTTCGGCAAGATAAGCGGCAATTTCCGGAGTTCTTTCCTCAATCAATCTTTCGTATTCCGAAAGTGAAAGAGAGCCGCAGTTAATCAGCCTTTCTGCTATATTTTCGTTTTCTTCCATATCCGCTTCCTTTCGTAATACAAAAATGCCATACCTCTTTAAAAGGCATGGCAAACACACATTATTACAGGGCAAAGCCCTACAAAGCACTGTATTCGTCAGCCTTTCGGTCGGAAAAATCTTTCCGTCAGGGTAACATATTAAGTATAACATTATTTTTCGACAAAATCAAGCCTTTTCAAAAATTTCCCAAAAGACAAGACCCTTTCCGCATTATTGGAAAGGGTCAGCTTTTAATATATTGGTCGTAATTCTGTCGTAAATCAGCCTTTTTGCCGATATAAACGGCTTAACAAAGCCAATTACTTCTTTTCGGGCTTCATTGTGGGGAAGAGTAAAACGTCTCTTATAGAAGCGCTGTCGGTAAGGAGCATAACAAATCTGTCAAGACCCATACCAAGACCGCCCGTAGGAGGTAAACCGTATTCAAGGGCAGTAAGGAAGTCCTCGTCGATTTCGGCGTTAGCGCCCTGCTTTCTCTTTTCCTCAACCTGCTTTGTGAAACGCTCTCTCTGGTCGATCGGGTCGTTAAGCTCGGAGAAGGCGTTACCGAATTCACAGCCGTTGATGAAGTATTCGAAACGCTCTGTAAATGCGGGGTCGGAGGGCTTTCTCTTAGCTAAGGGAGAGTTTTCTACGGGATAATCGTAGATAATAGTAGGCTGGATAAGATTATCCTCAACGAAGGCTTCGAAGAATGCAATAAGAACGTCGCCCTTAGTAGAATCCTTCTTTTCCAGCTCAACATTCTTAGCCTTTGCGGCTGCTCTTGCGTCCTCGTCGGTTGCCCAGTCGCTAAAATCTACTCCCGCATACTTCTTTACAGCCTCAATCATAGTAAGTCTTTCCCAGGGCTTACCTACTGCAATTTCCTTACCCTGATAGCTTACTGTATCGGTACCGCAAATCTTAAGAGTAACGGTACGGTACATATTTTCGATTAAGTCCATCATTCCGTAATAATCGGTATATGCCTGATACATTTCGATAGAGGTAAATTCGGGGTTATGGGTAGCGTCCATGCCTTCGTTTCTGAAAATACGTCCTACCTCATAAACCTTATCAAAGCCGCCTACGATAAGGCGCTTAAGATAAAGCTCGGTTTCGATACGAAGATACATATCTATATCGAGAGCATTATGATGTGTAACGAAGGGACGAGCGGCTGCGCCGATTTCGAGGGTATGAAGAACGGGAGTATCAACCTCAAGATAACCGAGATTATCGAGATAGCTTCTTATTTCTCGTAAGATAAGGGAGCGTGTTACGAAGGTATCCTTAACCTCGGGGTTAGCGATAAGGTCGAGATAACGCTTTCTGTAGCGCTCCTCCTTATCCTTTAAGCCGTGCCATTTTTCGGGGAGAGGAAGAAGAGACTTTGAGAGAAGCTTAATGCTCTTAGCATGAACGGAAATTTCGCCGCGTCTTGTCTTGAAAACGATGCCCTCTACGCCTACAATATCGCCTAAGTCCCAGGTCTTGAATTCTTTAAAAAGCTCCTCGCCGATTTCGTCGATTTTAACGTAAACCTGCATTCTGTCGCTTCCGTCGCGGATATCGATAAAGTTAGCCTTACCCATATCTCGCCAGCTTGTAATTCTGCCTGCGATTTTTACGTCGCCGTTTTCGAGAGCTTCGAAATTATCTCTTATTTCCTTTGCCTTATGGGTTACGTCGAACTTTGTAACCTCATAAGGGTTTTTGCCCTCTGCCTTTAAGCCGTTTAACTTTTCGATTCTTATTCTATGCTGTTCGGAGAGCTTTTCTAAAAGCTCCTCCTCGGTTAATTCTTCCTGAATTATTTCTTCTGCCATTTCTATATTGTTCCTTTTCTGTTATATTAGCGGTAAATAAAAGCTATGAAGCTTTTTGTGCAGCACTGCCCTCACTTACCGATATCGATAATCTCGAACTTGAGGATTCCTGCAGGAGCCTCAACATCAACGGTTTCGCCCTTGCCATGTCCGATAAGAGCTCTTCCGATAGGGGATTCATCGGAAATCTTATTTTCCTTAAGATTTACTTCCTTAGAGCCTACGATATGGAGAACGAGTATTTCGTTCTCGGCGATATCCTTAACGGTTACTCTGTTACCAATCTGGATATGCTCGGTAGAAAGAGCGTCGGCGTCGATAATCTTAACGTTCATAAGGGTAGCTTCGATTTCGGCGATTCTTGCCTCAATAATACCCTGTTCGTTTTTAGCTTCGTCGTATTCCGAGTTTTCCGATAAGTCGCCGAAGGATAACGCAACCTTTATTTTTTCCGCTACGTCCTTTCTTTTGACGGTTTTGAGCTCTTCAAGCTCGTCCTCCAGCGCCTTAAGGCCTTCCTGTGTTAAAACTGTCTGCTTAGTAGCCATATTCTATGACCTTTCCTTTCTATGTTTGATTAAATTAGTTCCTTATTCAACGCCGCTGATATTGATAACCTCTACGGCCTTTTTAAGCTGTTCGTCCATGGTCTGGGCGTAATTCATGGGGTTTTCCTCGGGCGCTCCCGAATATTCCACTGCAAATTCGGGGCTTATACCGTTTTCGTTGTAATTGCTGAGCTCATTTACGGTTCTTACCCTCGCTACGGAAATTTCTATGGCAGTACCATCGCTGAAAGCTCTTGCTTCCTGAATGGTACCATAGCCCATCGTCTGTGCGCCAACAAGCTTTGCGTTATTGAAATCCCTGAGGGATACCGCCATAAGCTCTGCTGCACCGCCGGTTCTTTCATTTATTATAATACTGAGGGGCAGATTTGTAAAGGTATTTCCGTCAGTTTCGGCAAGAGGTTTTGTCGAATTGTTCCGATAAACCATATCAGCAAGCCTTGTTCCGCCGATAAAGCTGTTTAAAACCCCCGAAACCGAGGAGTAAACATTACTGCAGCAGTCTCTTAAATCAAAGATATAGCCCTTTATTTCTCCCGCATTATAACGTGAGAGAATTTCCTCAATCTGTTCCCCTGTTTTTGCATTCAGAGAATTGAAATTAAGATAAAGAATACCGTTATCTAAAAGTAAGCCCTGAACTGAAACTATGGTGAAGGACCTTCTTCCGAGGTTATATTCCGTTTCCTCGCCGCTTCTGCTTACCTTGAAGCGCTGCTTTGTTCCCTCGTCGCCGAATTTAAGCTGTGAAAGTGCAGCATCATAGCCAAGCTCAAGAACGCTTACGCCGCCCACGGAGGTAATAACATCCCCTACTATTATGCCCGATTCAAAGGCGGGGGAGTCCTCATAAACGCCGGTAACGCTTATATAGCCGCCCTGTTCCCTTCCGAGCTCCATTCCGAGCCCTGTAAGAACGCCGCTTTCAAGCTGCGTCTTATAGTAGTATTCGTTGGTTGTGTAGTATTTTGCATACTTATCGTCGATGCCCTTAAGATAGCCCGAATATACGCCTATTTTCGTTTCGGTATCGTCTGTGTCATAAATGGAGTAGCTTTTGATGTAGGAATCTATCTCCTGCATTTTCGTGTACATTTCCTCGCGCTGCTGTACGTCCGCTATCTTTCCGTTATACATATTAAGGGAAAAGGACATAGTCACCACGAAGGTAAGGGCACAGGCTATCGCCACAAGACTTATGGTTATGCCGATTGATATTTTTTTATTCATTCTGTCTCCAATTACTGAGGTACATTTACATATTTTAACGGGTCAACCCTCGTTCCGTCCTTACGGATTTCGAAGTGAAGGTGGGGACCCGTGGACCAGCCGGTAGAGCCTACCGCCGCGATAGTATCGCCCTGCTTTACCATCTGACCTACGGAAACGTAGATATCGCTGCAGTGTGCATAAAGGGACTGGAAGCCGTTACCGTGGTCGATTACGACGTACTTACCGTAGTCGTAGCCGGGGGTATAGGAGGTTTTAGCGATAATAACCTCGCCGCCCTTCATAGCGTATATGTTAGCGCCGTTAATACCGCCGTTTCCAACATCTATTGCACCGTGGTTGCCGCCTCGCCACGGGTCGTAGCCGAAATATGTAGTAATAAGGGTAAATTTATAATCAAGGGGCCAGAGCCATTCACCCTCGTCATATACAACGCTGTTGCTTGCCTGCTGCTGTGCAAGACGGATAAGCTCGTCAATCTGCTTTTCGTACTTCTCGATTTCCGCCATGCTTACCTTTTTCTGATTCTTGTAGTCAGCCTGTAAGCTTTCGAAGTTGGCGATTTTCGTAGAAATAACGTTATACTCGCTGGTATAGGAAGCGCTTAAATCGGAGTTGTACTTTCTCTTTTCGTCCAGGTCGGTACGCTCCGCCTCGAGCTCCTCCTTGTCCTTCTGTAAAAGCTCCTTATCGTATTCGAGCTTGTCCTTCGTTTTTCCGAGCTCTTCCTTTTCGTCCTCAAGCCTATGGATATCATTCAGCAGATCGTTCATAAACTTAAGGTTCTGGTCGCTTGCATTCTTCATAATCTCGCTTCTTACGAAGATATCATAGAAGTCTGCGGAGCCTGCAATAACTGTAAGATAATCGTCGGAGTCGGTAATATACATGGCTCTTACAATCTGACCGAAGCGATATACGTTTTCGTCGTTGGTTTTTTCGAGAAGAGCGATATCCGCCTCCTTATCAACGATATTCTTCTCCGTTTCGGAAATCTGGAACTCAACGTCAGCAATTTCCTGTTCCTTAGCGACTATTTCCTGTTCCTTATCATAAATCTGATTATTGAGGAGGTTAATCTGATCCTGGGTAGCTACAAGCTTCTGGTAATAGTAGCCCTGAACCTCTTCGCTTTCGGCGATATCGCTGCCGAGTGCAGCTATTTTTCCGTCAAGCTCCTTAATGAGAGCCTTATTTGCGTCGATTTTCTTCTGAAGCTCGTCGGTTGTGGTAGCGCTTACCGTCATGGGGGTAAGAGCTGACTGCGCCGAGGCACAAAGTATTACTGCAAAAGCCGCAGCAACAGAAACAACACGAGCTATAGTTTTTTTCTTCATAAAAATTCCTTTCATCACGAGGAGCGGCGATGCCGCATTACCAATGACCGAATATGCAGTCCTGCATATTATACCTTTACATATTTACCCGTACTTATAATAGTACCGATTGCGCCGAGAAGAGCGCCTAAAACACAGTTAGCCGCAAGGACGTACCATGTAACGCTGTCGAAGGGGATAACGTTAACAAGTCCGAAAATTTCCCAGATTGTTACGTCGTCCTTGAAAAGCTGAACGATTGCCTCATAAACAACCTTAGTAAGGAACCAGGATGCTACTCCCGCAACAATTCCGATAAACATACCCTCGATAAAGAAGGGTATCTTTACGAAGGCGTTGGTTGCGCCTACAACCTTCATTATATTGATTTCCTTCTTACGGGCATAAACGGAGCTTCTGATGGAATTATATATAATGATAATGCTTGTTATTATCATAACCACAAGAAGAGAAATTCCGATTGCAGCAAGGGTTGAACGGATATTAACGAGGGCGGAGGCGAAGTCGTAGGGAGCGGAAACCTTTTCAACCCCCTCTATTGTTGCGAATTCCTCTGCCGTCTGGCTTATATAGGAAATATCCGAAACGGTTACACGGAAGGTATGGGGCATAGGATTTTCGGGAAGATACTCGAAAAGCTCTGCCATTTCGGGCATTTCCTCCTGCTT
>JAEDHF010000098.1 GCA_016297165.1 Oscillospiraceae bacterium | reverse complement strand
AATAATATTTCGGCGGCGGACGGCTTCGGAACGGTTTTTCTTGCCGCATTATGCGGCTTCGGAGCATTAGCGCTTATCTATGCGGTTCTTGTTGTAATGAATAAGGTTCATGATAAGAAAAATCGTGATAACGCTGAAGAAAAAGCGAAAGAGGATAACGAGAACAATATCAGCGAGGAAGATAAATGAAAAAGGTAATGGTAGCTATGAGCGGCGGAGTTGACAGCTCGGTAGCTCTTTTAAAGCTTATGAAGGACTATGAAGCTATTGGTGTTACTCTTAAGCTTCATGACGGCGAATATGACAGTAATAAGGAGAAAACCTGCTGTTCCCTGAGCGATATAGAGGACGCTAAGAATGTTGCGGCTCGCTTCGGGATAATGCATTATGTTTACAATTTTAAGGAATTGTTCGAAAAAAAGGTAATTTCCGAGTTCATAGAAAGCTATGAAAAGGGTTATACACCTAACCCTTGTATAAACTGTAACAGATATATAAAATTTGAGGCGCTGCTCCAAAGAGCTCTTGAGCTTGACTGCGATTATATCGCAACAGGGCATTACGCAAGGGTAGAATACAGCGAGGAAAAGGGAAGATGGCTTTTAAAAAAGGCTATTTCCGAGGAGGGCGAAAACGATAAGGACCAGTCCTACGTTCTCTATAATCTCACACAGGAGCAGCTTTCTCATATTCTTTTCCCCTTAGGCGAGATGAAAAAATCAGAAGCGAGAAGAATAGCGGCTGAAAACGGTCTTGTAAACGCTGATAAGCCCGACAGTCAGGATATCTGCTTCGTTACCGACGGAGACTATTCGGGATTTATTTCGAGAACTACCGGCAAGAAGTATCCTGCCGGAGATGTTGTTGATATCGAAGGAAAGGTAGTGGGTCGCCACAGCGGACTTATCAATTACACAATCGGACAGCGTAAGGGTCTTGGTATAGCTTTTGGAAAACCTACCTATATTGTTGGTAAGAATATATCGGATAATACCCTTATCGTGGGCAGTAACGAGGATTTGATGAGGGATAGTCTTTATGCCGAGGACATGAACTGGATTTCTGTTGAAAGTCTTAACGAGCCTATATTCTGTAAGGCAAAGACGAGATATAGAATGACAGAACAGCCCTGCACAGTTTATCCCGAAGAGAACGGAAGGGTATATATACGTTTTGATGAGCCGCAGAGGGCTATTACTCCGGGACAGAGCGTAGTTTTATACGACGGTGATATTGTTATTGGAGGAGGTATTATCTCCGGATAAGGAGAAAAGCTATGTTTAACATTCTTATTGCGGACGACCAGGTTCATATCAGGCGACTTTATGAACATCTTCTTGAAAAGAACGGATATAAGCCTTACTGTGCCGGAGACGGTGAGGAGGCTCTTGAGATGCTGGAAACGGTACATATTGACCTTATAATCCTTGATATAATGATGCCGAAAATGGACGGTTATACTTTTCTTAAAACCCTGAGAGAATGCGGGTATAATACGCCTGTTCTTGTTATTACAGCCCGTAGCGGCGCCGAGGATATTAGAAATGGTTTTATTCTTGGTACCGATGACTATATGGTAAAGCCTATTGATGAAATGGAAATGATTCTAAGGGTAAAGGCATTACTAAGAAGAGCTAAGATTTCCGAGGAACAGAAAATTACAGTAGGCAGTACCACTTTACTATATGATTCCCTTACCGTTAAGGATGACGAGACGGAAATGATACTGCCTAAAAAGGAATTCCAGATTCTTTTTAAGCTTCTATCTTTCCCTAATAAAACCTTTACAAGAACTCAGATAATGGATGAATTCTGGGACATGGACAGCGAAAGCGAAGAAAGAACTGTTGATGTTCATATAAACAGACTTCGTGAACGGCTTAAAAATAACAAGGACATTGAAATTATAACCGTCAGGGGTCTTGGCTATAAGGCGGTGAAGAAATGATAATAAAGCGTAATAAGGGAGAAAAGCATAACTATCTTACCCTTAAGCTAAGTATTTTCGTACTTATAATATTTTTCGCTTCCGAATCCCTCATTTTCGGCGGTACATTTATTATTACCAGCGTTATCGCTAACGGCGAGGCGTCTTTTGCGGAAATGCTTTCGGTTATTATCGCCAGTCTCCTTGTGGGAGCGCTTTTGTCTATTATAATAAGTAATATTGTACTTAAGCCGCTTAATGCTCTTATTTCCGCCACGAAGCATATCGGTCAGGGCGAATTCTCCCGAAAGGTAGAGATAAGCTGGCGTGAAAAATACAGCGTTAAGGAGATTAACCAGCTCATCAACAGCTTTAACCAGATGGCTGATGAGTTGCAGCGCAACGAGCTTTTCAGAAAGGATTTCATTTCTAATTTTTCTCACGAGTTCAAGACGCCCCTTGTTTCAATAAGAGGTTTTGCACAGCAGCTGTATGACGGAGATCTTACTCCCGAGCAGCAGAAGGAGTTTTCTAAGATTATTCTTGAAGAAACGGAATATCTTTCTAAGCTTTCCGCTGATACACTTCTGCTTACAAGCCTTGAAAACAGCGATATAGTAACCGAAAAGACGGAGTTTTCTCTTGATGAGCAATTAAGAACCTGTATGCTGAGCCTGGAGCCCTCCTGGTCAGCCAAGGATATCGAAATAGATATGGAGCTCCAGGAAATTACATATTATCAGAACGCTTCAATCCTTTCGCATGTATGGAATAATCTGATTGATAATGCGGTTAAGTTTACACCGAAAAACGGTTTTATTAAAGTAACGTGTGATAAACAAAAAAACGGAGTTATAGTTAAAATATCTGATTCGGGAAGAGGAATTGAAGAGGATAAGCTTCCGTTCATTTTCGATAAATTCTATCAGTGCGACCAATCCCATGCTACAAAAGGAAACGGTCTTGGCTTATCCCTCGTGAAAAGAATTATTGACCTTTGTGAGGGCAGTATATCTGTAGAGAGCGAGGTCGGAAAGGGAACAACTTTTACGGTAATATTACCATAATATTATATCAGTCCGGGTAAGAAAATTCCCGGACTGTTTTTTGTGACAAAATAGTATCTTCCTTTGTTTTATATATAGGATATCCTGAATAGCAGAACGTTTAGTTATTAAAGGAGGTGATTTATTGACAAAAGAAGAGCTTGAAGAAGTAATGAGATTGTATAAAGACCTTGTTTATAGACTAGCCTACAATAATACCTGCGATTCTTCCGTTTGTGATGATATTGTGCAGGAAACATTTCTTGCACTGTACAAATGCAATAAAGAATTCGAGGATAACGAAAAGCTTAAGGCCTGGCTTATACGGGTAGTAATAAATAAGGCGAGAAATTATACCGGTTCCTGGTGGAATAAGAAAAGAAACGACGAGCTGAGCGATATAGCATCCCCGGAAATCGACAGAGACAGTTTTATTGCTCTTAGAGCTGCCCTGAAGAAGCTGAAGCCTGATTATAGAAATATAATTTTTCTTCATTATTATTTGGGGTACTCGGTCAATGAAATATCCCGGATACTGGGGATAACGGTTACTTCCGTAACAACAAGGCTACATAGAGGACGAAACTGCTTAAAAGAATATCTTAAGGAGGACTGACAATGAGCACATATAACGATTATTTCAACAGTATTAAATCCGAGAAGGAAATAAGCGAAATTTCTGAGAGTATTGTAAGCGTCAGAAAAAAACAAATTCCCGTATTTAAAAGACTTTCGGTTGGCCTTGCGGCATCTCTTACCGCCCTTGGCGCTTCAGTCACCGCTTATGCGGCTGCAAATAACTGGGATTTTAGTGCAATACTCGATAGTTGGTTCGGCGGAAAGACAGCGCTTCTTGATGATTGCCTTTCCGATGTAATTACAGAGAATACGGTTGATGAAATGGAAAACGTGGATATCTCTATAAGGGGAGCTGTATGTGATAACGGTATTACTACTTTTTTCTTCGATATAGAGAGAACTGACGGAAATAATTTCAACACAAACCCTATACCCAGATATGATTATTATGGAAATCCAATGCTTGACTGCAATAATGAACAGTATTCTGATTCTCCTAATTTTGAATTTGATGGGGATATATCGTTTTACGACAATGAGGGCAATACCTACAGGACGGCGTCTTTTATAGAATATATTGTAAAGGATGAGGATCCTGTTGATAATAAGCTTACAATTGCTGCAGTGCTTCATGACAGCGACGACATATATGATTGCTTAATAAATAGCGAAAACAGAATTAAGGCTTCGATTCTTTTCAATGGAATTAAGATAAGTCACTTTGAACCTCTTAACGAGGATGGAGATTCTGTTGAAGCTGTGGACGAATGCATCGAAGGCAAATGGTGCACAACGGCTTACTTTGATTATTCCGGTGTTAATTCAAAAACGATAGCAGTTGATAGAAATGTAAATATGTCATTTGCCAATAATACCTATAAGGAAGACGACATAAGGATATGTGAAGATACTATTGACCTTAAAGAGATCACAGCGTCCAATATATCATTGATGCTGAAGTTTGAATTCAATAAAACAACAGAATGCTATTATCCTGTTATCGATCCGGAAGAGGGTATTGGTAAGCTATATATGAAGGACGGAAGCTGTTTTACCGTAGGAGGAGACAAGACAATCCCTCACTACTATATATGCGAGAACAAATTCTCATGCAGAGCTGAAAAAATTGCAATAGCAGACTGCAACGTAATGTATATGCTTTCCGAGCCTATAGATGTAAATGAAATTGATTATATAGAAATATCCGGAGAAAACTTTAAATTCTGAAAAAACCCCGTTATGCAGTAAGCTGCATAACGGGGATAGCTTATATATTACAAATTTTTCCGTACATTTCGGGACGGCGGTCTCTGAAAACACCCCAGCTAAGGCGCATTTCGAAAATTTCATCAAGGTCGAATTCATGGACAAGAACGGTATCAGACTCCCTGTCGGCTGATTCTACGATTTCGCCTGTACAATCTGTAATAAAGGAGCTTCCGTAGAAGGTGAGGGAAGAGCTCTGATTCTGGTTTTCGGTACAGGGTGTAACGGTTTCCGTTCCCGTTCTGTTTGCGGCGATTACAGGAATAATATTTGCCGCCGAATGCCCCTGCATACACCGTCTCCAATGAGGCATACTGTCACATTGAAGCACAGGCTCGGAGCCGATAGCGGTAGGGTAAAGCAGTATTTCAGCTCCCATAAGCGCCATACAGCGTGCCGCCTCGGGGAACCACTGGTCCCAACATATTCCGACGCCGATTTTTCCGAATTTTGTGTCGAATACCTTAAAGCCTGTATCTCCCGGTGTAAAATAGAACTTCTCCTGATAGAAATGGTCGTCGGGAATATGGGTTTTTCTGTAAACTCCGAGTATGCTGCCATCTGCGTCAATCATGGCAAGACTATTATACAGGACGTTTATATCCCTTTCATAAAAGCTTATCGGAAGGACAACATTCAGCTCCTTTGCAAGCTTTCTGAAATGCTTTACCGCTTTGTTTTCTTCTAAAGCTTCTGCAAGGGCATAGCTTTCGTATTTACGCTCCTGGCAAAAATATGGGTTTTCAAATAATTCCGGGAGCAGTATTACGTTAGCTCCTTTTTCTGCAGCTTCTCTTACGAGCTTATCTGCTTTTTCTGTTGATTTTTCGGCAGTATCGGGAATTGACATCTGTACTGCTGCTAATTTGATTTTTCTCATAATATTATCCTTTTTATCTGAATTCGGGAATCTGCTGTGTTATGCAGTGAATATTACCGCCGCCGATAAGAATATCCCTGGCATATATGCCGACTATCTTTCTTTCGGGGAAAAGCTTTTCGAGGAGAGCTTTAGCCTTTTCATCCGCAGGGTCGTTAAAAAAGGGCATCACAATGGCACTATTTGATATATAGAAGTTTACATAAGATGCGGCGAGCCGTTCGTTTGGCTGTCTTGTAGGCTCAAAATCCATTGTGTCGAGACCTTCGCATTCTTCGGCGGTAATCCGTACAGGCTCAGGAAGATAAAGCTTGTGGATTTTTAGCTTTCTGCCCTTTGCGTCGGTGCTGTTTGAAAGTATATCGTAGCAGGATCTGCTCATTTCATACTGTGGGTCATTCTCATTGTCTGTCCAGGCGAGAACGACTTCAGAGGGCTTGACGAATGCACATATATTATCCACGTGTTCGTTGGTTTCGTCGTTATATATTCCTCTTTTAATCCAGATTACCTTTTCGACGCCGAGGTATTCCTTAAGCTTTTCCTCTATTTCTTCTTTTGTCAAATCGGGGTTTCTCCCGCTGCTCAACAGGCAGGCTTCTGTGGTTATGCACGTTCCTTCGCCGTCAACGTGGATAGAGCCGCCCTCGAGAACAAAATCTCCTGCGTCGTACATATCCTTATCGTACAGGTCGCAGAGCTTCCTTGCCATTTTATCATCCTTATCCCAAGGAAAATACAGTCCGTCATAAAGCCCTCCCCAGGCATTAAAGCGCCAGTTAATGCCCCTTATTTCCTTTCCGTCGGTAACGAAGGTGGGAGCATAGTCTCTTGCCCATGAATCATTGGAAGACATTTCCACTACTCTAATATTGTCGGGAAGCATTCGCCTTGCATTTTCGTACTGTTTTTCGGAGGCGCATACAGTTACCTTTTCGCTCTCCGCAATAGCGGTACATATCTTTACAAAGGCTTTTC
>JAEDHF010000097.1 GCA_016297165.1 Oscillospiraceae bacterium | reverse complement strand
TAATCGAGAAGGTTATCAAGACTACGATTCCTGCTGAATTACTTGACGAAAATACAAAGTATTTCGTAAACCCCACTGGTCGTTTCGTTGTAGGCGGACCCATGGGCGACAGCGGTCTTACAGGCAGAAAGATTATCGTTGATACATACGGCGGCTACGCAAGACACGGCGGCGGCGCCTTCTCCGGTAAGGATCCCACGAAGGTTGACCGTTCCGCAGCTTATGCGGCAAGATATGTAGCAAAGAATATTGTTGCAGCAGGACTTGCAGACAAGTGTGAGGTTGAAATCGCTTACGCTATCGGCGTAGCTAAGCCCGTTTCCGTACTTATCGACACCTTCGGTACAGGTAAGGTAAGCGATGAAAAGCTTTCCGACGCAGTAGCAAAGGTATTCGACTTACGTCCTGCGGCTATTATCTCCGCTCTCGAGCTCAGAAAGCCCCAGTATAAGGCTCTTTCCGCTTACGGCCACATGGGTCGTGAGGACCTTGGAGTAGCCTGGGAAAGAACAGACAAGGTTGACGCTATTAAGGCGGCAGTAGCTGAATAATTTTCGAAAAACGATATAAAAATACCCGGAGAGAGTAATCTTTCCGGGTTTTTCGTTATCTCTTATTTTGTACGGATAACCCCGTAGCCGAAGGGCGGAACGATTATCTTTCCTTCGGAAGAGCTGCCGTAAACGACCTCGTAATCACGTCCCTTCATAAGGGTAGAAATATCGGATTTATAGCCGTTCTTCGAGCGGCTCACGATAACAACCGCCCTTTCGCCGATTTCCTTATCCTCACGGCTGAATACAGCGTAATCCTTTGTTACGTCAATAAATCTTATATCGCCCTTAGTGAAAGCCTTTACGCTTCTTCTGACCTTACCGAGGGTTTTTGTAAAATCGATAAGCTCGGTGTTCGCCTTGTCCCAGGGGTAGGTACGGCGGTTAAAGGGATCCTTATAGCCCTCCTGCCCTGCCTCGTCGCCGTAATAGATTGAGGGAATTCCGGGGAGGAAGAACTGGAGCGCCATAGCGCATTTCATAAGGGCAACACCGTAGGTGTACTCGCTGTCGGAAAGGTAACGTTCAGCCTGCCACTCTCTTCCGTTCCAGCCTACATCCTCGCCTGCAAGCCTTGTTATAGCTCTTTCGGTATCGTGGGTTGAAAGGAAGTTCATAAGAACGTCTGTACAGGGCTTAGGATAATGCTCCACGATAGTCATTACCCCATCGGTAAGAACATTCGGCTCGCCGTTCTTTACATAGTTAAGAATAGCCTCCTTAAAGGGGTAGTTCATAACGCTGTCAAGCTGGTCGCCGATAAGGTAGCGGCGGCGAACGCCGTAGCTTTCCTTATTTGTAGCGTCCTCCCATACCTCGCCGTAGATAATCTTGTCCTCACCCTTGGCCTTAACCGCCTTGTTCAGGTTATCAATAAATAAGTCGGGGAGTTCGTCCGCAACGTCAAGACGCCAACCTGCTGCGCCTAAATCAATCCATTTCTGTAAAATACCGCCCTCGCCGCAGATGTACTGCGTATAGGCAGGGTTATCCTCGTTAACATTCGGGAGAGTAGTAATACCCCACCAGGATTCGTAAACATCGGGGTACTGACTGAAGCTGTACCATTCTCTGTAGGGGCTGTTAGGGTCGCGGTATGCACCCGTATTATCTCCGTAACGGCCGTTTTTGTTGAAGTAGATAGAGTCCGCTCCCGTATGAGAGAAAACGCCGTCGAGAATAATGCTTATTCCCTTTTCTTTTGCAGTTTTACAAAGGCTCACAAAATCCTCCTCCGTACCTAAGAGGGGGTCGATTTTCGAGTAATCCGAGGTGCAGTAGCGGTGATTCTCCTGCGCTTCGAAAATAGGGTTAAGATAGATAACGCTTACCCCTAAACCGACAAGATAATCCAGCTTCTGCTCAATTCCCTTAAGGTCGCCGCCGAAATAGTCGCTGTTAGTAATCTGACCGCGGCTGTCGGGTCTCCAGTCGGGGGTATCGTTCCAGTTTGTGTGGATTTTCCTGTCGTAAGGAACGTTATTATGAGGCTCGCCACTTTTTGCGAAGCGGTCAGGGAAAATCTGATACATAATTCCGCCCTTTATCCAGTCGGGAGTTGTCATTCCCTCCTTATAAACGGTAAGCTGGAAAAGGTCGCCGTTGTCGATAACGCCCTCGCTGGCACCGTTTTTCTTGATATAATGGCGGTTTCTGTTGATTAAAAGCGAGAAATAGTAGTAATGGAGCCCTAAATCGCAGGGAGCGTAATCGCAGGAATAGGTAACAATTCCGTCCTTAACCTCTCTTTTTTCAAGCTTCGTGAAACGCTCCTTATTTCCCGGTCTGAACACAACGAGAACAGGCTCCTCCACCAGTATTTCCTCGGGGAATTTAAGGGTGAAGGTGCATTGACAGCCACGCTCAACCGCACCGAAGGGCTTCTTATATTCTTCGTTAAAACAGTCGTAAATCGGTATCATTATTTCCTCCTATAAGCCAAGCCGCCGTACAGAAATACTGCACGGCGGACAAACAGCAATAAAATCAGATTATATGCCAGATATCTCTTGCATAATCGGTAACTGCACGGTCGGCAGAGAATACTCCTGCGCCGGAAATATTAGCAAGGGACATTCTGTTCCACTTTTCCATATCCTTATAGGTTTCTCTTGCCTTAGCCTGTGTGTTGTGGTAGCTGTCGAAGTCGGCAAGACACATATACTGGTCAACGTATCTGATTGCGTTTGCAACCTCGTCGAAGGTTGCGCCGTTGAAGCCCTTATACATGGAGTCGATAGCGCCTCTTATAATGGGATTGTGGTTATAGTAGCCGTCGGGCGAATAGCCGTTCTGCTTCATAACGTTAACCTCGGGAGTTGACATACCGAAGATAAAGATGTTATCGTCGCCAACCTGCTCGTGGATTTCAACGTTAGCGCCGTCGTAGGTACCCATTGTTATAGCGCCGTTAAGCATAAGCTTCATGTTACCGGTACCGCTTGCTTCTGTACCTGCGAGAGAAATCTGCTCGGAGATTTCAGCAGCGGGCATAAGGATTTCGGAAAGAGTTACGCGGTAATCCTCAAGGAATACAACGGAAAGCTTTTCGTTAAGCTTAGGATTCTTCTTAAGCTCTTCGCCGATACACCAGATAAGCTTGATGATCTGCTTAGCCATATAATAGCCGGGAGCAGCCTTCGAAGCGAAGATATATGTCTTAGGAACAAAGTCTGCATCGGGGTTATTAAGAAGATAATTGTATTCTGAAATGATGTTGAGAGCGTTTAACTGCTGACGCTTGTATTCGTGGAGACGCTTAACCTGTACGTCGAAGATACTGTCGAGGTTGAGCTTTGCGCCTGTTGTAGAAAGAACATACTTAGCGAAGTCAGCCTTATTCTCTCTCTTTATTTCAGCAAGACGCTTAAGAACGGAGCTGTCGTTTTCGAAAAGTCTGAACTTAGAAAGTTCCTGTGCGTTCTTCTTAAAGCCGTCGCCGATACATTCGGAAAGAAGCTTTGTAAGTCTGGGGTTGGACTGGAGAAGCCAGCGGCGGTATGCAATACCGTTAGTTACATTAGTAAACTTTGTGGGCTTATCCTGGTATTCATCGTGGAATACACTTTCCTTGATAATTTCGCTGTGAAGTCTTGATACGCCGTTTACGGAATGTGAACCATCTACGCAGAGGTTAGCCATTCTGATCTTGTTGTTGTTGAAGATAGACATACGCTCAACAACCTCATAAGGAAGTCTGTTGGAAAGACCTTCGCAGTAGCGGCGGTTGATTTCGCAGATAATCGAGTAGATTCTGGGGAGGATTCTTGCGATAAGGTCCTTATCCCACTTTTCAAGAGCCTCAGCCATAACGGTGTGGTTTGTATAGGCGAAGGTGTTGGAAACGATATGCCAGGACTTCGACCAGGAATAGCCGCAGTCATCGAGAAGTATTCTCATAAGCTCGGGGATAGCAAGGGTGGGGTGTGTATCGTTGATATGGATAGCTACCTTATCGTGGAGATTATCGAGAGTACCGTAGTTGTTCATGTGACGCATTACGATATCGCCGATAGAAGCAGCGCACATAAAGTACTGCTGACGAAGACGAAGAGCCTTACCCTCAAGGTGGTTATCGTTAGGATAAAGTACCTTTGTAAGAGCGTGAGCGATATTGTTTGCGCCGAGAGCGTTCGCATAATCACCGGCATTGAAGGCGCTCATATCAAAGGACATGCTCTTTGCACTCCATAAACGAAGCTTGGAAACGCCCTCGCTGTCGTAACCGGAAACATACATATCATAGGGAACTGCAAGAACGGGAACATAGTTAACATGGGAAATATGGTGGTATTCGTTATCCCAGTATTCCTTTACCTCGCCGTCAAAATGAACCTCAACAGCCTGTTCGGGAACAGGAGTAATCCAGGATTCACCGCCGGGAAGCCAGTTGTCGGGAAGCTCAGTCTGCCAGCCGTCCATAATCTTCTGCTTGAAGATACCGTATTCATAAAGGAGGGAGTAGCCTGTTGCAGGGTATTCACAGGTAGCCATACCGTCCATATAGCAGGCAGCAAGACGACCAAGACCGCCGTTACCGAGACCTGCGTCAGGTTCTTCTTCATAGATAGTATCAATTTTGATGTCATAATCGTCCTTAAGAACCTTTTCAACCTCTTCGTTCATTCCGAGGTTATAAAGAGAGGTCTTTAAGGAACGTCCCATAAGGAATTCCATGGAAATATAGTAAACCTGCTTCTTACCCATGGAGGTGCATTTCGTCATAAATGCATGACGCTTTTCCTTAAGGTGTTCAACAACGATGCTTGAAAGTGCCTTATAAATCTGGGTACTGTTTGCATCCTTCGGGTTAACTCTGAAGTCAATAACAAGCGTATCTTTAAGCTTCTTGCTTAACTCTTCCGTGGTAAATGGAGAATTCATATTCTTTCCGCCCTTCCTGAATTATGTTATATTACGTTATTACAATTATAGCGTAAAATCAGCAAAATTTCAATACTTTTTCTTATTATATTGAAAATTTACACCTTATCTACAATATATTTCCTTTTTACGACAACGATTTTAGCCAATTTAATAAAAACGGATACATATTTTTATATAAATCGTCAAAACGTAAGTTCTTCCCCTGTCTGGAGATACTGGATTCTGTCGCCGAGCTTGGCTTTTAATATGCCGTAGCCCGTAAGCCCTGTACAATGGCAGGTATATATAGTGCCCGTTTCGATGCCCTTAAGCTCGTTTATGGTTTTATCCACATAATCCACGCTGCAGCACAGCTTTTTCGTAGAGGAGCCCATGAGGTGAAAGCCGCCTATTACCGAAAGTATAGGCGAATCCGGAAATCTCATACGGACTGTTTTAAGTATATTCACTATTCCGCAGTGTGAGCAGGGGGATATTACCACACAGCCCTTTTCCCTGTTCCTTTCGGGGAAGAAAACGAAAAAAGCCTCGTGGAGAAAGTCGTCCCTTATGACCTGCCCCTCGTACCGCATATAAAGCCGTTTATCCTCACAGTACATGGAGTAGTCGGTATATTCGTTGGACATAGCGAAAACGCCCTCGTCTATTTCCTGAAAGCTGTTATATAAGACGAAATTATCGGAATTTTCCTCTCTTAGATAGGAAATCTGTCCTATAGGAACCCGAAGGAAGCCCTGCTTTATGTAAAAATCATTATCTGCCGCTTTTTTTGCGTATATTTCTACATAGGGATTTATCTTAAGATAGGGCTCAATGCCGCCTGTATGGTCGAAATGATTATGTGAAACGAGAATTTTCGTTACTTCCCCGATAGGTATTCTCATTTTTTTAGCATTGTTGATGAACTTATCCGAAGCGCCCGTATCTATAAGGTACTTATTTCCGTCCTTTTCCACATAAAGGCAGAGTCCATGCTCCGCTTTAAGCTTTTCGGCGGCGCTGGTGTTCTCTATCAGAGCCACAATTCTCATTCTTACTCTTTCTCTCCTATTGTAACAAATACAAGCTCGGGGCGGTTAAATACCCTCGGAACAAGGATATTTGATACGTTACGGTACAGTCCGCGGCTTACTACCATTTCAGTACCGTTTTCGCTGTACCTGCCCCCTGCATATTTAGGGAAAAGCCCCTGATTAGGAGCATAAACGCCGTTAAGGATAAAAGGGATTGTTACCTGTCCTCCGTGGGCATGCCCCGAAAGAATAAGGTCGAAGCCTTTATCGGACAAGTCGGGGAAATGCTCGGGATAATGGTCGATAAGAATGTTATAGCTGTCCTCTGAAACGCAGGAAAGCGCTTTTTCACAGCCCTCTTCATCCAGCATACCCTCCAGTCCGATAAAACGAAGCTTATTGCCCCTTATTTCCATATCGAAGCAGTCGTTTTCAAGAACGGTTACGCCCTTTCCGGCTACCTTTTCCTTTATCATACGTTCATCAATATGCATTTCATGGTTTCCGATTGTATAAAAGCACTTATACTCGGAAGCAAGGCGGTCGATAAGCAAATCGGCGTTATTCTCGCCCCAGTATTCGTCATACATATCGCCGCCGAAAATAACTGCGTCGGGGTTGTAGCTTCTTACTGCGTCAACAAGCTCCCGCATTTTTTCGCCGTAGCGGCTGTTATGTAAATCGGATATAAAGGCTAACCTTATCTCTCCGCTTATCTTATCGCTTTCAACGGTATAATCCACCTCTTTGAGAGCAAGACTGCACACAAAGGGAACAGCCACAACCATAGCGGCGGCGATAAGGTTCAGT
>JAEDHF010000009.1 GCA_016297165.1 Oscillospiraceae bacterium | reverse complement strand
AACCCTACCCATTATGCGGTTGCCCTTAAATATGATATTGACGAATCCGCTTATGCCGCCCCCGTAGTAGTAGCGAAGGGACAGGATAATCTCGCTCTTAAAATAGTCGAGATAGCGGAGCAGAATGATGTATATGTAACGGAAAACAGACAGCTTGCCCGTACTCTCTACGATACGGTTCCTATAGGAAGCGAAATTCCCTCTTCCTTGTTTACCGCCGTAGCGGTAGTTATTTCTGAAATGTATAATGCGAAGGGTAAGAAGCTTAATGTTCCCGAGGAGGCGCTGGAAAAGCGCAGGTAAACGAGGTCCTAAGAAGGAGGCGGCTTAAACATGGTTAAAAGAATGCTAAGCAATGTTTTTGCCGTATTCGTAATTTTTATCGTCCTCGCCCTTATTATACCGCTGAACTCTATTCTTGGCGGCGCTTTGCTGGACTTTCTTCTTCTCGTAAATATCGGACTTTCCCTCGTTATCCTCCTTATTACCATGTATATCAAGGAGGCTCTCGATTTCTCGATTTTCCCTACGATTCTTCTTATTACCACGGTTTTCAGGCTTTCTCTCAATATCTCCACAACCCGAGGTATTTTAAGCTCGGGCTACGCAGGGGCGGTAATCGAAACCTTCGGAAGCTTCGTTATGGGCGGCGACCCAATTGTCGGCTTTATTATCTTTATAATTATCGTTTTAGTAAACTTTCTTGTAATTACTAAGGGCTCGGAGCGTGTATCCGAGGTTGCTGCACGTTTTACACTGGACGCTATGCCCGGTAAGCAGATGGCTATCGACGCCGACCTCAATACAGGCGCAATTACCGACGAGGAGGCAAAAATCCGCCGTGCAAATGTACAGCGTGAGGCCGATTTCTTCGGAGCCATGGACGGTGCTACCAAGTTCGTAAAGGGCGACGCTATTATCTCTATTGTAACCGCTCTTATTAACCTTATCGGCGGCGCAATAATCGGTATGATTAACGGCGGCGACTTCAATACGGTTATTAGCACATATTCCCTTGCTACCGTTGGCGACGGCCTTTGCTCACAGATTCCCGCTCTCCTTATTTCCGTAGCGACAGGTATGGTAGTTACCCGTACCGCCAGCGCAGGAAGCTTTAACGACGACGTTAAGGTGTAGTTCACACAGAATCCTACCGTTATCCTTATTACCGGCATAGTTATGCTGGTGCTTATGCTTATTCCGGGCTTCCCGAAGCCTATTCTTCTTATACTGGGCGGCGCCCTTATTACTGCCTCCGTATTTATGAGCAGGTCGAAAAAACAGCTTGCACAGGTGCAGGAGGCGGCGGAAGCCAGGAAGAAAATGGAATCGGCACAGCAGCAGACGGCTACAGACACCGACTATTACCGGGATATCGACAATGTTTTCAAGCTGCTGAGCGTGGAGCAAATCGAAATGGAATTCGGCTACAGCCTTTTGCATCTCGTTGACGAGCGAAGCGGCGGTAATTTCATTGAACGAGTAGTTCTTTTCAGAAAGCAGTTCGCTATGGATATGGGTATGGTAATTCCCTCGGTAAGAATGAGGGATAATCCCGATATTAACCCGAATCAGTACATAATCAAGATAAAGGGCGAAGAGGTTGCAAGAGGAGAAATTCTCGTTGACCATTACCTTGCCCTCGATAACGGGGACGTAACTACTCCTGTTGACGGTATTGATACTATCGAGCCTGCCTTCGGTATTCCTGCACGCTGGATAAGCGAGGACAAGAAGGTGGCGGCGGACGTAGCGGGCTATACCCTTATCGACCCCGTTTCCGTTATGATAACCCATCTCTCCGAGGTAATTAAGGCACACTGCCACGAAATTCTTACCAGACAGGACGTCAAGACCATGGTGGAGAATATCAAGAAGAACAACCCTACCATCGTAGAGGACCTTATACCCAACGTCGTTTCCTACGGCTATCTCCAGAAGGTGCTTGCGCTGCTCCTTAAGGAAAGCGTTCCAATAAGGGATATGGAAACAATTCTCGAAACCCTCGGCGACCATACCGCCACAATGAAGGATATAGATATTACCGTAGAATATGTGCGGCAGGCTCTTAAGCGTACCATTACAAGGCGCTTTGCCGAGGCGAATTCACTTCGTGTAATAACTATCGACCCGAAGATAGAGGACATGATAGTAGCCAGCGTTAAAAAATCCGACCAGGGCAGCTATCTTTCCATGGATCCCGAAACAATTCAGCGTATTGTAGCCCGTACAACGGAGGAGGTCAACAAAATCAAGGACGTTATCCCGAATATCATCGTTCTGACCTCTCCTATCGTAAGAGTATATTTCAAAAAGCTTATCGACCAGTTTATTCCCGGTATAACCGTCCTTTCCTACAGCGAAATCGACAGCACAACACAGATTCAGTCGGTAGGCAGCATAGCCCTTTAAGGGCATATAAATAACCGAAAGGAGGATAGCTCATGAAAAACGAATTCGACGTTATCGAGGTTATCGGCGAATATCATAGAACAGGCGATATAAATCTCCGGAACGATATTGTTCTTCGTTATCTTGAGCTTGTCCGTATAATTGCGGTTTCTTTAAGAAATATCTACTCGAAATACGCCGCTACCGAGGATATAATAAACGAGGGCGTTATCGCTCTTATGTCGGCGATAGATAGCTTCGATACCGAAAAGGGCGTAAAGTTCGAAACCTACGCTAATTTAAAGGTAAAGGGCGCTATAATCGACTTCGTAAGAAAGCAGGACTGGGTCCCCCGTCACGTCCGCCATTTCGGAAAGGAGCTTGACGCCGCCTATAACGAGCTTTTCGTAAAGCTGGGGCGTCATCCTAAGAATGATGAAATAGCGGAATATATGGGCGTAACGAGAGAAAAGCTGGATAAGTCCATGTCCGAAGCAGCAGGAGCAATTACCCTCTCCTTTGAGGAGCTTCTCTACGAGGATAATTTCGATACCCCCGGCGGCGAGGCGGCGGACGCAAGGCTCTATGACGAGGAGCTCAAGCAGGTTATCGCCGACGCAATAAATCAGCTTAAGCCAAAGAGTAAGCAGGTTGTTACTCTCTACTACTACGAAAAGCTTAAATTCAACGAAATAGCAAAGGTTCTCGGCGTTACCGAGTCGAGAGTCTGTCAGATACATTCGAAGGCTATGCTCCTATTGAAGCACGAGCTTCAGGAGTATATGAACCGTGATTGAAGAATTGCCATTTCTATGGCAATAAAGAGCACATACATTCTGAAAGGAGTTAGTGCAGATGTTAAGAGGCTTTTACAATGCGGCGCAGGGTATGCTGGTAAAACAGCGGCAGCTTGACGCAATAGGAAATAATATCGTTAATATGAATACTGCAGGCTATAAAAAGGATGAAATCGTAATGAACACCTTTATGGACGAGCTTATTCTTGTTAACGAGCGGCAGGAAACCTCGGGTCATTTTTTGCAGACCTATGTTGACATATCTAAAACCAATCTCGAACAGAGTAATTTTACCTTTACGGACAGCGTTTTTGATGTTGCCGTATTCGGAAATATGTATTTCAATATAGCGGCCCGGGACGGGCAGGTTTATCAGACAAGAAACGGTCAGTGGGAGCTGGACGGAGAGGGCTATCTCGTTCTCGGAAAGGCGGGAAGAGTTCAGGGTGAAAACGGCGATATCTACCTCGGAACCGATAATTTCGTTATAAAGAACGACGGTACAATCCTTATCGACAACGAGATTGTGGACAGACTTCTCCTTACCTATATCCCACCTGACGCAGACGTGGAGAAAATCGGAAATAACCTTATGCGCTATGAGGGTAACGAAGCTCTCCCCGAGGGAGAAATCTTTGATATTATACAGGGAGCATGGGAACACTCCAACGTTGACGGAAACAAGGAGGTTACCCAGATGATGGAGGCGCAGCGTCTTTATCAGGCAAACAGCGCTATTTTAAAGGCTCTCGACAATATAAACTCAAAATCCGTGGATATTGCTTCTGTTCAGTAATACTGCTTACAGAGAAAGGAAGGGTAAGGTATGAATATATCCTTTTACACAGGCGCAGCAGGCATGATAAGCCAGCAGAACGGCATGAACATATACTCCAATAATATCGCAAACGTCAATACCGTAGGCTTTAAGTCCCTTCGTCCCAGCTTTGCGGACTGCATATACACAATACAGCGTGCAACGGAGCCGGAATGGCAGACGGGTCACGGGCAATATGTAATGAAAACCGACTTTATGTGGGATAAAGGCTCCTTCGTCCAGACGGAACAGCCCCTGGATTTCGCTATCGCTAACGATAATTTCTTTATGGTAAGGGACGAGCGTGGCGACGATTACCTGACGAGAGACGGCTCCTTCCAGATTACACAGATTGAGGATCACTGGGAGCTTGTTTCGGGCAGAGGCGAGTTCGTTCTTGATAACGAGGGCAATCATATTATCGTTCCCTTTGTTGTGGAAACAAGGGAAATACATGACGAAAACGGCGTAGTTACGGGAACGGAAGAGGTACAGACCACAACTATCGACTATGGAGCCTTAGAAAGGCTTATCGGGCAGTATTCCGTACCCAACAATTTCGGACTTGACCAGAGCGAGGATAACCATTTCGCAATAACCGACCGCTCGGGAGAGGCAGTACCCAGCGAGGATAAGGAGCTTGTCCGGGGCGCTCTCGAAATGTCAACGGTGGATTTAGCCGCCGAAATGGTGCACCTTATAGAAACACAGCGCTCCTATCAGCTCAGCGCTAAGGTAGTAACCACCTCCGACGAGCTTATGAACATAGCAAATAATTTAAGATAATATACAGGTAGGGCATTATTATGGCAATCAAAAATTATGAAGACCTTGAGGCTATGCATCTCGACGTTCTCAAGGAAATAGGCAATATCGGTTCGGGAAATGCAACAACGGCTCTTTCCCAGATGCTTAATACTATGGTAGATATCGAGGTTCCCGTAGTCGAAATCCTCGATTTCCAGCAGGCTATCGACGCCGCAGGCGGTCCCGAAAAGATTGTTGCAGGTATTCTCGTAGGAATAAAGGGAGATATCGACGGAATGATAATGTTCCTTTTCGAAAAGGAGCTCGTTTCCGTAATAACCGAAACCTTCTTCGGGCATCAGACCGAAAACCTCGTAGCTATCGACGAGGGCGAAAAATCCGCTCTCCACGAGATAGGAAATATTATGGCGGGGTCCTATGTAAATGCAATTTCACAGCTTGCGGATATGTTTATCGACGTCGATGTTCCGAAAATGGCGGTAGATATGCTTGGCGCTATAATGAGCGCCCCCGCTGCACAGATGGGACAGATGGGGGATAAGCTCCTCTATATAGATAACAATATCGTTCTCGGTAATGTCAATGTACGGTCTAAGATGCTTCTTCTTCCTACTATAGATTCTCTCGGAAATCTTCTTGGAAAGCTGGGTGTATTGTGATGGCTGAAAAAATAGTAGTAGGAATCTCCGACTGGAAGATTTGTAAAGCCCCCGATATGCTTATTACGTACGCTCTCGGCTCTTGCATAGGTACCTGTATTTACGATAAGAATACGGGAATTTCGGGACTTTCCCATATTATGCTCCCCGACAGTAAGGCTATTACCGACGGACACAGTACAAGAATGAAGTTCGCCGATACCGCAATACCCGATATGGTGCAGGAAATGAAGCGGCGAGGAGCTTCCTCCGGCGGTCTTGTCGCTAAAATTGCAGGAGGCGCAGTTATGTTCCAGACTACCTCCGGTACGTTCAATATAGGCGAAAGGAATATTGCTGCGGTTAAGGCGGTTCTTTCCTCTCTCGGTATTCCGATTGTTGCCCAGGATACGGGTCTTAACTACGGAAGAACCGTAACCTTTATTGCGGAAAACGGCTCTGTTGAGGTAAGCTCGGCTATTAAGGGAAAAGTTTATATTTGAGATTTTAGCAAATGGAGGAGAAATTCAGGGCGCTTGAGGACCTTTTCGACAGCATTATTGATGAAATAGAGCACCCCGAAAGAAAAGGAAGCTTCAAGAATCCCTTTGCTGATGATAAAATGGGGAGCGGCGTCGGCATAAATGGCGCCGTTTCTGTTATTTCCGTAAAAATAGCGGAGGATAAAATGTCCGCCTCCGTTATCGTAAATTCCCACACGGAAAAGCACAGACCCTATACCATAAACGATATTTTCGACGCAATTAAGGAGGCAGGCGTTATTTACGGCGTAAGTACTCCTGCCGTAATGAATATGGTAAATAAGCAGCTTTTCAACCGCTATACCGTAATCGCCTACGGTACCTACGCCGAAAAAGGAAACGACGGTCATCTTATGCCCTGCTTCCGGAAAAACGAGGACGGAAAGGCGATCGTTTCGGCAGGAGATATTATCTGCCGCATCGTTGAGCCAACCAAGGGTAAATTCGGTATGAACGTCTGCGGCGAGACCATCGAATCCACAATGGGAAGACCCGTAAGCCTTAAATGCGGAGATAATATTGCGGTGAGCAGAGACTGTCTTATCGCTACAGCTTCGGGAACTCTTTCGGAAATAAACGGCATATACAGCGTCGTAAACGAACAGATTATCGAGGGAAATATAACTGCCGCTTCGGGTCCCATAAACTATTCGGGAGCCCTTATTATTAAAGGAAACGTAAGCGAAAAGGCCTACGTTAAGGCAGGAAACAGCATTCATATATGCGGAAAGGCGAACGGCGTCATTATCGAAGCGGAGGGAAACGTAACAATCGACGGCGAGGCCATGGACTGTGTTATTACCTCGAAAAACGGAAGTATAATCTGTAAGGGCTTTACCGCCTGTGTTCTTAATGCAGGAGATTCAATTACCGCAGAATTCATCATAAGAAGCAAGACAAAGGCGGTAATGGAAATTAAGTGCATCGAGGGACAGGGTACTATAAGCGGCGGAACAATCGAATGTATGGGGGAGGTTTACTGCAATATGGCAGGAAACCGTCATAGGGACAAAACCCTCTTCAAGCTGGGAGATTCTGCGGAATGCTTAGAAAATAAGCATTCTCTCGAAGCCGCGCTTATAAAGATTGAACAGGAAATCGAGAAAATCGACTGGCGCCTTGAGGGGCTCGCCGTGGGAGATAACGCCAGTATTGAGAGTAAGAACTTTGCGGAAGCGGCTTTACGCATAAGAGAGCGTAAGGAATCGGAGAAAGAGCCTATTTTAGCTCGTCTTGCCGATGTTGAGGAGGCATTAAGGCTTACCGGCTCCGCCGCCCTTCATGTAAGGTCAACCGTTTTCGTAGGGGTCATTATCGATATCGGCGAATTCCGCCAGGTTATCGACCACGACAGGAATAAAACCTATATCCACGCTAATAATAACGGTATAGTAATGACATAAAGAATCGCAGAGCCGAAAGCTCTGCGATATTTTTATTCTTCCTCGGGGTTTATACCGAGACGGTCGAGGATTGTAGCTTTTGAATTTTCCGAGATTATGAAATAGCCTCCGTCGTTTTCTCCGTAGGGCATATAGTATTCACAGGGGTTAATGGTATTTTCCGAGGTGTACTGGAGAACGGACTGCATATTTGTGTAATCGCTCATGGTTATATCCGTATCGGTGCTGTATATGAGCTTTTCGGCAAATTTCTGTATTTCCGTTGAGGAAAGGTTGCGGAAGTTCCGGTTCAGCATATTCATAGCCATAGCGCCATGAACCGCAAGCTTATAGTCAACGCCCTTTCCGAAATCGTAGGTTATATAGTCGTAAAGCTTCTCGCCGTCGAGATAGGAGACTCCTGCAGGAAAAACAATTTCCTCCACAGCCTTCTTTACCGAACGGGTAACCTCCTTTTCTTCGCCGTCAATCTCTACCGTTTCCTTTTCGAGAACGGTTTTCGTAACAGTTTCGGTAATATCTGCAGGAATATTTACATAAACGCTACCCGTAAGGTCGATAAAGTCGATAAAGGATAAGCGGTCGAATTTGATGTAATGCTTACATTCAACGCCCAGCGACGTCTTAATTCCGCCCATAACCGCTTCTGCGCCGAAGTTATCGTACATTTCGTAAAGACTTCCCTCGTTTCCGCCGTAGGAAACCTTCATATTTTCCTGAAGAGGTACGAAAACAATCATTTCCTCCCTCGGACGATAGTTCGCTAGCATATAATATACGGGAGTAGCCGCCTTCATATCGGAAAGCATAACAAGATAGGTAGGCTTTATGTCCGGCGAAGGGCGAAAGTCCGAATGGGAAATCGAATAGCTCGCTGCGTCCTCGGAAGCAGGAAACAGGGAGTCCCAGATACTGCTCACAAAAAGACCGAGAAGCACAAAGGAGATTATAAGCGCTATAAGATATATATACCAGTTACTTTTTCTTTTTACTGCCATTTTTCCTCCGAAAATTTTTAAAATAGGTTGAAATTATCCGTTAAAGAGTATATAATATATAGAGGTATAGATGTAACATAGATGATATTTATCTTATTTTAACACAAATACAAATAAAATACAATAGATTTTTAAAATAATACTAATACCTAACCAAACTATAGGCAAAGACGGAAGGTAGAACACAGCCAATCGAGGAAAGCGAACGCAGTCCGGCTGGCGCCGGTCAAGTGAGCTTGACGAAGAGTGGCGTGGTTATAGCAATCGGATTTGTCTATAGGTTGGTCAGGTATTAGTATATATCTCTTCGAAAGGATAAAGGACCGAATGAGTAAGCTTTTAAGGCGTGTATGGGCGGAAATCGACCTTGATACCCTTGACGCTAATATAGAATACATAAAAAAGACGGCAGGAGATAAGGCGGTTATGGCAGTAGTAAAGGCGGACGCCTACGGTCATAGCGCCGAGATAGTATCCCGTGAGCTTTATCGTATGGGAATACGCTATTTCGCAGTTTCCAACGTTTACGAGGGAATAGAGCTAAGAAAGCTTCTTCCCGAGGGTAGGATTGTTATTTTCGGCTACTGTGACGAGGAGTGGCAGGAGGAAATCTTTTCCTACGACCTTGAGCAGACGGTAGGAAGCTTCGAATACGCCCGTTTTCTTTCAGAATACGGGGCAGGCAAAAACCGTACCATAAAGGTACATATAAAGGTAAATACGGGTATGAACCGTATAGGCATAGAAACCGAGGAGGAGCTTTCTAAGATTATGAAGCTCAGTAATCTTGAAATCTGCGGAATTTATACCCATTTCGCCGTTTCCGACAGCCTTACACCCTCGGATATGGAATATACGAAAAAACAGCAGGAAAGGCTTATGGAAATATCCGCTCCCTTACGTGAAAAGGGAATCCCCGTTTATTCACAGAACAGCGGCGGTATTCTCTATCACCCCGATTTTAAGGGAGATATAGTAAGAAGCGGTATTATTACCTACGGCTGTATGCCCAATAAGGAGCTTCCTGTTCCGAAGGAGCTTAAGCCTATTTTAAGGCTCAGAGCTGAAATATGTCAGCTTAAGACCGTACCTAAGGGTACCGCCGTAAGCTACGGAAGAACCTATATTACCGAAAGGGAAACCGTTCTCGCCGTTGTACCCACAGGCTACGCCGACGGCTACAGCAGGTTTCTTTCCAATAACGGCGTAGTCTATATTAACGGAAAGCCTGCCCCTATAATAGGACGGGTATGTATGGACCAGATGATGGTGGATGTTACGGGAATTAAGGTTAAGGTAGGGGATATCGCCGAGCTTTATTCCGACGAAATTGAGGAAATAAAGGTGGATAATATCGCCGACCGCTTAGGTACTATCGGCTACGAGCTGCTCTGTCTTATCGGAAAGAGAGTTCCCCGAGTAGCCGTAAGGGATAATAAAATCGTCGAGGTTAAAACAGTTTATGAATAAATATGAAACCCATTGTCACACAAGGGAGGCCAGCGCCTGCGCAAGCGTAAGCGGCGAGGATCAGGCTATTTTCTATAAATCCCGTGGCTTTAAGGGTATTTTTATAACCGACCACTTTCTTAACGGAAATACCTGTGCACCTTCGGGATTAAGCTGGAAAGAAAAGATTGACGTTCTCTTTTCGGGCTATGAAAGTGCGAAGAAATGCGGAAGGAAAATAGGTCTTGATGTATTTTTCGGCTGGGAATACGGCTTTCGGGGTACGGATTTACTGACCTACGGACTTGATAAGGGGTGGCTTCTTGATAACCCGGAGGTTATGGACTGGGACGTAAACACCTACTGTGACGCCGTTCACAGCGCAGGAGGTATAATTGTCCACGCTCACCCCTTCCGCGAGGCAGGCTATATTGATATGCTTCGCTTACTGCCCCGAAAATGCGACGGCTGTGAGGTAATAAACTCCTGCCGTACCGATTTCGAAAACCGTATGGCAGGAATATATGCCGACAGCTACGGCTTAAGACCTACCCATGGAAGCGATAACCACAGCGGCAATCAGGAGCGGCTTTCGGGCATAGCCACCGAAAGGGAAATAAAGGACGAGAAGGATTTCTGCCGTATTATTCTCGAGGGAGAATATAAACTCTTTGATGAGTATATCTGAAAGGAACGATTAGCTATGGATTTTCCCGAGCTTTATGATATAAGCGATTTTCCTAACTGGCTTGAAATAACTCCTATCGAATTCGGACGTTCGGGAGAGAATAAGTACCATATTATAAGAAATAACGGCGTCGAGCTTATTTTAAGAACTACCGATATCGGAAAGTATAAGCGTCACCGTGAAAGCGCCGTTTTCGCCCAGTATATCCACACGATGCTTGGGCTCAATATGAATCTTCCTATCGAGGTTGCTGCCTGCTGTAACGATACCCTTGCATATACGCTTTACACCTGGGTAGAGGGCGTTGACGCCGACAAGCGTATTCTTAATATGCATACACCGGGACAGGCTAAGGCAGGTGAAAGAGCAGGAGAGCTCCTTAAAAGAATACATAGCGTTGCCCCTCCCGAGGAGGTTTTACCCTGGGACAAGTACTATAACGAGAAAATAGACGAGGTTTTAGCCCGTTTCGAGCGTTATCACCTTAGCTTTAAGGGAGACAGCGCCGCTATCGCCTTTATTAACCGTAACCGAAGCCTTTTAAAGGACAGACCCCAGACTGCACTTCACGGAGATTTCCGTTCGGGAAACCTCGTTTTCGACAGTAACGGAGAATACGGAGTAATAGATTTCGACCGTTGGTGCTGGGGCGACCCCTATATGGATTTCCAGTGTATCCGCCGCTCCTGCAGCGTTCCTTTTTCGAGGGGACAGATTCTCGGCTATTTCGGCGGCAGCGTTCCTATGGGCTTTTTCCCTCTAATGGCGCTTTATACGGCGGTAGATTCAATAAGAAATCTCTGCGACGCTTATCCTTTCGGCGAAAACGCTATCGCTTCGGCAAAGGCTTCGGCGGAAAAAACGGCGAGGGAATACAATAACTATGACGGAATGATACCGTCCTGGTATTAAAACAGACAGAAAATAAGGAAGAACAAAAGAAAATGGAAAACATAATTCTTACGGGTATGCCCGGCTGCGGAAAAAGTACCGTAGGCGTAATTTTGGCGAAAACCCTTGGTATGCATTTTATAGATACCGACCTTATTATCCAGATTCAGCAGAAGGAAAAGCTTCAGGCTCTTGTGGACAAGTACGGTGTTGACCGCTTCAGGACCTTCGAGGAAAAGGCGCTCCTTTCGGTAAACAACAAGGAGGATACGGTTATCGCCACAGGGGGCAGCGCTGTATTCTGTGCCGACGGAATGGAGTATCTTAAGAAAAGCGGTATCTGTATTTATCTTGAGGTGCCCTGTGACGAGCTTTGCCGCCGTCTCACGAATATTAAGACAAGAGGTATTTCCGCCGCTAAGGGCATGAGCATCGAGGATATATTCAACCAGCGTAGGCCATACTACGAGAAATACGCCGATATAAGAATAAACTGCCTTAATCTTACTATTGAGGAGATTACCGAGCGTATAACCGAGGAAATAGGGGGAATAAATGAACACCGCCCATAAATACCGCCACGAGGTAAAATATCGTGTAAATATCGGTACATATCATATTCTCCGTCAGCGTTTCAAGGCTGTTATGAAGCCGGACGAATACGCAAAGAACGGAAGCTACCGTATAACAAGTCTTTATTTTGACGATATTTACGGAACCGCCTTTTTCGATAAGGAAAACGGTATTCTTAACCGAAAAAAGTACAGGATAAGAACCTATAACTGCGATAAAAGCTTTATCCGCTTAGAGGAAAAGATAAAGGATAACGAGGTAGGCTATAAAAAGTCCGCCGTTCTTACCTACGATGAATATAAGCGGATTATTTCGGGGGATTACGCTTTTCTTTCCGAGGAACGCTTCGGCGATACCTCGGGGGAGGATTTCTTCGTTTCTGCCTCAGCGGCAGGACTTCGACCCTCGGTAATAGTTGACTATATACGGGAGCCCTATGTATGTGCGGCAGGAAACGTTCGTTTAACCTTTGATATGAAGATTTCTTCGGGAGATAAGAGCAGGGATATTTTTGATGAAAAGCTTATACTTTCCCCCGTTTTCTCCGACGGAACGGTAATTTTAGAGGTAAAATACGACGAGTTCATACCCATGCATATAGAAGAGCTTCTTACGGGACTGCCCATAATGCAGGAATCCGTATCCAAATATATATACTGCCGCAGGCGACAGGACATACTTCGCTTCGGAGTTTAAGTGCGGTGTTGACTTAAAAAGGAAAGGAAAAAAACATGAATTTAAGATTATTAAGCGTTATCGACGATACAATAAAGCTTTTCAGCGACAGCCTCAATTTCTCCATTCTTACTCCTGCAGGAATAATCGCAGCCATGCTTTCTTCCCTTGTCTGCGGCATTATAATTTACCTTGTATATCGCTTTTGCTATCGTGGGGTTGTGTATAGCGACAATTTCAACATTCTTCTCGTCATGATAACCTCGATAACGGGCTTTATCATTATGACCATAAGCTCTAACGTGGTGCTTTCTCTCGGTATGGTAGGCGCTCTTTCTATTGTACGTTTCCGTGCCGCCATTAAGGACCCTCTCGATATCGGCTTTTTATTCTGGGCTATCGCTTCGGGCATTACCGCAGGAGCAGGGCTTTATTTCGTTGCCGTTCTCGGTACTGTTATTATTGCAGTAATCTACATAGTTTTCAGCCTTCTTAAAAAGCAGAAGAAAAACTATCTCCTTATCGTTCACTACGACGAAAGCGCAGAAGCTAACGTCAACGCCGTTCTCGGAGGAATGAAATATCGCCTTAAGAATAAGACCCAGTCGGGCTCGGGGGTAGAGCTTACTATTGAAATTAAGTTAAAAAACAACGATACTACCCAGCTTTCACGCTTTAAGGGCATTGAGAACGTAAATTCCGTAACACTTCTGGAGTATAGCGGAGAGTATATGAACTGAGGGGTCGCCCCCTCGGGCAGTTCTCGCCTTTAACGGTATTCTTCCATATCGTGTTATCATAAACGGCGAGGTTTGGTGGACTGTGAAATTTGTCAGTGCAAAGCCCCTTCGGGCAGTCCTCGCCTTCAAAAACACCATATATAAAAAAGCGGCGTAATTCGGTTTACGCCGCTTTTCTATTGTATATTCGTCTTTCTCCAGTCTGCGTTTGACACAAACTCCTCAATAAAGGCTTCCGTTTCCTTTATCTCCGCCGCCTTATACTCCTCAATCTGCTTTTCCTCCAGCTTCTCCATTTTGGAGACCTCCTGTGAGGCGGCGATAACTCGCTTAAGCTGGTTTTCCGCTTCCCGCTCCTTCATCAGTATCTGATGACGCTTCATGTGAAGTTCCTGCTGTTTAGCGGCAATATACCGCTTATGCACCGATATTTCGAGAGGGGTAGTACCTTTTTCGTACATTTCCGTAAGCTCACGGTTAAGTCTGGCAAGCTCCTCTAAAATGCCTTGTAATTCAGCTTCAAGAGAAGCTATTTCCGCCCTTATTTCCGCTAAGGTGCCTTTTTCGGTATCGAGCTCCTGCTCTCGGTACTGTTTTATTCGTTCAAGGGTAAATTGAAATTTTTTCAAGAATAATCACCTGGTTTGTGCATTATGATACCGCTTCCATAAGGAGCTTTACCGTTTCGTCGAGGGTAAAGCTCTCGTTTGTTTTCTGACAGAGGAAAGCGTTTATCTTGTCAATTTTGCTGATTGCTTCGTCAAGCTTCGGGTTAGTTCCTGCCTTATAGGCGCCTATAGAGATAAGGTCAACGTTGTTGTTATATAGCGACAGCAGGTTTCTTAGCTTGCTTGCCGCCTCCTTATGCTCGGGAGAGGCTACCGTTGACATAAGTCTTGAAACGCTGGGGAGAATGTCTATGGCAGGGTAGTGGTTTTGCGCCGCTATTTTTCGTGAAAGAATAATATGACCGTCGATAATACCTCTTACGGTATCGGCGATAGGCTCGTTAGTATCGTCGCCCTCAACGAGAACAGCGTAAATGCCCGTAATACTGCCCTTTTCAAAACAGCCCGCTCTTTCGAGAAGCTTCGGCATCTGGGCGTAGATTGAGGGGGTATAGCCTCTTGCAATAGGCGGCTCGCCGATAGAGAGCCCTACCTCTCGGTTCGCCATAGCGAAACGGGTAAGATTATCCATCATTATAAGTACGTCCTTGCCCTGTGACATAAAGTATTCCGCAATAGCGGTTGCAGTCATGGGGCATTTATATCTCATCATAGCAGGCTGGTCGGAGGTTGCGACTACAACGACGGAACGCGCCATACCCTCGGGACCTAAGTCGTTTTCGATAAACTCCCTTACCTCTCTGCCACGCTCGCCTACAAGAGCGATTACGTTAATATCCGCCTTAACCTTTCGGGCAATCATACCCATAAGGGTAGATTTACCAACGCCCGAGCCTGCGAAAATGCCGATTCTCTGACCCTTTCCGAGGGTAAGAAGTCCGTCTATCGCCTTAACGCCAAGCTCGATTGGCTCCGCTATTTTAGGTCGGGTGAGGGGGTTAGTGGGAATGCCCGAGATAGAAACGCTGTCTGTATATTCAATTTCGCCGTTTCCGTCGATAGGCTGGCCTATTGCGTCGATAATTCTTCCGATAAGGGCGTCGCCCGTTTTAACCATAAGCTTATCGCCCGTATTATCCACGATACTTCCGGGGCCTATACCCTCGATATCGGTATAGGGCATAAGGAGTACCTTTTCCGACTGGAACCCTACTACCTCGGCGAAAATATGGCTCTTGAAATCCTTTGCGTATATGCGGCAGATATCGCCGATACTGCACTGTGGGCCGCTGGCTTCTATTGTCATACCAACGATTTTCTCGATTTTTCCCATATAACGATAGGGGTCGAACCCTGCCAGCTCTTCCTTAAAACCTTCTAAATCCATGACAGTTCGCCCCCTAAATATTTATTGTACCGAAACAGGCTCGTTAACAGCTGTTTCGGTTTCGTTTTCGCTTTCTTCGGCTTCTGCGGCTTCAACCGTTTCAACCGTTTCCGCAGTTCCGGCGGCTTCGTCTTTGTTTTCCGTTTCCGCCGCCTTCTTTCCGGTACGCTTTCTTCCTATATCCGAGGAAGCCTTATCCCGATATTTGCCCTTTCCCAGCTGTTCAATCATCTTAAGCTGGGTCATAACTCCTGCGTCGGTTATCTCCGAGCCGTCGTCGATTACGAGCGTTCCCTCGGGAGCGTCCTTTATTATCTCGATTTCAACACGCTCACAGCTTCTGAATACATCCTTAAGAAGCTCCTCGTCAATTTCCGCTTCTTCCTTTATATCCAGCTCCGACAGCATTATTTTTACATTCTTACTTTTTCTGTATTTTTTTCCTGCCTCTCTTATCATCTTCGTAATAACCGCCTTATCCTTTTGTTTAAGGCTGTCTATGGTGATTTTCTGAGCAATTTCAAATACAGCGTCGAAGAGCCTGCGCTCATACTGCATAAAAATGTCTGCCTTCTCGCTATTTACGCTTTCGATAGTATCCTTAAGCTCAACAAGGCTTTCCTTACATTTTTTAAGGGCTTTTACATATCCGTCGTCGTAGCCCTGCTTCGAGCCCTCCTCGTAGCCCTTCATACGTGCTTCCTTTGCGGCGTTCTGCTTAATTTCCTCCGCTTCTGCCTTTGCGTCGGCGATAAGCTTTTCCGCCATTTGCTTTGTTTCCTCGTATATTTCGGTAGCCTTTTCCCTGGCTCTCATGACGAAACGCTCCGATTCGCTTTCGTAGCGTTCCCGTAATGCTTCGAATTCTGCGGTAAGCTGTTCACGCTCAATTCTCGCTTCCTCGGCGCTTACCGTATTCTCCTCGGCGGTAAGTCCTGCTATAGCTTCCGGAGCTGCTACAGCTGCCGTAGCTTCTTCGGTACCGAAGTCCGGGAGAACAAGCTGGTCGGCTATTTCCTCCTCTTTTTCGGTAACAACAGGTCGGCTTCCATAGACAGTACGCATAATAGGCACGTCATAGCCGTTATTATATACATAGCCGTAGCCCTTTATTACTCCTGCCAAATAAACGCCTCCCTCCTTAGAATATAAGCCCTTTTACGAAGGCTTATGCAATAATCTCGTCGTCTCCGCCCTTAGAAATAGTAAGGGCGCCCTCGTCCTCAAGACGGCGGATAATAGCGACGATACGCTGCTGTGCCTCTTCGACGTCACGCATACGGACATTATGGAGGTATTCAACGTCGGTCTGTGTAGATTCCTTACTACGGGAGGACATATTTGCGTAGATAGCCTCCGCAACCTCGGCGGTTGAGCCCTTAATTGCAACAGCAAGGTCCTTCGGGTCAACCTGGGGAATAAACGCCTGGATAGACATGGAGTCGAGATGGACGATATCTTCGAATACGAACATTTTCTGTCTTATCTCGTCGGCAAGCTTCGGGTCACGCATATTCAGCTCGTCGAAAATGAATTTTTCGGTAGAACGCTCTACCTTATTGAGTACGTCGGCTATGTAGTTAATACCGCCGACCTCCATACTTTCGGTAGTAACGAGGTTAGAGAACTTCTTTTCGAGAGTTGCCTCAATACTCTTTATTACGTCAGGAGAAGCGGATTCCATTTTCGCAATTCTTTCAACAACCTCTATTCTTACGTCCTTCGGAAGCTCCGAGAGGATAGCCGAAGCCTGGTCGCTTCTTGCGTAGGAGAGAATAAGGGCGATAGTCTGGGGATGCTCGTTCTGTACGATAGCCAGCAGGTTCTTATAATCCGCCTTTCTTACGAAGCCGAAGGCCTTTGTTTTAAGCTGCTTTGTAATTTTTTCGAAAAGCTGTACCGCCGCCTGTGGTCCGAAGGCCTTTTCGAGAATTTCCTTTGCATATTCAACGCCGCCCTCGGAAATTACCTTCTGCGTCAGGCATACCTCGTAGAAATCGTTAAGCACCTCGCTTACGGTTTCTACCGGCCAGTAATCCATCTTAGCTACTTCAAGAGTAAGTTTCTCTATCTCGTCATCGGAGAAGAACTTGAATACCTGAGAAGCATTTTCCGTACCGATAGCGGAAATAACCATAGCTGCCTTCTGCATCATAGAAAGCTCGCTTGTAGCCGGTGTCTGCTCTGCCATTATATCTCATATCCTTTCTGCTTAAGCTTACGGCTCGTCGCCCTTCATCCATGTACGGATAAGCTGAGCCACGATTTCGGGATTGGCTTTTGAGAAATCCCTGATTTCCCGCTTGAGTACTGCGTCTCTTGAGTTGTCGTCTCCCTCGGAAAGACTCTGAAGCTCGAAGTCGATTCTTGCAGCAGGATCCATAGCTTCTCTTGCATTTGCCGCTCTTTCCTCATCAATATTGCCGCCAGTCCTTGTAACCGACGAAGAGGAGGGAGCCGCCGACATAGCCGACGCTGCCGCTTTTCTTGCGCGGGCACGCTTTTTATTGGAGCCTGCCGCTACGAGAGCTATAATAAGAAGAATAATAAGTATTATACCGAGAGCAATAATTGAAAGAACGAGGCTTGACTGTCTGCCCTGTACCACAACGGAGCCGTCTCCCGCCTCTCCCGAGGTTCTGTCCAGCATGAAGGGATATGCCTTAAAGGTAACCTTATCTACGGTGGTGCCTATTGCGTTGGCAATAACCCTCTGCCATTCCTCGATTTCCGCCTGTGAAACATCGGCGGTGTCTGCGTCAACAACTACGGTGGCTGAAATATTGTCGTAGCTGTAGCCGTCCTTTTCTATCTGTTTCTTCTCTTCGTTTACGAGATACTGAATATGCTTTCTTGTTTCGTAGTAGAATTCGTCGCCCTCGCCAATCTGGAGAGTAGGGTAATCGGGAGAAATATCGGCGTCAACGGTTGTTCCTACAAGTCCGCCATCTGCCGCGTTTCCGCCGCCTGCCGAGGTATATTCCTCGTCCTTAACCATACCGCCTCTCGTACCCTCTTCGTCAACGGAGGGAGTATATTCGGTAATCTGTGAAACCTCGTCGTTATAGTTAAGGGTAACGCCTACGCCGACCTTATAGTCGGGGAAAACGCCCTCGAAAACCTTACTTAAGTTATCCTCAAGGATTTTTACAATAGAATTCTGGAATTCGAGACGCTTATAGAATATCTCCATCTCGTCCTCGGGAATAACATCCTGCACATTTTCGGTAGTAAGGACGTTGGCTTTTCCGTCGGTAACGGTAATATTCTCGGTTTTAAGCCCCGGAACGGCGGTTCTTACTAAGTTATAGATACCGTTTATGCTGTCGGAGGAAAGAGCGTCGTTAAGCTGCAATACAACGGAAGCGGTAGCCTCTTCTCTTGTATTCGAAATCATATAGTTGTTGGTTTCGGGGATACCGAGGATAACGATAGCGGAATCTACCCCGTCGAACATGGAAAGGGTAGCCCGAAGGTTTTCCTGAAGCTGCTGAATCTGTTTAACTCGCTTATCCGACTCCGTAGAGAGCATTCCTACGCCGGAATCCCATACGTCATAGTTGAAAGCCTGCTTCGGGTAGCCCTTTACGCTAAGCTTTACTCTTAAATTCTCTACCTCCCCTGCAGGAACGAGAATATCGCCGTTGGAGTCGAACTTGATGTCGGTGGTGCCGAGCTCGTTCTGTAAAACCGTAACTATCTCGGTGGTTTCCTCTGCCGACGCTCCCGTATAGAGTACTTCGTAACGGGTTATCGAATTTATTATAATAAGCACAACAAGGGAGACTACGACAACCGAGACTCCCGAAATAATACCTATTTTTATTTTCTTATCCAGGGCAGACCATTTTTCTTTAACTGTCCCGAAGAACTTTTTTAAGGATTCTAAAACTTTATTCATCTGAAACTCCGCTTAAATGCTCATACGCATAATTTCATTGTAGGCGTCAACTGCTGCGTTCTTTACATTTACGAGAAGCTCTGTGGCAATTTCCGCTTTGGCAATATTTATCTGGAGCTGTTCGATACTGTCCGTATCGCCCAGCATGATATTAAGCATATCCTCGCTTTTTGCCGCCTGTGCCTCCTCCGCCTGGTTCCAGAGTCCAAGCATAGCGTCAAGGAAGGTTCCGCCCTCTTCGGGCTTTTCCGTTTCCTTTACGGCATTATCGTTTCCGAATATCTTATCAACCGCCTCAAGGGTCTGTATATGAGGGGTCATAGGTGTTATAAACATAAGCTAACTCCTTTCGGGTTACAGGGAATTAAGGCTATATAAAATGCAATCCTTGTGCAGCGCCGCCTTAACCCTTTCCTATTGTGAGCGCCTTCTGTGCAAGGGTTTTAAGGCTGTTGAAGATTGTGAGGTTTGCGCTGTAGGACTGTGTAGCCGCAAGCATATCAATCTGTTCCTCGGCAACGTCAACGTTAGGGAGATAGTAATATCCGTCCTCGTCGGCGTCGGGGTGAGTAGGGTCATATACGGGGGTAGGGGGAGTCTGGTCCTCTACGATTTCGGTAATAACCACGCCATCGTACTGCTCGGTATGGTGTTTTCCTGCAAGACCACGGAGCTCATCGAGCTTCTGCCCGAGAACGGTTTTAAACTCTATGGGCGGGTCAAGATAGCCCTTTCCCTCGTAGGTCTTATTCTCGGTAAAAACCACGTTCTGCCGCACATAGGGACCGCCCTCGGCGGTTCTTGTGGTATCTGCGTTGGCTACATTCTGGGCAATAACATCGGCACGGGTTCTTTCCGCAATCATTCCCGAAACGGCAATATCAAGATTTCCTAAAAAAGACATATTCTATCCTTTCCTATCAGCTTCGTTTCATGGCGGTTCTCATCATATTGAATTCGGAATTCATCTGATTGATGATAGCCTCGTACTGTATAGCGTTTTTCGCAAAGAGCGCCTGCTGTGTATCGGAGTCAACGTTGTTTCCGTCGGGCTGGTCCTTTGTGTTTTCATCCACATGTACGGTTGAGATAAGGTCAATCTGTTTCTTCGCAGTAGGCTCGCCCTTTTCATTGAGCTTTTCCCTTAAGGCTCCTGCAAAGTAAAGATATTTACATTTATAGTCGGGAGTGTCCTGGTTGGCAATATTCTGTGCTATAATGGTCTGCTGCTTGCTTAAAAGTCCGAGACCCTGTTCCATAACACGGAAGGCATTTGTATCAAATAGCGCCATAAATATACTCCTTTCGTTTACATAAAAATATACAATAACATTATATACTATTTTCAAATATATTTCAATAACTTTCGGGAAATTTTCACAAAAAACCTGTGCATTTTCGGGTTTTCCTATTATTTCCAACTCCGACTGAAATCGAAGCTGTCGGGAAGCGTTCTTTTCATCATCTTCCTGCGCTTAACTATTTCCGCCTCTTTGAATTCGTAAGCTTTCGGGGGAGGAAGCTCGTCGAAGCGTTTTTTGGCTGCATTAAGCACAGAAACGATTTTTTCCGCCTTTCCGAAGCTTTCGTCGATAAGTAGAGAGTCGGTTTCGGTAAAGCCGCCGGAATTAAGCCACCAGCGATCCATTTCTATGTCGCCGCCTCTTACATGGTAGCCGAGATTATCGCTGTCGAGGCAGTAGCAGCGTATTTTTCCCTTAAGCTGTATCCTTTTTTCGTCACGGTATAAGCCTATGTAGCTAAGCTCCTTAAAGGGAATAACGAAAAGCTCACGGTAAATCCTTTTTCTTCCGAGAACCCGGAAGGCCTTTGAATAGTGGCTGAAAACTACCGCCTTAAGCTGGATATCGAGATATGTATAGCGGCTTTTGCGCCTAATTATCGTCCTTGCGCCCTCATAAATGATAAGGCAGAGACTAAGCCCCGAGAATATGGAAATAGCGGCGAGAATAAGCATCTGGAGAATAATCTCCCTGTCGGGTGCGCCGAAAATATTGAAAAACATAACGAAAAAGGAGATAAGGGCTATTTCCGTGCAGAATGCGCCGATACAGATAATAGCTGCTCTCGAACGATAGCGGTATTTTTCGGTTCGACAGTGGAAAAACGAACGCAGGGCTCCCATCTCCTTCCCATATACTTTATTATATATTATACAATTTTTGAGTTCTCTTGTATAGTGGAAAAACACATTTTCTACAATGTTTAGCAAAATGCACAATTATTCCCGTATATTTTTTTGAATTCAAAGGTTCTTTTTATATAAAACGCCGAATTTTATGTAATAAGTGACGGTTTTTGCCTATTCGAAAAAAATTTGATTTACCGCTATTGACTTTTTTGTGCATTTTAATGTATAATTGTAATAAGCGATTATAGGGCTTTGCTCAAAAATGTCTGAAGGAGGATTCGTAGTGCTTGACAAGGCAAAAGTTATCAGGGTAAGCATTACCTCCATAGACGGTAGGCCCCTTGTAGCGGCGGAAAGCGAACAGTTTTCCTTTCCCCGTATGTTTATCGACGATATACCCGTCACAAATATGATGATTATAAAGGGTTCGGGCTATCCCGAGCTTGAATTCGATTCCAACGTATATGTGATTGCGTATATGAAAAACGGCGACAGAATAAAATATACGGGCAGGGTTAAGCTCTCCCTTCCCAACCAGCTCAATATCCTTATCCGTGACGACTACGGAACGGTTATGGAGGAGCGCCGCCGTTACTATAAGGTGCAGTGTGAGGTAAAATGCATCGTCAGCGCCTTCCAGAGAGGGGAGGAGCTCTTCGAATTTGACGCTCCCGTTTTTGCCTCTATAAAGAATTTCTGCATAGGCGGAATATTCCTTAGCGTTGAGGGCGCCGCCTTCGAAGTCGGAGACGGACTTTTCGTAAACTTCAAGATAGAAAACGACCTCGTTTCCGTTATGGTTAAGATTCTTAGGGTTCAGAAAAATGAGGACGGAACTGTTGAGGGCTATGGCTGTCAGTTTCAGAATACCGACCAGAGGCAGGAAGGTCTTTTCGCTAAATTTGTTTACAATATCCAGCTTCAGGAGCGCATAGCCCAGGCGGAGAAAAAGGAACGACTCGCCGAGGGTCTCGGAAGAATTAAAGGAAACGGATAATTTTTAAACGGCTTCTTATGCCGAATAAATTCAGATAGGAATGGTAACAGTATGAATATCAAAGTCAAAACCGCCCTCAGGGCAATCTTAATCGGCGCAACGGTAATACCTCTCGTTATTATCGGGCTGGTGGCTTCAATAAACATATTCGGCTTTTCTTCGGATATGCTGAGAAGCGAAACCATAACCGTAGGCGCAGCACAGAGTGCAGGTGTGCAGAACATAGTATCCGCATATCTTGAGGATGTAAAGTCTATGGGTAAGCTGGATTTCGTTGCCGGCTCCGTAACCGACCTCAACTCCAATAAGGAGGATGTCAGGGCTCTTAAAACCATCTGCGACGAAAGAAGCGGCGGAAAGATTCTTGACGTAGTAGTAACAAACAAGGACGGTATGGTAGTATTCGATACAATCGGCTCCTCCGCCGCAACTACCTTCTTCGCCTTCGACGGAACAGCCTGGGGCGCAAAGCAGGACGCCTTCGCTTCGAAGATTTATCTCGGCGAGCCTACATACGGCAAGGATTTATTCGTAGTAACAAGCCCGTCGGGCGAGGGTTATTTCTCCCTTGTAATTGACCTTTCCGCAGTTACCGATTGTCTTAAGGACACAGCCTTCCTTACTCACGGCAGAGTAGTGGTTGCAGACGCAGGCTCGGTACTCAACTATAACGGCGCAGTTTCCGCACTTATCGATTCCACGGATTTCGCAAGTAAGGTTTCTCCCTTAGTTTCCGATATGGTAGCTTCAACCGTTGACAGCAAGACAGGAAACGTTCTTAATTCCTGCAGCTATCTCGGCTCCTACGGTCATGTCCCCGGAACCGACTGGGTATGGGTTTCCCTCTATCCCGCTTCCGAGGCAAGCTCCTCCGTATTCCCTATTTTTGCTATAAGCATGGGCGTTATCGCTGTACTTGCCATTATATGCGTGCTGGTAATGATACTTGTTGTCAAGAAGGTTCTCGACCCTATGCTTGATATGCTTTCAACAATGAAGGAAATCAACTCCGGTGACCACGACAGACGTATCGAAACAAGAGGTATGAACCGTGAATTTGCGAGAATGTCCGATACCTTCAACAACATGATGGACGACGCTTTATTAAGCGCTGAATTACATAAAACAATCTCCGACCTTTCCGATAATATGCTTTTCGAATGGGATTTCGCAAAGGAAGCTATGTTTATTTCGGATAACTTCAAGGAGAAAATCGGTCTTGATGTTTCCGGTGCAACCCTCAACAACGGTAAGTTCATCGACAGCATGATGAACGCCGACGACGCAGAAAAGTACAAGAGAGACATCAACCAGCTCTTCAAGACCAAGGACGACGTCGGAAACGAGTACCAGATCAAGAATGCACAGGGTCAGGATATGTGGGTTTCCATGAGAGCACACTGTATCACAGACCGTCTCGGCGAAATCTTAAGAGTAATCGGCGTCCTTACGGATATCAACTCCGAAAAGAACGCAAGCTTAAAGCTGGCAGAGCGTGCAAGCTACGACTTCCTCTCACAGCTTTATAACAGAAACACCTTTGAGCGTGAGTTCCAGGCTGAGCTCGACAGGAATATGAATGCAAAGGTAGCCGCCCTCTTTATCGACGTCGATGACTTCAAGTTCATCAACGACCGCTACAGCCATGCAGTAGGCGACGAGGTAATTAAGTTCGTGGCAGACGTTATCAAGAGCAAGGCAGGCGAAACAGGCTTCGCAGGACGTTTCGGCGGCGACGAGTTTGTACTCTGTATTTCCGACCCGAATCTTATCGAAAATGTAGAAGTCCTCTCTATGGATATTATCGATGACCTTTATAGCGGCTATTACTCCGCAACGGTAGATACAACCCTCAACATCAAGGCAAGTATCGGTATCGCCCTTTATCCCGACCACGGTAAGGACGGCAGAGAGCTTGTGGGCTGTTCCGACGCGGCTATGTACTTCGTTAAGAAGAACGGTAAGGCTAACTATCATATTTACGATCCTTCGGATTCCGAGGGCACAGAGGGTAACCACTCCTATTCTCTTTAATCTGAAGTCTGTCTCTTGAATAAAAGAGACTACCCGAAACGCAATTCCGCCGCAGTCGCATAGCTGCTTAAAAACAGTCTGTGGGTGCGGCGGTTTTATTTTGGAGGAAGTATTAAGAATGGCGAAAATTATAGCTGTAACAAATCAGAAGGGCGGCGTAGGAAAGACTACGACCTGTTCGGCGCTTTGCGGCTGTCTTTCACAAATGGGGAAAAAGGTTCTCGCTATCGACCTCGATCCCCAGGGGAATTTAAGCTTCAGCCTTGGCGCAGACGCAGAGTCGTCCTATACCGTTTATGACGTTTTCAAGGGTAACGCCGATATATATGATACGGTGCAGCACTGCGGCTGCTGTGATGTTATCCCTTCGAATATACTTCTTTCGGGAGCGGAGCTTGAGCTTACCTCGGTAGGAAGGGAATATATCCTCCGGGAACAGCTTTCAACTATCGAGGGCGACTATGATTTCGTAATAATAGATACCCCTCCGGCTCTTTCAATCCTCACAATCAACGCTTATACAACCTCCCACCAGCTAATTATCCCCATGATACCCGAAATTTTGTCATTACAGGGTATCGCCCAGCTTAAGGAAACAATCTTAGCGGTTAAGAAATACTATAATAAACAGCTCGAAATAAGGGGCATTCTCCTTAATAAATATTCTCCCCGTCTTGTACTTACGAAGGAGGTCGAGGAGCTGGCGAATATTATTGCCGACCAGCTTGATACCGACGTATTTGAGCAGAAGATAAGCGGAAGCGTTATAATAGCGGAGGCTCCTGCCCACGCTAAGACAATCGTAGAATACGCTCCCCGTTCTAAGGCGGCGAGGGAATATACCGACCTTACATACGAGATTTTAGGCTTAGAGAAGCCTAAGCGTACCGAGCAGAAATTAGGCAGAGGCAGACCCCCGAAGAACAGACAGAAGCTTTCCTGATGAGGTGTTATTTTGGCTCGTTTTTCTAAAACAGACAGTATGCTCCGGCTTATAGAACAAAGCGGAGAGAGTAGTCCTGCACTTAAAAGGGGAAATCCCGCAATAAAGCCCCCCGAGGAGGAGGCACAGCCCCCCGTTTTCGTTAAAAGTATCGGCGGCTTTCAGCTTGTTAACGTACCCTTTCTCCTTATAAATGAGCAGTTAGGCGGCATTATGGAGCGGTTTAATTGTTGTATGTGTGAAAGGTGCGTGGCGGCGGTTACGGCGGAGGTACTTTCGGCGGTTACCCCGAAAATTCTCGGGGTAAGGCGAAAATCCGATGAAAAAATCGTGAATAAGGCGGCGGCGGAGCAGAGAAGCGAGGTCGTAAAGGCTATAACAAAGGCGGTTATCGGCGTAAAGACAAATCCACCCCATTCGGTTGACAAAAACCCGTCTCTGTGATAGAATTGCTTAAGGCAACACCGCACAAAGACCGTCTTACGTCTTTGCATACGTCTTGCTTGCATCTTTTTCGTAATCTTGCACAAATTTCGTTTGACCGGCGTGGTCTCCCCCTGAGGGGGGAGGTGTCAC
>JAEDHF010000008.1 GCA_016297165.1 Oscillospiraceae bacterium | reverse complement strand
CAAGTAGTGTGTGCGGCTTAAAATCACACAAAACGTGATTTTAAGCCAACTCAAACCCTGATTTTCAGGCTTTGAGGGGTAACTGTCCTGCGGACAGTTACCCTGCACGCACTAATTTATAACCACCGTGGCAATATTCAGATATGCGGCGAAGGTAACCCATATTATATAGGGAATGTTAAGATACGCCGCTAAGGGTTTTATTCGGTAGAATTTAACCGTCATTATTACGATAAGAATAAGCATGGCGATAAGGATTACTGCCGCCGCTAAAAAGGCTTCAAAACGGAAGAATACAATACTCCAGAGGAAATTCAGAAAAAGCTGGGCATAATATATTGTGAGGGCTTTTTTTGAAGCGGCTTTATCGGGACTTTCCGAAATAAGATAAGCCGAAAAACCCATAAGAGCGTACAGAATTGCCCATACTACGGGAAAAACCGGGGCAGGAGGCATAAGGGGCGGAGGGTTGTATTTCATAAAAAGCTCCGAGAAGCTTCCTGTAAAAAGGGCAGATAAGGCTCCCACAAGCTCTGCACCGATTACGTAAATCAACATTGAGGTCAAATTTTTTATTTTCATATAAGAACCCGTCCTTTCTGTACAGAATATGCATTAAGGACGAGTCTTATGATGAAAAAGAGAGGTTGTTATGAAAAAGGACAGAGATTATGTTTCGGAGGATAACCATTCCGGGCATATTTTCTCTATTGAAAGGGGATAATTATGGATATAACAGTAAAAAGGCTCTGCGAAAAGGACAGAGCTGCTATTATTATGATGATGACGGAGTTTTACAATTCTCCTGCAGTAAGCACAAACGGCTCGGAGGAGATATTTAACCGTGATTTTGACGCCTGCATAAGCGATAACCCTTATCTTGAGGGCTACGGAATATGGGACGGGGAAAGGCTTATCGGCTACGGTATGACGGCTAAGGGCTTTTCTACCGAATTCGGAAAGCCCTGTATATGGGTAGAGGATATCTATATTACGGGCGAATATCGTGGAAAACGAATAGGAGAGGTTTTCTTCGATTATATCGAAAGGTCATATCCCCACCATATTTTCCGCTTAGAGGTCTCCGAGGATAACGAGAGGGCGATAGCTCTCTATAAGCGTAAGGGCTATGAGCCTCTTCACTATGTTGAGCTGATAAAAAAGTAAAAGATCCCTTGTTTCGTTTACACGTTACAGAGGGATTTACTCGTCCCAAAGGCTAAGCTGCCCGGAGACATTTTCCTTTTGGTTAAAGGCGGCGGTTTCGGGTATGAAATTATCCTTTATTCTGAAGTCGATGCCTGCCTTTTTAGCCTGGCTTATCTGATACTGCCGCTTTATGTTGTAGAGCTTTCCGTCCTTTATAAAATGGGCTCCCGTCTGGTGAAAACAAAAAGGGACGTTTTTCTCAATGCATTGACACCTTATATCGAGAATCCAGTCGTAATTGCAGGGGCGAGCCATAATGCCCGATTCGCCGCTTGCGGCTACCTCCTCGATACTTTCATTGAGATAGGGCGAAAGGTCGAGGGGCTCAAGAAGGGGAGCTGCGATAATCGCCCTGTGCTTTATTGGAAGAGAAAGGAATATGGGAAGGCGGAAATCCGCCCTGTCCCGATTCTCTACGGTACAGCCGATAATTACGTTATCGTAGCCCTCGCCCCAGTCGGGAGGAAGACAGCTTTCAAGACGGTGAATACGCTTGGTGAAAAAATAGAAGAAACAGTCCTTTCTCTCCTTAATCATTCGCCAGCAATCCTGCCGCCAGGGGTCAGCGTCCTCAAGGAGAAAATCCGAGGTAAAGCAGGTAAAAACGATTTTACCCGAGGGAATTTTATAGCTTTTGTCCCGTTTTCGCTTAATGGGCAGGTCGAAATTGCCCGTTTTTCTGCAAAGGCTGCTGGAGGTGTTGCTGCCGTACATTTCATCCTGACGATATACATAGCAGTATTTACAGCCGGGGCTGATTTTTGTGCAGCCGTGCCACGGGTTCCAGTCGTAATAGATACGCTCCTTCATATTTTTACCCCTTCCTTTTCTATATTCTAATTCCCTATGGAAAATTTGTCAAGACGAAGTTGCTGAAATCGGAATAATGTGATATAATAATATTGTAAATGTAAATTGCAGGAGGTTTATATGGAGTTTATTACCGAAAATGAAAGAATAGTCTGCAAAGAAGGGGGCGCCATGGTAGGGGAAGTAACCTTTCCCGAAACCGAAAAGGGAGTATTCGATATAAATCATACCTTTGTGGATAAAAGTATGCAGGGAAAGGGAATAGCCGCAGAGCTTGTGAGCCGTGCCATAGAGGAAATCAGGCGTCGTGGCGGCGAGGTAAGGGCAAGCTGTTCCTACGCACAGAGGTATATTGAGAAGAATGGTTTGTGAAAAATGTCATATACGCACAAAAAGCACTTCGAAAACGAGGTGCTTTTGTTTGTTATGGTGAAAAGTACTTTTCTGTTGACAAAGTGTAACTCCTGTGATATAATTTATATGAATATACGATAACTTTTTGACAAAATTTGCATAAATTTTTATATAATTTATGGGACGGTGATAACATTGGACAGCTCAAAGAAAATAATAGGCGTATGCCTGACGAAGATTAACGACGATTTTCGTAAGAGCTTTGTGGATAACCTCTATAAGAAAACGAAGAATACCGATTATAAAATCCTCGTTTTCAACAGCGTTCTTGATTTATATAATAACGATGTTTATGACGACGGCGCTAAATCCATATACAGCATGATTAACTTTGAGCTTCTCGACGCTCTCGTAATTCTTAGCGAGACAATTATAAACAAGGCGGTAGTGGATGAGCTTATCCGTAATGCCCATAAAAGAAGAATACCCGTTATACTTGTCCATGGAAAGGCTGATAAATGCTACTGCATAGAAAGAGACTATAACGAGGCCTTCGAAGAAATTATCGACCATGTGCTGAAATGCCACGGAAGAAAAAACCCCTTCTTTATCGGCGGCTTTAGGGGTGATAAGGACTCGGAAAATCGTCTTGAATGCTTTAAGAGGGTTTTAAGCCGCAGCAATATTGACTTCAGCGATGATATGGCTGACAACGGAGAATACTGGGATGTTCCCACTATGAAGGTTCTCGACAGACTTATGGCGGATAAGGACAGACCTTTTCCCGACGCCTTTATCTGCGCCAACGACGTTATGGCTATGACAGTCTGTGACTATCTGAAAAGATTCGGCTATCGTATTCCCGAGGATATTTCCGTAACAGGCTTCGACGGTATCGGAAGCGCTGATTTTTTCCTGCCCTCTCTTACTACCTGTAACGAGAATATAAAAGGGCTTTCGGAGCTTGTATTCAGCTTAATCGAAAAAGCCCTCAGGGGAGAGGAAGCTCCCGGAATGTTCAGGCAGAAATACCGTCCCCTTATAAGAAACTCCTGCGGCTGTGAGGACATCCGCCCCGTGGATTTCCGCAAGAAGGCGGACAGCCTTTTTCACAGTATGCACGATATGGAGGAGCACGAAAAGCATATTTACACCTGGATGGATACCGTTCTCGAATGTACCGATATCAGCAGGCTCGGCGCCGCTCTTTCCTCCTATATCCTTACTAACTCATACGTATGCTTAAGAAGCGATTTTATTGCAAATGTTGTTGATAAGGGTCCGAAAAAGCATGGGAAGCTTATTTCCGACGAGCTTATTATCTTTACCTCCCGAAACGAGGACTATACCATAGGCGTAAAGCGCAATTTCAAGCTTTCGGAGATGGTACCCGACCTTGAAAAATGGCTTCTGGACGATACTCTCTGCATACTGAGTTCAATTTATGTAAGAGACGATGTATGCGGCTATTATGCGGTAAAAACCGATAACATCAATGATTTTGCCCACAGAATCAACCGAGTTTCAAAGACTATGAATATAGCCTTTACTACCGTTGTTAACCGTATGCGCCAGAATCGTATGCGTTCAAGCATCGAAAACGCTATCTATACCGACTATGTAACGGGACTCCTTAATCTTAAGGGTCTTGAAAAATGGTTCGAGCGTTTTTCCGCAGAGGAACAGAATCACAACAAAATTCTTGCCGTTTCCGTTTACGGCGTTCCGAAATATAAGTATATCTACGAAAACTACGGAATTAACGATATAGAAAGCGCTATTATGGCAGTTTCGGAAACTCTCCTTCTCGCTAACCCCGAAAACTCTATGGTAGCCCGTACAGGCGATGATGAATTTACCGTAATTAACTACATTGACGCGGATAAGGACATAGGCAAGGTAATAAACGCCGCTACCGCTCTCTTCTTCGGAACAATGGAGCAGTATAACTACGAAAGCGTAAAGGATTATTACGTAGAGGTAAATTGCGGCTGTACCGTTGCCCAGCCTCGTTGGCACAGCAGCCTCGTTAACCTTATAAAGCTTGCCAACGGTGAAATGTATCTTAACCGCCTTAAGTCGGGAGGCGGTCCAGTCTTAAAGGAAAAGAAATCCAGTAAGGATAAATATGAGTCCTTTAATATTCTTATCAGTAAGAACCTCTTTACATATCATTTCCAGCCTATTGTTGACGCAAAAACGGGAGAAATATTCGCTTATGAGGCGCTTATGAGAACTGCCGGCGGAATAAGAATGTCGCCCCTCGAAATCCTCGAAATAGCGCAGGATTATAACAGGCTCCAGGAAATCGAAAGAGCTACCGTATTTAATGTAATGAAGTATTTTTCGGAGAATTTCGAAAAGTTCCACGGTAAAAAGCTTTTCATCAATACTATTCCGGGAAGCTTCCTGTCGAAAAATGATTATGATGAAATATTGGAAACCTATGAGGATTATTTCAAGTACTGCGTATTTGAGATAACCGAGCAGGAGACCCTATCAGACGATGAACTAAGCTCTATGAAGAGACTTAAGGGCAGCGAGCTTGCCGTTGACGACTTCGGAACGGGTCATTCCAATATTGTAAACCTGCTACGATACGCTCCCCAGATAATTAAGATAGACCGCTTCCTTATTACCGATGTGCATAATGATATGAACAAGCAGATGTTCGTTAAGAGCGCTATCGAATTCGCCCGTATGAATAATATAAAGATTATTGCGGAGGGCGTTGAAATTATTGAGGAGTTCCAGACTCTTGCAGGCTTCGGCGTTGACCTTATTCAAGGCTTCTATACCGCAAAGCCCGCCGCCGAGCCTCTCGCCGCTATTCCCGACGATATAAGGAACAGTATAATAATGGCGAATTCAGCCTTTGCGTAAAAATCAAATAAAAAAACAACCGCTTGAGTTTTCGTCAAGCGGTTTTCTTTATGAACAGAGATATCATTTAAAAAACTTGCTTTTTGCGAGGAATACTGCCGCTGCTCCGGCTAAGACAACTGCAACTACCGACGGAAACCAGGTAAAGGGAAGGGGAAGGTCGGGAGTATTCATGCCGTAAAAGCTGAAAATAATAGTAGGAATTTCCATAATTATCGTAAGCACGGCTAAGGTTTTCATGGACTGGTTAAGGTTGTTGGAAATGACGTTTGCGTAGGCGTCCATGGTTGTTGAGAGAATGTTTGAGTAGATATTACTGGTTTCGATAGCCTGCTTAACCTCGACGAGAACGTCCTCGAGAAGCTCCTGATCCTCGTCGTAGAGCTTGATTATTCTGCCTCGTAAGAGCTTTTCCAGTACCGTTTCAGTAGATTTAAGGGAGGTCGAGAAGTAAACCAGCGATTTTTCAAGTCCCAGTAACTGGATAAGGGACTCGTTCTTCATGGATTTGTGCAGCTGTTTCTGAACGTGGTTGAAGATACGTTCAATCTGCTTTAAGAACTGCAGGTACTTAGCGGCAATCCGAAGCATAAGACAGAACACGAAACGGGTCTTGAACTGTGTTCTTACGTTTTTTACTATGCCCTTCGAAAAATCTTCGATAATTGAGTTTTCGGTAATGCATACGGTAACAACGTTTGTATCCGTAATAATAATACCCATAGGCATAGTTGAGTAGGTAAAGGTACCGTCCGCCTCGTTCTTTTCCACAACAGGGAAGTCGAGGATTATAAGGGTATGGTCCTCTTCGCTTTCGATACGGGAGGATTCCTCTTCGTCAAGGGCGGAACGAATAAAGTCACGGTCGATATTAAGCTCGGTTTCGAGCTTCGATATCTCCGCCTCGGTGGGGGCAATTGCGGAAATCCAGCAGCCTGTTTCAAGCTCCTCGATTTCGGTCATGCTGCCGCCATCAATAGTCTTGTAGAATTTGAGCATAGCGTTCTCCTTTTACGGAGGTCAGCTATTTGTGTGACAAATGACTGCCTCCGCACTGAATGTATTTCGTTTTCGCCCGTTAGGGTCAGCAGCCATTAGTTTTCACCTCATTTTTCAGTTTTTTACGCATAAAGGCGCAGATTACAAATGTATTTTACCACAAACAGCGTAATAATGCAATAGATAAAAGCGAAAAAGTCTTGTAAAATTATATAAATTTTCCTCCGAAAGGTATTTACAAAAGCATTTTTTTGTGATATAATATGTAAGCTGTTTGTGACAGCAGGAACATATACCCGGCGCTGTGGATTATGCTCCGTAAGGAGAAACACTGTTACCCGTTGCTGCGTATATGCAAAAATATTTTTAAAGAGGTGTATTTATTATGATGCTCAAGGACGAAAAGACAGCCATTATCGAGGCTAACCGCACAAGCGAGAATGACACAGGTTCTCCCGAGGTACAGATCGCTATTCTTACAAAGAGAATTGCTGACCTTACCGAACACTTAAGAACCCATACTCATGACCATCACTCCAGACGCGGTCTTTTCAAGATGGTAGGTCGCAGACGTAACCTTCTCAACTACCTTCAGAAGAAGGATATTGAACGTTACCGTGCAATCATCGCAAAGCTCGGAATCCGTAAGTAAGAGCTGTCAAGGGCGGAGCAGTAAGGCTGTTCTGCCCTTTTGCGAATTTTTTGCAGAGTTAAGCCCATTGAAAAATTGAGAGTGTGGACGCTTTAGCATTAAACTGAACGCCGCAAATCACGGCGCTGAGTTTATTGCTAAAATCTGTACTCTCGGAAAGAAAAGGAGGAACAGATATGTTCGAAAATTACAGAACCTTTAAAACAACCTTCGCAGGCAGAGAGCTTATGGTTGAAACCGGTAAGGTCTGCGGACTTGCCAACGGCTCCTGCTGGATTCATTACGGCGAAACCGTAGTTATGGTTAACGTAACAGCAAGCCCCAAGCCCCGTGAGGGCGTAGATTTCTTCCCCTTAGCCGTTGACTATGAGGAGAAGCTTTATGCAGTAGGCAAAATCCCCGGCGGTTATCTTAAGAGAGAGGGCAGACCCAGCGAGAAGGCTATCCTTACCTCCCGTGTTGTTGACCGTCCTATGCGTCCTCTCTTCCCTAAGGATATGAGAAACGACGTAGCTATCGTTATGACGGTTCTTGCCGTTGACCCCGAGACACAGCCCGAAATTCTCTCCATGATTGGCGCTTCTATTGCAGTTTCCATTTCCGATATTCCCTGGAACGGACCTATCGGCGGTATTTCCGTTGGTCTTGTTGACGGCGAGATTGTTCTTATGCCCGACGCAGAGCAGAGAGCTAAGTCCGATTTACAGCTTACCGTAGCTTCCAGCGAGAAGAAGGTAGTTATGATTGAGGCAGGCGCCAACGAGGTTGACGACGACACAATGCTCAAGGCAATTATGGCAGGTCACGAGGAAATCAACCGCTCCCTTATCCCCTTCATCAAGGAAATTCAGGCAGCAATCGGCAAGCCCAAGTTCTCCTTCCCCTCTATGGAAATCGACCATAACCTTATCGACGCACTTATGGAGGAATTCGGTGAGCAGGTTAAGTTCGCTCTCGATACAGACGATAAGAACGTCCGTGAGGCAAGACTTCAGCCTATCAAGGACGCTATTCACGAAAAGTACGACGTAATCTACCCCGAACAGGGCGCTATGATTGACGAGGCTATCTATAAGCTTCAGAAGGTTATCGTTCGCCGCTGGCTTCTGGACGAGCAGAAGCGTGTTGACGGCCGTGGTATGGACGATATGCGTCCCTTAGCGGCAGAAGTAGGACTTCTCCCCAGAGTTCACGGCTCCGGTCTTTTCACAAGAGGTCAGACTCAGGTTATGACAGTAGCTACTCTCGGTCCCGTAAGCGATTCCCAGAAGCTTGAGGGTCTCGACGACGAGGACACCAAGAGATATATGCATCACTACAACTTCCCTGCATACTCCGTAGGCGAAACAAAGGCAAGCAGAGGTCCCGGAAGAAGAGAAATCGGCCACGGCGCTCTTGCACAGAGAGCTTTAGAGCCCGTTCTTCCCTCTGTTGAAGAATTCCCCTATGCAATCAGACTCGTTTCCGAGGTTCTTTCCTCTAACGGCTCTACTTCACAGGCTTCTATCTGCGGTTCTACTCTTGCTCTTATGGACGCAGGCGTTCCGATTAAGGCTCCTGTTGCAGGTATCTCCTGCGGTCTTATCACAGAGGGCGACCGCTGGATGACAATGGTTGATATTCAGGGCCTTGAGGACTTCTACGGCGATATGGACTTTAAGGTAGGCGGTACTCATAAGGGTATCACAGCTATTCAGATGGACCTTAAGATTGACGGTCTTACTCCCGAAATTATCGCTGACGCCTTCGCTAAGACCCATAAGGCAAGAATCAAGATTCTTGACGAGGTTATGCTTAAGGCTATTTCCGAGCCCAGACCTACCGTTAACAAGTACGCTCCCAAGATGCTCAGCATGAAGGTGCCCGTAGATAAGATAAGAGAGGTTATCGGTACAGGCGGTAAGGTTATCCAGAAGCTTTGTGCAGACTTCGAGGTTAAGATTGATATTGACGAAGAGGGTAACGTATTTATTTGCGGCAACGACGGCGAAAAGGCTAATGCTTGCGTAGATATGATTAAGTCTATCGTAACCGAGCCCGAAATCGGCGCAATCTATAAGGGTAAGGTAGTACGCGTTAAGGAATTCGGCGCTTTCGTTGAGTTCGCTCCCGGTAAGGAGGGTATGGTTCATATCTCCGAGCTCGAAAACAGAAGAGTTGAAAAGGTTGAGGACGTCTGCAACGTTGGAGACCAGATTATCGTAAAGATTATCAAGATTGATAACCAGGGTAAGATTGGTCTTTCCCGTAAGGAAGCCTTAGCCGATATCGAAGCTAAGAAAAAGGCACAGGCTGAATAATAAGCATAAAGATAACGAAAAGCCGCTCTTGATTTATTCGGGAGCGGCTTTGTATTTTTGGGCAGGAGGATAAAAATGAAAACAGCCCGGGAAATGCTCCCGGGCTGTTGATATATACTTACTTTTCGGGCGGTACAACGAAGTTTACCGACAGGTGAGTACATTCGCAGGTGAGAGAAGTCCTGTCCGTAATAATTTCGCCGTCAACCACATAGACAAAGCCTTCCTTAGCTTCGATTTCCACCTTCTTACAACGCCTGTGGGTAAAGACGTCGGGGAAATCCTCGAAGTGAGTCCCCTTTGTGTAAGGGTCGAGAACCTTAAGGAATTTCATACGGGAAATAGGCTTCGCTACACAGATGTCTATGTATCCGTCATTGTTGATTGACTTAGGGGAACAATGGAAGCCGCCGCCCACATACCGACCGTTAGCTACTGTACAGAGAAGGAATTTTCCGTCGGGGTTTAAAAGCTCTCCGTCGGCGTAGATTTTACAGCTGTTCTTCATAGCGGTAAAAAGCGCCTTAGCTACGCCCGTCTTATAGGAATTCTTACCGCCGATAATGGGCTTGCGCTTTACGTTCATCATGGTGTTTGCTACGCAGGCGTCAAAGCCGAAGTTTACTACGTTTATGGCGTATCTGTCGTTGGCTTTTATGAGGTCTATGGGCATTGTCGGAGCGTTCATAAGCTTCTCTATATTGAGGAAGCGTTCTCTTCCGCCGTAGTATTTTACGAAGTCGTCGCCGCTTCCGCAGGGATAGCAGGCGAGAATAGCGTTAGGGTGGTTAACGATACCGTTAACTACCTCGTTTATGGTACCGTCGCCTCCGCAGGCGTAAAAACGGATAATTTCGTCCTTATTCTTTTCGCAGTATTCGCTGCAGAAGGAGGAAGCGTCATTCTGACCGGTAGTGGTATATATCTCCCATTCGGGGAGATTCTCTGTGTTTTCGAGGAATTCCTTTACCTTGATTGCACCTTCTCCGTTACCTGCCGAGGGGTTAACTACAAATACGTGTTTCATAGCGTCTTTTCCTTTTCTTCGTTCTTTTTCATAGCTTTTAGCATTATATCTCTTACCCTGTCGCTTATTTCGGAGGTTGTAAGCCCTTTATAAGCTTCGGGAGTAATTACGTCGATTATATCGAGGGTTATAACATTATAGAGGCGGAAAAATCGTTTCTGAAGGTCTCTTGCATTTCCTATAACCGCTATAACGATAGGTACGTCCGCCTTTGTTGCACATTTGAAGGAGCCGCTGTGAAAGGGGAGCAGCTTAATCTCGTTTGGGTTTTTGTTGCTTTTTCCCTCGGGGTATATGCCCATAGAGTATTGCCCCGATTTCATACGCTCCGCCGCTTCGGAAATGGTTTTTACGGCGCTTCGGTTGTTCTCTCTGTCAAGGGACAGACAGCCTCCTGCCACCATAAACTTACCGCCGAAGGGAATGGCGATATTTTCCTTTTTTGAGATAAAGGCGAGATTATGCTTTCTAAGCACAAGCATTTCCACCATAGGGTCGAAAACCGACTGATGATTTCCTACTAAGAGAAAGGGGCAGTCGGGCAGCTTTTCGGTTCCGCTTTTCTTTATCCGTACCCGGAAAATACCAAGCAGCAGGCTTATAAAGCCCAGCATATAATAGCGGTAAAAGCTTTTCGGCGACTTCGGGGGCTTTTCCTTATCAATAAAAAGAGACAGTATAACGAGAATAAGAAAAAACAAAGCGATAAGCCCGATAAAGCCTGTAATTATGCCCACGGGGAAGAAAATAAAGGGGTTAACGCCGTTTCCGGAAAGGAAAAATACTGCAAAAGTACCGAAAACGCTTATAAGAAGAAAAATTAAAGCTAACATTATCCGCTCTCCCATATTATATACTGTAATTTTATCAGAAAATCCCCCTTATGTCAACATTTTTCGCACTGTATAGGGCTTTTTTCTGATAATAAGTGAAAATATGATAAAAATTTTTCCGAAAAGTATTAACATAAGGTGCAAAATGTGTTATAATAACCTTATATGTAACCTCATTCCTTTATATCATAAGCAGGAAAGGATATTTTAATGGCAAATAAGGATAAAAAAATAAGATATATAAGGATTAAGGACGACGATTTCGCCCCTAAATCCGAGAAAAACAGAAATAAGGACGAAAACAGGGTCAGAGACTATTATAAGCGCCATAAAATGACGGTAGGTCAGAAAATCGGCGCCGTTCTCTCCTTTATCGGAACAACCTTCCTAAGCGTTTTTCTTATCGTAATAATTACCCTCTGCATTGTTGCAACTGCTCTTACCGTATATATTATGCAGTTTGCGGAAAGCAGCTTCGACGTTGACCTAAGTAACGTTGAGCTTTCCTATTCAAGCTTTATCTATGGTACGGACAAGAACGGCGAGGACGTACTTATAAAGCAGATAAGCGGCGCAGACAGCCGTGTCTGGGTAGATATTGAGGACATACCCCAGCACGTTCTTGACGCCTTCATAGCAGTAGAGGACCAGCGTTTCTTCGAGCATAACGGAGTTGACTGGAAGAGAACCCTTTCCGTAGCCGTACAGGCTGTATTCAGCAGCGGTACCGCAGGCGGCTCCACCATTACACAGCAGCTTGTAAGAGACATAACCGAGGATAAGGAAACTACAGCAGGACGAAAGCTCCGTGAAATTTTCCGAGCCCTCTCCCTCGAAAACAAATATACGAAATTCGATATTTTAGAAAGCTATCTTAACCGTATCGGCTTCGGAGGTCCTGCCTACGGAATAGGCTACGCCGCATATTATTATTTCGATAAGGACGTTTCGGAGCTTACTATTGCCGAGGGCGCTATGCTGGCGGGCGTTGTACGTTCTCCTACCAACTATAACCCTTACGTAAACCCTAAGAATTCGAAAATCCGTGAGGAATACGCTCTCGACTGTATGTATGAGCAGGGCTATATCACCACTCAGGAATACGAGGACGCCTATGCGGAAAAAATACGCTTCAGACGTCCAATAAAGGGCGAATACTACGGTTATTCCGACGAGGAAAGATATAACGAATACTACGGAATTATCGACGATAATAAAGAGGACGACGACTTATACTACGAAAATGTGTCCTGGGACGAGATTCTCGGCGAAAAGAGCTCGGGCGCATACTGCTGGAACGGTAACTATCAGGTTACACAGAACTGGTATGTTGACGCTGCCCTCTATCAGATTGTCGAGCACCTTTCAGAAAAGCTCGGTATAACCTATGACGAGGCATGGGAGGAATTCAGAAGCGGCGGCTATACCGCTTATCTCAATATGGATATGGAAATGCAGGAAATAGTATCCAAAAAGTTCGAGGACCCCTATCTCTGTCTTACCGCTTATGACGCTTCTGTTCCCTACGACAGTAAGGACCTTATCCAGGCTGCATTCGTTATAATGGACTACCGTGGAAATGTTAAGGCGGTTGCAGGCGGTATAGGCGAAAAGCCCGGCGATAACTGCTTTAACCGCGCAACACAGGCGGTAAGCGCTATCGGCTCCACAATCAAGCCTATCGGTAACTATTCCCTCGCAATAGAAAACAATATCGTAACCTACTCTACAATGATAAAGGACTCCTCCGGTCGTATTCATGCAGAATATGCAGGCGAGGGCGATTATGCGGCTTCCAGCGGCTACGACCCGGAAACGGAAACTATACGCTGGCCTCATAACTATCAGGATTTAGGCTTCGGTACGGGAGACTACTACCCCGTATGGTACGCTGTCCAGAAGTCCACCAACACTATTGCGGCAAGAGTAATGCAGAAGGTAGGTCTCGCCAACTCCTTCAATCATCTCGTTAATAAGCTCGGCTTCAGCCACCTCGACAGTACAAGCGATATCGCTTATGCTCCTTTAGCTACCGGCGCTCTTACTAACGGCGCAACTCTTACAGAGCTTACCGCCGCATATCAGGTAATCGGAAACGGCGGTATGTACTATGAGCCCTATTATTATTCAAGAGTTATCGACAGTAAGGGCAACACTGTTCTTGAACAGGATTACGAGGGTAAGCGTGCAATCTCTGAGGACAGCGCCTGGATTACCAACCGTATGATGCTTAAGGTTATTCAGGATCCCTACGGCACAGGTCAGCACGCAAAGCTGGGAAATGTTGAGGTAGTAGGAAAGACAGGTACGGCAAACGACCGCTCCAACTACCTTTTCGCAGGACTTACTCCCGAATATGTAGCCTGCTACCGTATCGCAAGAGATAATAACAAGGAAATCTTAAGCGACGCAGGCTGGCGCACACTTGCCAAGGTATGGCACGATGTTATGGTTGATATCGTGGATACCGAAACGGAGCAGAGCTTCACTCCCGACAGCTCCACCATTGTGCAGAACTACTGTAACGAAACGGGACTTCTCGCTACGTCGAAATGCCCCGAAACAACGGTAGGCTATTATCGTCGGAGCAATATCCCCGAAAGCTGTGACTCGAAGCATAACGGCACCTACTGGGCAGAGCACGACGAGGAAGAGCCGCCTCTCTTTGAATAATAAGGCAATCCTTATGCGGTATTGCCTTAATATCCCCTGCGAGAAGTCGCAGGGGATTTTACGAAAGGAATAATTCTATGATATATAATCTAACCGCCCCCTGTCATTTCGGGCTTGAAAAAACTCTCGGCTTTGAAATTAAAAGGGCAGGAGGCGATAATATCAGGCTCAGCGACGGAAGAGTTGATTTTACGGGAGACGAGAGGGTTATAGCGAGGGCAAATATAACCTGCTCCGTTGCGGAGAGAATAGGTATAGTCCTTGCAAGACTTACCGCTAAAACCTTTGACGATATTTTTAACGCAGTAAGAGAGATTCCCATAGAGGAATACGCAGGAAAAAACGATAAAATCCATATTGTAAAGGGTCATTCCCTTAATTCACAGCTCACCAGTATTCCTGCCATACAGCGCACCATAAAGAAAGCCTTTGTGCTGCGAATGCAGGAGAAATACAAGCTTACTACCCTTCCCGAAACAGGGGCGGTTCTTCCTGTTCATTTTCTTCTTATGAAAAACGAGATTACAATAACCCTCGATACCTCGGGAACAGGGCTTCATAAAAGAGGCTACCGTGCCATGTCCAACGCCGCTCCCATAAAGGAAACCCTTGCGGCAGGGATAGTTGACTTAGCGAGGGTACGTGAAACCGATACGGTTATCGACCCCTTCTGCGGAAGCGGTACTATACTTATCGAAGCGGCTATGAAGGCGGCGAATATGGCGCCCTGTATGAACAGAAGCTTTGCCGCTATGGACTGGGGCTTTTTCGACAGAAAAATTTGGACCGACGCCTTCGACGAAGCTAAAGCGGCAGTAAAGCAGGACTGCGCCTTTAAAGCCTACGGCTACGATATCGACCCCAATGCGGTCAGACTTTCAAGAGATAATTCATATAAAGCAGGTACGGATAAGCTTATAAATATTACACAGCGTGACATAAAGGATTTCCACTATCCCTCGCAGAATGTCAAGGTTATAACCAATCCGCCCTATGCAGAGAGAATGGGCGAAAGGGAAGAGGCGGAGGAGCTTTACCGTACTATGGGAAGGGTACTCCTGCCCATAGAGGATAACCGGCTTTTCATAATCACTTCACACGATAAATTTGAGGAATGCTTCGGAGAAAAGGCGGCGAAAAACCGTAAGCTCTATAATGGTATGCTAATGTGCAGGCTTTATTACTACCAAAGTTAACAGTATCATCACAGGGAAAAAAGCATATACTGACATAGAGCCAACATAGGAGGTGGTTTTATGTGCGGTATAACAGGCTGGGTGGATTTCAGGGACAGCCTTGAAAACCGAAGCGACATACTAAGAGCCATGAACGACGCCCTTTCGCCGAGAGGACCCGACGATAGCGGAGAATTTTTCGACAGGGGCTGTCGCTTAGGGCATAAAAGGCTGGCGGTCATAGACGTAGAAAACGGTAAGCAGCCCATGAGCAGCGGCAATTACACCATAGTCTATAACGGCGAGCTTTATAATACCGAAGAGATAAGACAGGATTTACTTAAGGAGGGCTGTGTTTTCAGCACTCACAGCGATACCGAGGTGCTTTTAAAGGCATTTACCGTATGGGGCGAAGAATGCCTTAAGCGCCTTAACGGTATCTACGCCTTTGCGGTATGGAATACCGCCGAGCGTTATCTTTTCCTTGCCCGTGACAGGGTTGGCGTAAAGCCTCTTTTCTATTCCCTTTATGACGGGGGCATTGTTTTCGCTTCCGAAATTAAGGCGCTTTTCAAAAATCCGAGGATTAAGCCTGTTTTAGGCAGAGAGGGAGTAATGTCCGCTATGCTTTTAGGTCCTGCCCGAAAGGGAGGACTTGGAGTATTCGAGGGTATTGAGGAGCTTAAGCCGGGGGAATGCGGCTTTTTTGACGAAAAGGGCTTCAGGAAAAGAGCCTACTGGAGCTTAGAGGCAGAGGAGCATAAGGAAGGCTTAGAGGAAACCGCCGAGCATCTTGAATTTCTAATAAAGGACAGTATAGAAAGGCAGCTTGTAAGCGATGTTCCGCTTTGTACCTTTTTATCGGGAGGTCTTGATTCAAGCCTTATAAGCGCAATCGCTGCCCGAAAATATAAATCGGAGGGCAGAACCCTCTCCACCTATTCAATAGACTATAAGGACAACAGTAAAAATTTTATCCCTTCCGCTTTTCAGCCCGACGAGGACGCACCATGGATAGTGAAAATGAGCGAATTTATCGGCTCAAATCACACAAACGTGGTTATCGACTCTCCCGAGCTTTACGAAGCGCTGATTCCTTCCATGAGGGCAAGGGATTTAGCAGGAATGGCTGATGTTGACAGCTCCCTTTATCTTTTCTGCCGCGAGGTAAAGAAGCGCTTTACCGTTGCGGTTTCGGGAGAATGTGCAGACGAAATATTAGGGGGCTACGGCTGGTATCATAAGCCCGAGCTTCTCTATGTGGAGGGCTTCCCCTGGTCACGTTCCGTTCCCGAAAGGAGCAGGCTTTTACGAAAGGATATAGCCTTCGGAATTACCGCCGAAGAATATGTGAATAATGCCGCAAGACAAACTACCGACAAGACATCATATCTCGAAAGCGACACCGAAGAGGACAGAGCAAGACGCAGAATGTTTATGCTCAATTTCTACTGGTTTATGCAGACTCTTTTAGACCGTAAGGACCGCTGTTCAATGGCGCATGGCTTAGAGGTAAGAGTACCCTTCTGCGACCATAGATTAGCGCAGTACGCCTACAATATCCCCTGGGAGCTGAAGGCGTATAAGGGCAGGGAAAAGGGGCTTGTCCGTAAAATCGGAGAAAAATATCTGCCCTACGATGTAGTATGGCGAAAGAAATCCCCCTATCCGAAAACCCATAACCCCGAGTATATGAGGCTTGTTATAAAAGGCTTTAAGGAGCTTTTTGAAGATAAAAATGTCAGACTTACGGAATTTCTTGATAAAAATGCGCTGAAAGAGCTGATACTAAGCGAGGGCAGGAGCTTTTCGGGAAACTGGTACGGTCAGCTTATGATGGCGCCGCAGATTTTCGCTTATCTGATACAGCTTGAAAACTGGCTGAGGGAATATAATCCCGATATAAAATTGTAAATATTGTGAGGAAAGGAAAAACAGTATGGCTAAGAAAAACAAAGGAAAAAGAAGTAACGCAAATAAGGCGGCGACGTCTGCTTCCGTTCCGAAGAAGGAACAGGAAGTAAAAGCCGCCGAAGCTTCCGCTGCCGAAAAGGTGCAGGAAGTAAAAGCTGAGACTGTGCCTGCTACTGAAAAGAAACAGGAAGCTAAAGCCGCTGAAAACAAGGCAAACGAGGCAAAGACGGCTGTTTCTACTCCCGAAAAGAAAGGGCTCGGTAAGGGCGTTATCGCCGCCTTCAGCCTTATGGCGCTGGCGATAATCGGTCTTACCGCCGCCCTTATTATTACCAATCTAAAGCCTGTTCCCGTTTCGGAGAATGCTCCCGAAGAAACTACAGTAGGCGAAAATATTGAAACCGAAGCTACAACAGCCGAAACAGGTGAAGAAAGCGTTTCAACTACCGTTTCCGGGACGACTGACGAGATAATTACGGATATCTCCGAAGATGTTGAGACCGAAACGACAGTCCCTCCCGTGACGGAGATAACCGAGGAAACGGCGGTAACAACGGCAACAACGAAAAAACCCGATACCGGTAATGCTTCGGAAACCACAAAGGCAACCACAAAGGCTACCACCGAAAAGGAAACTGCTCCCGTAACCGAAAAGGTTTCGAAGGAGGGCGTTACCCTTACCTATTCCTGCAACAATTCCTGGGAAAACAGCGGAGTAACAATGCAGGGCGTCGATTTCGGCATCACCAATTACGGCGGCTCCTTAAGCGGCTGGAAGCTTGTTATGGAGATTGATGGGCTGAGCTCCTGTGATGGCTGGAACGGTACATATACGGTAAGCGGAAATACCCTTACTATTACTAATGCAGAATATAACGGCGAAATTTCTACGGGCAGTACCGTTTCGGTAGGCTGTAACCTCGGAACAACGAAAGCCTTTTCTGTAAAGAGCGCTACTCTTAATGGCGTAAAGTGTAATCTTTCGAAGGGCACAATTCCCACCAATAACAACAATAATCAGAATAACAATAACAACAATCAGAATAATAATCAGAATGGCAGCGGAAATGCTGCTGCCGACGTAAGCGAGCTTTTAAAGCGCTCCGATAAGGCGAAGCAGGGCGACGACTGGCTCCATACCGACGGAAGGAGAATCCTCGATAAAAACGGTAAGGAGGTATGGCTTACAGGGGTGAACTGGTTCGGCTATAATACGGGCACGAACACCTTCGACGGCCTCTGGAACAGTCAGCTTAAGCCCTCTGTTGAGGCTATCGCCGACCATGGCTTCAATCTTATCCGAGTACCGATTTCTGCCCAGCTTATAAATCAATGGGCAAAGGGCGAATACCCGAGAGCCAACTATAATAACGCCTATAATCCCGAGCTTAACGATATGAACAGCCTTCAGATTTTCGATTATTTCCTTAAGCTTGCGGAGGAGAACGGCTTAAAGGTAATGCCCGATATCCATAGCGCCGAAACCGACGCTTCGGGTCATAACGTAAACCTCTGGTACACCAACAATGTTTCTGTTGAGGAATTCTATTCCGCTCTCGAATGGCTCGCCGACAGATACAAGAACAACGACACCATTATCGCTATCGATATAAAGAACGAGCCCCACGGTAAGCCTTTTGAGGGCAGTAATGCGGCTATCTGGAACAATTCGAAGGATAAGAACAACTGGAAATATACCGCAGAAACAGCGGCGGCAAGAATTTTCGCAAAGAACCCCAACGTTCTCGTAATGGTAGAGGGTACGGAGATTTACCCTATCGACATAAGCAAGAATTCCGACTATAAGTCCACCAACGAAAAGGACTACTACTTTAGCTGGTGGGGCGGAAACCTAAGAGGCGTAAAGGATTTCCCCATTAACCTCGGAAAGTATCAGAATAAGCTTGTGTATTCGCCCCACGATTACGGTCCTACCGTTTATGAGCAGCCCTGGTTCAAGGGAAATTACACCTTTGACAGCCTTATGAAGGACTGCTGGGGAGATAACTGGTTCTTTATCTATAAGGACAATATCGCTCCCTTACTTATCGGCGAATGGGGCGGCTTTATGAGAGAGCCTAACCTAAAATGGATGACCTATATGCGTAAGCTTATAAAGGATAATCACCTTAACCATACCTTCTGGTGCTTTAATGCAAATTCGGGAGATACGGGGGGACTTGTGCTTGACGACTTTAAAACCTGGGACGAGACAAAGTACGCCTTCGTAAAGGAAGTACTCTGGCAGGAAAACGGTAAATTCGTAGGTCTTGACCATGAGATACCCTTAGGCGATAACGGCATTACTCTCACTAAGGCTAAGGGGCTGAACGGGTAATTATGATACTGAGAATGCCCCATTACTATAAGGCTTTTCGCTGTATTGCCGATAAATGCAGGGATAACTGCTGTATCGGCTGGGAAATTGATATTGACGAGGAGACCGCCTGTACCTATGAAGGTGCAGGCGGCGAATTCGGCGAGAGACTGCGGAAAAATATAGCCGTAGGCGAAACCGTAAGCTTTATTCTCGGCGAGAATGAACGCTGTCCCTTTCTTAACAGCAGAAATCTCTGCGATATTATACTGAATATGGGGGAAGAAAGCCTATGCTATATCTGCCGTGAGCACCCACGGTATTATGAATGGTACGGCGATATAAAGGAGGGCGGAGTAGGGCTTGCCTGTGAGGAAGCGGCAAGGCTTATCCTCGGCAGTAAAGCGCCCTTCTCCTACTATGAAACGGAAATTGAGGAGGAGCCCGACTGTTATCCCGAAATGGAGCTTTTCCACCTGCTTGAAATGGCGAGAGAGGCTATAATAAGCCATTTGTCAGATGAAAGTATGGGCATAAAGCAAAGGCTCAGGGACATTGTCCTTTACGGGAAAAGGCTTCAGGATAACCTCGATAGCGGGGAATACAGCCTGCCACTTATAGAAAGGGCAAAGCCCTTCAAAAACGAGGATATGTGCGAAATATTCCGCTTTATGGCTTCTCTCGAGCCAATAAACAGGGAGTGGGAAGGCTATTTAAGGGAGAAAAAAGCCCTTTCGGAAAAAATACCGAAGGGCTTTGAATATGACAGCAAAGTTTCACGCTATCTCTCAAATATCGCAGTATATTTTATATGGCGGTATTTTATGAAGGGCGTTTTTGAGGGAGAAATTCTTTCGGCGGTGGTGCTGTCGGCGGTTTCAACGGCCTTTATCGGCAGGCTTTATGAATGTGAGGCTTACGAGGGAAAGGAGCTTACCTTGGAGCTTTGCGCAGAAAGGGCAAGGCTTTTTTCGAAGGAGCTTGAATACTCCGAGGAAAATGTAAGCGCACTTCACGACAGCGCATATAATGAGTTTTATCCAAAATAATTAAAGGGGCAGTATTTCGATTGATGAAATACTGCCCTTATTATAGGTCACCTCTAAAAGCCTAAACAAAAAATACAAACCTATTATACTAAAAATTTTATGAAAATGCAACCGCATTTTGCATAAAATTTTGCCCCCGAAAAATTATTTTTCGGTAAAGGCTTTTATAGTCGCATTTAGTCTATTTCTTACAAATAAAGTTGCCTTCCTTTGTGATTTTTTTGAAAATTTGTCTTGCATTTTGACGGATTTTGTGGTACTATAGAATTCAGAGTAAATTTTTTTAATGTATGGAGGAGACTATGCCTAAGAAACAGGATATCAACAAAATCTTAATAATCGGTTCAGGTCCGATTATAATCGGACAGGCGTGTGAATTCGACTATTCGGGCACACAGGCCTGTAAGGCGCTGCGCAATCTCGGTTACGAAATCGTACTGGTAAACTCTAACCCGGCTACCATTATGACCGACCCCGATATTGCAGATATTACCTATATCGAGCCCCTTAACCTTGCAAGACTTACACAGATTATCGAAAAGGAGCGTCCCGACGCTTTACTTCCTAACCTCGGCGGACAGTCCGGTCTTAACCTTTGCTCTGAATTATCCGAGGCAGGCGTTCTCGAAAAGTATAACGTAAAGGTTATCGGCGTTCAGGTTGACGCTATCGAACGCGGCGAGGACAGAATCGAATTCAAGAATACAATGAACAAGCTCGGTATCGAAATGGCTCGCAGCGCGGTTGCATATTCTGTTGACGAGGCGGTTAAAATCGCCGAGGAGCTTAAATACCCCGTAGTTTTACGTCCTGCATATACAATGGGCGGCGCAGGCGGCGGTCTCGTTTATAACGTTGACGAGCTTAAGACTGTTTGCGCAAGAGGCTTACAGGCAAGCCTTGTTGGACAGGTGCTTGTTGAAGAATGTATCGCAGGCTGGGAGGAGCTTGAGCTCGAAGTAGTCCGTGACGCTAACGGAAATAAGATTACCGTATGCTTTATCGAAAATATCGACCCTATCGGCGTTCATACAGGCGACTCCTTCTGCTCGGCGCCTATGCTTACAATTTCCGAGGACGTACAGAAGATTTTACAGGAGCAGTCCTATAAGATTGTTGACGCTATCGAGGTTATCGGCGGCTGTAACTGCCAGTTTGCACACGACCCCGAAACAGGCAGAATCGTAGTTATTGAAATAAACCCCCGTACATCACGTTCCTCCGCGCTTGCTTCCAAGGCTACAGGCTTCCCCATCGCCCTTGTTTCCGCTATGCTTGCCTGCGGACTTACTCTTGATGAAATCCCCTGCGGAAAGTACGGTACTCTTGATAAGTATGTTCCCGGCGGCGATTATGTAGTAATAAAGTTTGCGCGCTGGGCTTTTGAAAAGTTCAAGGGCTCGGAGGATAAGCTCGGTACCCAGATGCGTGCCGTAGGCGAGGTCATGAGTATCGGTAAGACCTATAAGGAAGCCTTCCAGAAGGCAATCAGAAGCTTAGAGACAGGACGCTACGGCTTAGGCGGCGTTTCCAACTTCGGAAAGCTCTCTAAGGAAGAGCTTATGTCTAAGCTCACATATCCCACCAGCGAAAGACAGTTCATCATCTACGAGGCTCTCCGTAAGGGCGTTTCCATTGATGAAATCTATAACCTCACAAAGATTAAGCATTGGTTCCTTGAACAGATGAAGGAGCTTGTTGAAGAGGAAGAGGAGCTTATTAAGAATAAGGGTAAGGTACCCGAAGAAAAGGTACTTCGCCAGGCTAAGCTCGACGGCTTCAGCGACCGCTATTTAAGCCAGATTCTTGAGGTTTCCGAGGAAGATATCAGAAACACAAGACTCGGCTACGGTATCAGAGAGGCATGGGAAGGCATTCATGTAAGCGGTACCGAAAATGCGGCATATTACTACTCCACCTATCACCTTAGCGAGGACAAGAGCCCCGTTAATACTGATAAGCCTAAGATTATGATTTTAGGCGGCGGCCCCAACAGAATCGGTCAGGGTATCGAATTCGACTACTGCTGTGTACACGCTGCATTAGCCTTAAAGAAGCTGGGCTTCGAGTCCATTATCGTAAACTGTAACCCCGAAACCGTTTCTACCGACTACGATACCTCAGATAAGCTTTATTTCGAGCCTCTTACCCTTGAAGACGTATTAAGCATTCACGAAAAGGAAAAGCCCGTAGGCGTAATCGCTCAGTTCGGCGGTCAGACTCCTCTTAACCTTGCTGCTGACCTTAAGAAAAACGGCGTAAATATCCTCGGTACAACCCCCGAAACTATCGATATGGCAGAGGACAGAGATCTCTTCCGCGAAATGATGGATCGTCTCGGTATTCCTATGCCCGAGGCAGGTATGGCTGTTAATGTTGAAGAAGCTCTCGAAATCGCCAACAGAATCGGTTACCCCGTAATGGTAAGACCCTCCTACGTTCTCGGCGGCCGTGGTATGGAGGTTGTTCACGACGACGATATGATGAGAATTTATATGTCTGCTGCAGTAGGCGTAACCCCCGACAGACCTATTCTTATCGACCGTTTCCTTAATCACGCTACCGAATGTGAGGCAGACGCAATTTCCGACGGAAAGCATTGTTTCGTTCCTGCTGTTATGGAGCATATTGAGCTCGCAGGCGTACACTCCGGCGACTCCGCTTGTATCCTGCCCTCGAAGAACCTCACCAAGGAACAGGTTGAAACAATCAAGGAATACACAAGACGTATTGCTGTTGAAATGAACGTTTGCGGTCTTATGAATATGCAGTACGCTATCGAAGGCGATACGGTTTACGTCCTCGAAGCAAACCCCAGAGCTTCCAGAACCGTTCCCCTCGTTTCAAAGGTATGCAACATCAATATGGTAAGAATCGCTACCGATATTATTACTTCGGGCATTACGGGCAGACCCTCTCCCGTTCCCGAGCTTAAGGATAAGGTAATCAACCACTACGGCGTTAAGGAAGCGGTATTCCCCTTCAATATGTTCCAGGAGGTTGACCCCATCTTAGGACCCGAAATGCGTTCAACAGGCGAGGTTCTCGGACTTTCAAGCAACTTCGGCGACGCTTATTTCAAGGCTCTTGAGGGCGCTAAGCTTGTTCTTCCCTTCGAAGGAACAGTTCTCTTAAGCGTATGTGACCGTGATAAGCGTGACCTTCTTGAGGTTGCCGAAGCCTTCAATAAGCTCGGCTTTAAGATTATCGCTACAGGCGGCACCTACGATATGATTGCAGGTGCAGGAATTCCTGCCGAAAAGGTTAAGAAGCTCTACGAGGGCAGACCCAATATCAACGACCTTATCGCAAACGGCGATATTCAGCTTATTATAAATACTCCTGCAGGCAAAACCAGCGCTAACGACGACAGCTACATCAGAAAGTCGGCTATCAAGCACCGCATCCCTTATCTTACCACAATGGCTGCCGCTAAGGCAAGCGCCGAGAGCATCAGCGTAGCAAGAAGCGAGGTTGTTATCGACGTTAAGTCCTTACAGGAATATCATAAAGACATTAAGTAATAGATTCTTGCAATAAAATATGGGCTGTGCAGCTGCACAGCCCCATATTATTATATGCTATAGCCGAGATAGCTTTCCAGCCTTTTTCTTACGTTTTCCTGTAAATTCCGATAGAAGAAAATATAGTCGTAAATATGATATACTCCCTTTTCGAAAAGAAGCCCGTCGGGGAAATAGCGGTAACCGTTAAGGAGGAAGCCCTCGGGGTAGGGAAGCCCATGAATAAAGAGGGGCGAGAGATAATGCTCCGCTTTTATATCGGTAGGTACGAGGGTACCTCTGTGGGACTTTATATAAGCACCGGTAAGATGTTCCTTTTCACGGTTTATTTTTCCGTCATAATCGGTAAAGCAGGCACCCTTATTCATTTCCTTAGGTGCAGGAAGGCTGTCGGTACGCCAGTTAAGGGGATTGATGGAAACGGTTTTTACTCCCTTTTTAACCATAATGGTGTCCTCTGTGTCCTCCGCCTCAACGTCAAAGGCTATAACCACGCCCGTATCCGTTTCTCCCTGTGCAGGCTTTATCCAAGGCATTTCCCCGTATTCCTCTTCGGTAATGCTCCAGCCGATAAGATAAGCCGCCACAAGCCTTTTTCTGAGCCCTTCGTCGCCGAAAAACTCCTTAAGCAGTCTTTTCGCCATAATGGTACCCTGCGAAAAGCTTGCTAAGATAAGGGGGCGTGTCGGGTCGCAGCTTTCAAGATAATAGAGAAAGGCTTCTCTTATATCGGAATAGGCGATATCCAGCCTTTCATCGAATTCCTCGTTAAAGGGCGGAAGGCTTACCGCCATGGTAGCCTGGCGGTAAAAAGGGGCATATACCGCAGAATTCTCGTTATATATCCCGATTTCCATATTTACTGCGCCGACGAAGTTATTCCGTACCTTTTCGTTGGCGAGGCTCATGCTCTTATCCCCTGTTTCCCCTATATCTACCGTAGGGCAGATAAAGAAAAGGTCGGATATTTTGTTGTCGCCGTGGGCATAATAAGCCCAGTTATTCATATCTGAGTATTTGTTCATAATAGGAGCCCTGACTATTTTTTAAGTGATTTATTTGCCGAAAGGAGAAAAATATGTATCTTGAAGACCTTGAAATAGGTATGACCGTTAAGACGGAGGAGGTTATTATCGATAAAAAGAAAATGATGGATTTTGCGGCGGAATATGACCCCGTACCCATTCATACCGACGAGGAATATGCTAAAAGCAGCCGTTTCGGAAAGCTTATCGCTCCCGGAGTAATGTCCTTTATGGCGGTATGGGCAAAGTATATCGAGGTGGATTTCTTCGGAGACCAGCTTGTAGCCGGACGCTCCACCAAAATAGAATGGAATAAGCCTGTTTTCGCAGGAGATATTCTTCGGGGAGAGGCGAAAATAACCGCAATTTCACCCCGAAATCCCTATAACGGTATAGTTCAGCTTACCATGGTGATTTATAATGGAGAAAACGAACAGGTTATGAACTCCGTAGTCGAAGCGGTAGTAGAGAGAAAGGTAAAGTAGCTGAAATTAAGGCGATACCGCACAAAGACCGCCTTACGTCTTTGCGTACGCCTTGCTTGCATCTTTTCCGTCATCTTGCACAAATTTCGCTTGATTGGCGTAATCTCCCCCTGAGGGGGGAGGTGTCACGAAGTGACAGAGGGGCTGACCGACAGACCAGCCAACCTGCACTCAATTTGCACAATCCTGGGGGCGGCTTCCGCCTGACGAAAAATCTGACTTCGCAATCCGCACGCAATCTTTGTGCGGTGTTGCCTTAAGTCGCAGAGCGGTAAGGCTCTGCGATTTTTCTTATACTGTTACAGCTTCCTTACTCTCTTTCCGCTTATTTTTATACATATCAAGGTCGGCTAAAGCGATAAGCTCAGGTAGGTCTCCCGATTCTCCTGCCGCCTTAGAGGAGATTCCTATAGAAATAGAGAGCTCTGTTGGAAGCCCCTCGGCTTCCTTAGCGCTTTCTTTTATCGCTGCTGTTTCTTCCTCGGCTCTTTTTGTATTTTCGCCTTCATACAGGGCTATAAATTCGTCGCCGCCGATACGATAAAGCCTGTGAGCCGAGGTAAGGCATTCGCCGATTATTCTTGCGGCGGTAACAATAACCTCGTCGCCCTTAGTTCTTCCGAAGCGGTCGTTTATCGCCTTTACGCCCTTAACGTCACAGACAATAACCAAAATATCCGTTACTGCATTTTCTTCGGGGAAATACTTAGCGTTAAGCTCGGGAAGCTCCTCCTCGTAGCTTTTCTTGCTGAGAATGCCCGTATCAATATCAATAGACGCCTGCTTCCTGAAATTCTCCACAGGGGTTTCGATAGTAAAGAAAATGCCCGTAGTAATAATGGTTATAGCGCCCCCTGTGAATAAAAGCTCGGGAATAATAATCTGCACA
>JAEDHF010000096.1 GCA_016297165.1 Oscillospiraceae bacterium | reverse complement strand
TAATAAGAAGTCCCTACATCATCTTTCTGAAATAGCGGAGCTTTTCAGCCTTTTCGGGGTCGATCCTTTCTATTTCATCAATCTTACTCCAGAAGGGAGCGGCGATTATCGACGCAACATCCTCAAGGGGCAGCTTCTGTTTCCTGTTGAGCCAATCGAAAATGTATGTAATAACCTCCGTATCGGTAAGGAGAGAGCATTTATATCCGAACATCTCTATAAAACGGCGGTTAGCGTCGTAGGAGGAAATCTCTCCGTTATGAACAATGGACTAGTCAAGTAAAGCGAAGGGATGAGCGCCGCCCCACCAGCCGGGAGTATTTGTGGGGTATCTTCCGTGAGCAGTCCAGGCGTAGCCGTCATACTCTTCAAGACGATAGAATTCACCAACGTCCTCGGGATAGCCTACGGCCTTGAATACGCCCATATTCTTACCGCTGGAGAATACATAAGCGCCGTCTATTTCGTTATTGATTTTTATAACACAGCGAGCTACATATTCATTTTCATCAAGCTGTGAGGCAGCAATTTTAGTAGGTCTCGGGTCAACAAAATAGCGCCAGATAAGAGGCTCGTTCGTAATCTTTGGCGTTCTTTTAGTAGGAATACGGCTGAGGTTGATTACATCGAAATGTTCGTCGAGAAAAGTCTCGGTCTTGAATCTTACCTCGCTTGAATCATAGAATATATGTAATGCATAATGCTCTTTATATTCGGGATAAATACCATAACCGGCAAAACCACCGCCAAGACCGTTTGAACGGTCATGCATATAGGAGATGGATTTTACGATCTCGCTTCCGTTTATTCTGTTTCCATCTCTGCTTATAAAACCGGAAATGGCACAGCCTGCAGGTATTCTCACCTGGCCTTCCTTTAACATATATTGTTCCCTTCCTTTCTCTTCTGTGCTATGCGCAATTTACTTTTAATATGATACCACTATGTTGCAGTTTTGTCAATGGGAAATGCAAGAAAATTTTTAGTTTCTTGCAAAAATGTGCAAATTGAATATAATCTGACTATTTTCGAGCTATTGTTTTGCAAAAATTACACCATCTACTCGGCAAATGAAGGACTGAATTTTGAAAAATTCGTTATTATTACCAAAAACAGGGTTTTTTCTTTGATTATATTTTGATTTTTGCAAGAAATGACATCCGTTCTCTCAATTTTCTTGCAAAAACCATTGACTTTATTTTAGCACAGTGCTATAATCTCTATTGTGAACGAAAGGAGTTTTCCTTAAATAATATTCAGACTCCTTCACACTTATCTATAATAATGAAAGAAGGAACATCTATGAGAAACGTTACGGACTTATTCGGCGAGAACGTATTTAATGAAAGCGTGATGAAAGCGCGCCTTCCTAAGGATACCTTCAAGCAGGTCCAGGCAGCCATTCACAACGGCAAGCGTCTCGACCCCTCTGCTGCGGCAGTAGTTGCCAATGCAATCAAGGACTGGGCAATCGAAAAGGGCGCTACCCACTACACTCACTGGTTCCAGCCTATGACAGGAATTACAGCCGAGAAGCACGACAGCTTTATCAGCCCCGCTTCCGACGGACGAGTAATTATGGAATTCTCCGGTAAGGAGCTTATCCAGGGCGAACCCGACGCATCAAGCTTCCCCTCCGGCGGCTTAAGAGCAACCTTCGAGGCAAGAGGCTACACCGCATGGGACCCCACCTCCTTTGCATTTATAAAGGATGGCGTTCTCTGTATTCCTACAGCCTTCTGTTCCTACGGCGGCGAAGCGCTGGACAAAAAGACTCCTCTTCTTCGCTCTATGGAAGCTATCAACAAGCAGGCTGTACGAGTACTTAAGCTTTTCGGAAACGAAGATGTTACCTCTGTTAAGACAACAGTAGGTCCCGAACAGGAATACTTCCTTGTAGATAAGGAAATGTACGACAAGCGTAAGGACCTTATATACACAGGACGCACCTTATTCGGCGCTAAGCCTCCAAAGGGACAGGAGCTCGACGACCATTACTTCGGCGTTATCAAGCCCCGTGTACAGGCGTTTATGAACGACCTTAACGAGGAGCTCTGGAAGCTTGGTATTCTTGCAAAAACCGAGCACAACGAGGTTGCTCCCGCACAGCATGAGCTTGCACCTATTTTCACTACAACAAATATTGCCGCCGACCACAATCAGCTTACAATGGAGGTTATGCAGAAGGTTGCTAAGAAGCACGGTCTTGTATGTCTCCTTCACGAAAAGCCCTTCAACGGCGTTAACGGCTCCGGTAAGCATAATAACTGGTCAATCAGCACAAATACAGGCGTTAACCTTCTTGAGCCCGGCGAAACACCCTACGAAAACGCACAGTTCCTCTTATTCCTCTGTGCAGTAATCAAGGCTGTTGACGATTATCAGGATTTACTCCGTATCTCCGTAGCCTCCGCAGGTAACGACCACCGTTTAGGCGCTAACGAAGCACCTCCTGCTATCGTATCAATGTTTATCGGCTCAGAGCTTTCCGAGGTTCTTCAGGCTATCGAAAACGATACCCCCTACGGCGCTAAGGAAAAGGAGCTTTTAAGAGTAGGCGTTCATGTTCTTCCTAAAATCCCGAAGGACAGCACCGACAGAAACAGAACCTCCCCCTTCGCCTTCACAGGCAACAAGTTCGAATTCCGTATGCTTGGCTCCGCTAACTCTATTTCGGGCTGTAACACAGTTCTTAATACGGCAGTAGCAGAGGAATTAAAGCAGTTCGCCGACGAGCTTGAAAATGCAGCCGATTTCGATTCCGCTTTACATAATCTCGTAAAGAGAGTAATCGTTGAACATCAGCACGTAATCTTTAACGGCAACGGCTACGACAGCGCTTGGGTAGATGAGGCAGAAAAGAGAGGACTTCTTAACCTTAAGACAACTCCCGACGCTCTTCCCTATTTCATTCATCAGAAGAACATCGACCTCTTTACATCCCACAAGGTATTCACAGAGGTTGAAATCCGTTCGAGATATGAAATCAACCTCGAAAGCTACTGTAAGGTAGTAAATATCGAAGCTCTTACAATGGTTGATATGGCTCATAAGGACTTACTCCCCGCAATAAGCGCTTATATCGAAAAGCTCTCAACCGTTGCCGCAGGCAAGAAGGCTATGGGCGCTGATATCGACTGCAGCTATGAAGCAGAAACAGCAAAGGAATTATCGAAGCTTTCCGCTGACGCTTATAAGGCTCTTAAGAAGCTGGAAGAAAAGCTTTCCGAGTCCGAAAAAATCGACGATATGCAGAAGCTCTCGGTATTCGTTAAGGACGAAATCATCACAACCATGGATGAGCTGAGAGCTGCTATCGATAAGGAAGAAACCCTTACCTCCGCTGAATACTGGCCTTATCCTACTTACGGCGAGCTTTTATTCGGTGTAAGATAATGACGGGCGAAATACACGAGGAATGTGGTGTATTCGGAATATATTCCCCGATATCACAGAATGTGGCAGGTACGGTTTACCTCGGGCTTTACGCCCTCCAGCACAGAGGGCAGGAAAGCTGCGGTATTGCGGTATGCGACGACGGAGTTTTCTCCTCCCATAAGGATAACGGTCTCGTTTCCGAGGTTTTTTCAAGAGACGTTCTCGGCGCCCTCGAAAACGGTAATATTGCCGTAGGTCACGTCCGCTATTCCACTACCGGCGGTAACAGCCGCAATAACATTCAACCCCTCGTAATACGGCATATTAAGGGTAACCTTGCATTAGCCCACAACGGAAACCTTGTGAACGCAGACAGTCTCAGGAAAGGCTTCGAGCTTTCGGGAGCAATTTTCCACGGCACCTCCGATACGGAGGCAATCGCCTACGAAATAGTATCGGAAAGACTGAAATGCAATTCCACCGAGGAAGCGGTTGAAAGAACAATGAAAAAGCTCAGCGGCGCTTACTCCTGCGTGCTTATGACCGCTACGAAGCTTATCGCTTTCCGCGACCCTATGGGCTTTCGTCCTTTATCTATCGGTAAGCGTTCCGACGGAAGCTATATCGTCGCCTCGGAATCGGCGGCTATAGATACCGCAGGAGGTGAATTCATACGGGATATAAGGGCAGGCGAAATCGTCGTTATCGACGAAAACGGCGTTAAGAGTATTGACACCCACTGCTCGGAAAAAGGAAGTATATGCATTTTCGAATATATCTACTTCGCCCGTCCCGACTCCGTTATTGATAAGGTTTCCGTCCATACCGCAAGAATACGGGCAGGAAAATTCCTTGCAAAGGAAAGTCCTGTTGACGCCGATATCGTTATCGGTGTTCCCGATTCGGGTCTTGACGCCGCCATGGGCTACGCCGAGGAAAGCGGTATCCCCTACGGAACAGGCTTCGTAAAGAACAGATATATAGGAAGAAGCTTTATTCTCCCCGAACAGCACAGCAGAGAGGACGCAGTTAATCTTAAGCTTAACGTTATAAAGGAGAATATCCGTGGGAAAAGGGTAATAATGATTGACGATTCAATCGTAAGGGGAACAACCTGCGGAAGGATAGTAAATCTTCTCAGGAAGGCAGGGGCAAAAGAGGTGCACGTCAGAATATCCTCTCCCCCATTCAGGCATTCCTGCTACTTCGGAACAGATATAGATTCCGAGGATAAGCTTATAGCCTGTCGCCTTGACAGCGTAGAAGACATAGCGAAGGAAATCGGCGCTGATTCTCTCGCTTATCTCTCCCTGAATGCCACCGAGCATATTGCAGATGGCTGCAGCCTCGGAATATGCAAGGGCTGCTTCAGCGGAAGCTATCCTATAGAAATAAAGGAAAAACCGCAGAAAAATAAATTTGAACAAAAGATTCACAAAATAACTACATAAGAAAGGGTGCACAACAATGACAGAAATTATCAAGCTTTTATCGCCTGACATCACGGAGCTACTGGAACAGGTCAACTCCGAAATGTTCGGTATCTGGTTCCTGATCGGAGCTGCCCTCGTATTCTTTATGCAGGCAGGCTTCGCAATGGTCGAAACAGGCTTCACAAGAGCCAAGAACGCCGGTAACATCATAATGAAGAACCTCATGGACTTCTGTATCGGTACAGTAGTTTTCGTTCTTCTCGGCGCAAGCCTTCTTTTAGGCGATGACATAGGCGGTTTCATCGGTACGCCTTCCCTCAGCATTTTCACCGACTACGCAAACTTCAACTGGTCGAACTTCGTATTCAACTTAGTATTCTGCGCAACCACCGCTACTATCGTTTCCGGTGCTATGGCAGAAAGAACGAAATTCATCTCCTACTGCATCTATTCCGCAATCATGAGCCTTGCGATTTATCCTATTGAGGCTCACTGGATCTGGGGCGGCGGCTGGCTCTCCGAGCTCGGCTTCCACGATTTCGCCGGCTCCTGCGCAATCCACATGGTTGGCGGTATTGCAGCTCTTATCGGCGCAATCTTCCTCGGACCCCGTATCGGTAAGTTCACGAAGGACAAGAAGCCCGTTGCTATCCCCGGCCATTCTCTTACCCTCGGCGCTTTAGGCTGCTTCATTCTCTGGTTCGGCTGGTACGGCTTCAACGGTGCAGCCGCAACCTCCGGTCCTCAGCTCGCTTCTATCTTCACAACAACAACAATCGCTCCCGCAGTAGCAACAGTTGTATGTATGATTTTCACATGGTTAAAATACGGTAAGCCCGATGTTTCAATGTGCCTTAACGCTTCCCTTGCAGGTCTTGTCGGTATCACAGCCGGCTGTGACGTTATGGACGCAGCAGGTGCCGCAGCAGTAGGTACCGTATCCGGTCTTTTAGTAGTATTCGGCGTTTGGTTCCTTGATAACGTTCTTAAGGTTGACGACCCTGTCGGTGCAGTTGCTGTACACATGCTCAACGGTATCTGGGGCACTCTCGCTGTTGGCCTTTTCGCTACAACAGCAGTTCCCGACTGCGGTCTTACAGGCCTTTTCTACGGCGGCGGCTTCGAGCTTCTCGGAACACAGGCTCTCGGCGTTGTATCTGTCGGAGGATGGGCAGCAGTTACAATGACTCTTGTATTCCTCGTAATCAAGAAGACAATCGGACTCAGAGTTACACGTCACGAGGAGGTTTTAGGTCTCGACCTTACCGAGCACGGTCTCGCTTCCTCTTATGCAGACTTTATTCCTTCAACTCACATTGAAACAACAGCTTCCGGCAAGGAAAAAGAAGTTGCAAACGTTATTCCCGTTGCACCTATCGAACAGGCCGTTCCTGTTGAACATAAGCATGGCGTATCGGTAGCTGCCGACGGAACAAAGATGACTAAGGTTGATATTATCACCAACATCGAACGTTTCGACGCTTTGAAGAATGCCCTTTACGAAATCGGCATTACCGGTATGACAGTCACAAACACCATGGGCTGCGGTATGCAGAAGGGTCAGTCTCAGTACTATCGTGGCGTTAAGGTAACTCCTCAGCTCCTTCCTAAGGTTAAGGTGGAAGTTGTAATCTGCAAGGTACCTGTCAGCGATGTAGTAACTGCCGCTAAGAACGCCCTTTATACAGGTAACGTGGGCGACGGTAAAATCTTTGTTTACGACGTAGAAAATGTACTCAAGATAAGAACAAGCGAGGAAGGCTACGACGCTTTACAGGATAATCCGTAAACAACGCATATATTGCCTTATACCGACCTCCTAACATTTTATTTACTCTTTATATTTTTAAGCTTTCGGCAAGGGCAATATTATAAAAGAATACGCAGACCTTACTTTTCGGTTCGCAAGGTCTGCGTATTGCTTGTTTCAAGGAGCCGGAGCTTTTGAAAAAAATATTTCAAATATATAGCTTATTATCTTGAAAAATATATAGTGTTTATGATATAATAAGTGTAGGTCACCTCTAAAAACCTATCCCATTTCTCTGCACTATGCCTTTAGCCGTCAT
>JAEDHF010000007.1 GCA_016297165.1 Oscillospiraceae bacterium | reverse complement strand
TTTTTCATTATTTTAAAGCCTTTCAGAAGTTGATGAGCAGACATTAAATACTAATAACCATTTAAACTCAGCAAATTTTTTCCTTCATTCAAACGGTTATTAGTATAAAATAAACAGCCGTATTCGATAAGGAATACGGCTGTATTTCATTGTCATTATACGAAATACTTAAGCGAAAATAGCGGAGTATATCTTATAAACCAATGATGTGGGCGAATTATTCACCCTTCTGCTTTGCGAAACATTCGCTGCAGTAAACAGGTCTGTCATCACGGGGCTTAAAAGGAATTCTTGCCTCTCCGCCACAGCCTGCACAGGTTGCAGTAAACATTTCTCTGTTTCTTGTGGAATTCTTCTTTGCATCTCTGCAAGCCTTACATCTCTGGGGTTCGTTTGTGAAGCCCTTTTCAGCGTAGAATTCCTGCTCGCCTGCTGTGAATACGAATTCGTTTCCGCAGTCCTTGCATACAAGAGTCTTGTCTGTGTACATACGATATACCTCGCATAATAAAAATTAACCGCCTGCGGATTTGCACCGCTTAGCCTATAGCGGCAGTCGTATATGTGGCTAAAACAGGTTCTTAAGCTTCTTTCTCGCTCTTAAAAGGGAATTATCCACGGATTTTAAGGGCATAGACAGCTTATCCGAAATCTGTTTATAGCTATAGCCGTCGAGATAGAGCTTAAAAACCCTGAACTCCTTTTCCGAAAGGGTAGAAGAAAGCTTATTATAGACCTCTTTATTGCAGTCCTTAAGGATAACAAGCTCGTCTGTAACAGCAGTCTCGTCCTCAATCATACCAAGGTCATAGTCCTCGGCAAGAGAGGGGCCGCCGCTAAGCTTTGCGGCTGCGTTCTTCATACGGTTTGAAATACAGGTACCTGCAAAGGCGGAGAAGGAGCCCTTTTCGGGGTTATAAGCTTTAACCGCATAAATAAGGGCGATAAAGCCTTCCTGCTCTAAATCCTCTGCGTCGATACCGTTATTTTTGAATTTTGCTGCCTTAATTCTGATAATTCTTGTATAGCGATAGATAAGGAGCGCCATTTCCTCGCATTCTGTTGGTGATGGGCCGGATTTGATTATTCCGACAAGCTCTTCGTCAGTAGGGTACATCAAATCACTCCTTCAGAACAGATAGGGAAAGCCCGTTTAAAGAGATTATAACACTAATTGTTTATATTGTCAACAAATTTTTATAATCGGCAGTACTTTTTTCTGCCCTCTGTGAAAATATTGCCCCCGTGGCAGTCTATTGCAACCGTAAGAGGGAAGTTCTCGATATAAAGCTTCTTAACGCTTTCACAGCCTAAATCCTCGAAGGCTATGACCTCACAGCTCTTTATGCATTTGCAGGCTAAAGCTCCTGCACCTCCGATAGCGCAGAAATATACAGCCTTATTACGCTCAATCGCCTTTATTACAGCCTCGTTACGCTCGCCCTTTCCTATCATAGCGGCAAGTCCACGGTCGAGGAAATCGGGAGCGAATTTATCCATTCTGCTTGATGTAGTAGGACCGCAGGAGCCTATCGCCATGCCTTCCTTGGTGCCTGTAGGACCTGCGTAATAGATAACTGCACCATTAAGGTCGTAGGGAATAGCTTCATTCTTTTCGATAAGCTCGGTAATACGCTTGTGAGCGGCGTCTCTTGAGGTATAGATATAACCCGAAAGCATAATCTTATCCCCTGCGCTAAGGGTAGGGGATAAGGCTTTCAGCTCGTCAACCGTTATTTTTTTCATATAAGTAAATCGGAGAGCTCGGATAAAGCGGAATCAGCAGAAAGGTCGGAATCGTCGCTGCCTGAATCGCCGCCGAAGTTGAAGGGGTCGTCATCATCGGTAACAGGCTTTCTGAAAGGCGCAATACCCTTCTTTTCAACAGGTGCTGTTGTTTCGGAGGAGCCTGCTGCAAATAAATCTGCAAATTCGCCGAAATCGGAGCTTAAATCGTCGGAGGAGCTATCCTCCTTGCCCTTATTGATGTTTGCGGGTGTAAGCTCGAAGTCGCCTGCCTTTGCGGCTGCTTCAGCTTCTGCCATCATATTGTTAAGGGTATCGTCGTCGGCACCGACAGGGTTAATCGCCATATCGAAGATATCTTCGCCGAGGTCAGCACCCTTATCGGGCTTAGCGGTAAGGTCGTTAGGCTCGATAACGAAATCGGAGAGACCGACTGGCTCGGGCTCCTTATCGAGAGTGAAATTCTCCACAACGCCTACGCCGGCTCTGTTTTCGAGAGGAGTAGAGGAGGGAGCGGTAACGAAGAAGTCCTCAAAATCGCTGCTCATTTCAGCCTTTTCCTCGTAAGCGGGCTTAGAAGCGTCAACATGAGCGGCAGGGACTTCCTCGACGGGTGCTGCTGCAGGTGCTTCGGGAGCAGGTGTATCAAGTGCAGGAGCTTCGATTACGTCGGGCATATCTGACATAAGGTCGTCATCGCTGGGCATGGGTGCTGCGTCAATCTCGATAGAGGAGATAATATCGCCGTCGTCAAGGAATTCCTCGTCCTCATCGTCTGCTGCACCGGTTTCTTCGTATTTCGTTTCAATCTTAAGCTTTTTCTTAAGCTCTTCAAGACGGGACTTATCGAATTTCTTAGCGTCGAATTCGGGGAGAGTAAGGGAAGCGGAAACAGAAGCGAAATCCACGCTTAAATCTGCGGCTGCGGAGGTGAGGGCTGCTGCGTCGATAGCCATAGCCTTCTGCTCTTCAACCGCCTTCTTAGCGGAAGCGACATCGTTCTTCGCATTGTTGATACCGCCCTTAGCGGCGTCAATATTACCCTTAGCGTCGGAAACGAGCTTCGTCATTCCCGAAATGTCGCTCTTAGCGGCTTCAAAGGAGCCTGCGAAGCCGTCAAGCTGCTTTGCGGCGTCGTTTATCTGCTTTGTAACAGTACCGAAGCTGTCGGAAACTGTGGTGATGCTCTTTGTAACGGTAGAAATGCTGTCTGTAACCTTTCCTACCTGGCTGTTTACTGCGTCAAGCTGTCCTGCGAAGGAGTCGAAAATGCCTGTTAAAGCGGCGATTTTTTCGGCTACTGCCTTCATCTGAGCGTCGGCGGAGGCTTTCTGTTCTTCTGCCTTCTTAGTCTGTTCGTCTATCTTCTTTTTAGCGGAAGCGAGCTTTTCGGAACGCTCCTTAAGCTCCTTCTCGATACCTTCCTTATACTTGTTTACTGCGGAAACTGTCGCTTCGGAATAAGCCTTAGCCGCAGAAATAATCTCCTCGGCATAGGAAACCGCTTCGTCGAGAAGCTCCTCTGCGTTGGTGGTAGTTACGGACTTTCCGCCCTTTCCTGCCTTCTTAAGCTCGAGATACTTATCTTTAAGCTTATCGTATTCCTCTCTTACCTTCTTTTCGGACATCTGAGCGGTAGCGCACGCCTTATCAAGCTTCGCTACGTTTCTTCTTTCGTCGAGTACGAGCTTACGAAGCTCCATAATCTTGCTGTCGCTTTCGGCCTTAAGCTCGTCGATAAGCTTCTGTGTGTCCTCGGAGGGAGTTGCGGGTGCAGGAGCTTCGCCCCCAGCTGCAGCTGCGTTCTGTGCAAGGTATTCAGCCTCACGTGCTGCTGCCTTTGCCTCGTTGCTCTCCCTTTTTGCAGTTGCAAGGCTTGCTTCAAGAGATTTAACCTTAGTTTCACAGTCAATCTCCATTTCTTTCATTTGCTTTTTAAGCTTGTTTATATACAGGTTTACTTCGTTTTTGTCGAATCCGAGAGGGGACTGCTTGAAGCCGAAGCCTTCGCTGCTGGAATCTCCACCCTGTTTGCCTTTTTTTGCGTCTGCCATAACACAACCTCCAGAATATGTAATAAATACCTAATACTTTGTATTATAACAAAATTGCCCCATATTTTCAATAGTTAAAATTGATAAAAATGCACAATAAATTTTTATGTTCGGCGAATAAACTTGCTTTTTGGGTTACATTTATGATAGCAGATAAATCCTTTTAGCAGAAAAACCGATTTTTTTTAAAAAAAGACTTGTTTTTTTCTGAAAATAGTGTATAATAGATTGTAAAGTTCATTATGGAAGGATTTGTACGATATGCATGATAAAACTATGACGTTTTCCGTCAAGGACGAGAGAGATAACGAAATGAAGGAAATCCTCACAACGGTATATCAGGCGCTTAACGAAAAGGGTTATAACCCTATCAATCAGCTTGTCGGCTATATTCTTTCTGAGGATCCAACCTACATAACCACCTACAACAACGCCAGGAGCCTAATCAGAAGACTTGACCGTGACGAGCTTTTACAGACTCTTGTGAAGAATTATCTTGACGCATAAGCTACGAAACAGAAACGCCGTACCGCTTAAAAAGCAGTACGGCTTTTTTATGGTCATAGGCGACCTTATGCATTTCTATCTATAGCCTCAATAACATAGCGGTATTCGGGGAAATCGGTTTCGATACGCTTTCGGCATCGGTTCAGGAATTCTTCCTTATATTCGCCGTTGTCACGCATAGCCTGTTTTGCGCCCCAGAGGTGGGTAAAATTATCCTGCGCCACAAAAAGCCTATCCTTATCCAGTAAGGCGTTTACCTCGATACCCGAATAGGCACAGAGCATACCCAGCAGGCGCTGTTCGGCGAAAACCATTCTGCAAAGCCTGTCCTCACAGCATTCCGCCGATTTCATAAAGCTTATTGAGAGATTGGTATAAAGCTCCTTAAAGGCGTCGTCGGGAATATAAAGAAAAGCGGTATTACAGGGCAGAACGGACTTATCCAGCCGCTCCAGTATAGGAAAATTCGGGACGTTAAACAAATCGGGGTCGGGATAAATATCTGGAGAAATATACTCCCTGTGAGCTACCGTTACCATATTTTCGGGGAGACTAAGCTTATTCCAGACGATAAAATCCTCGTCGATAAGCGCCGCTTTTTCGGGGAAATCACGAAGGGCGATAAGCTTTCCTGCCGCCCAGAACATTTCGGGATTTATACCCTCGATATTATCGGGGATAAGCTCGTATATCCCGTCCCAGACCTTTTCAAGTCCGATTTTTCTGTAATAATCCGCTCCGATACTATCGGTTACCATATAGATTTCGCCGTTTACCTTTCGCCACTGTAGGGCGGAGATAACCGTATTATAAAGGGTAAAATTCTCTATAGAATAGGCTTTTTCGGGAGATTTATAGAAAAAAGGTGCAGTAGAATTAACGTGAATAGCTTTCATAATCAAATAAGGTTAATGCCGTAGCCGTATTGGTTAAGAGGGCAGGACGACAGAATTATCATAGTTTTCTTGTACTCGGTTTCGGTAACTTCAGCGTTTCCAAGCTTTATTACGAAGCTTCCCTCGGAATTAAGGTATCCGCCGGGAAAGGAGCCGTTAAAGCTTCCGCTTAAAAAGCTACCGCTTAAGCCGCCGAAGCTTCCCGAAAGAAAAAAGGACGTATTAAAGGAAGTGCTGAAGGAGCCGGTGAAAATGCCTTTATAAGAGGTATTTGATAAAGCGGTGAAGGAGCTTGTAAAGCTGCCGGTCAAAAATGATGAAGCTAAAAAGGAGGAGCTGAAGGAGCCGTTAGAATCTCTGAAATTCGGGACAAAGGGCTTTTTCGGCGGTTCCTTGCGTTCTGAAACAGGGGAGGGCTTAAGGACTCCCATTATTTTAGGAGCCTTTTTATCGGGGCGAACACCGAAGGCGAATTCAAGCTGTTCCGAAATATCGTAGTTAGGGTTAATCTCGTTTACCCTATTGAGTATCCCTTCTTCGCCCACGCTTTTCAGCCATTTCATAAGACCGCCCCCAAGGTAATAACCCACAAGAACGGCAGTATCAAAATTCTCACGAAGCTCTCTTATATCGGATACTATTTTATTGTTAAGGAACAGAAAATTGTCATTTTTGCTCAAGATTTCGCCCTCTTTCAGCTATATAGTATTCTGCATAAGCTGTTTTCATAAAAGAAAATAGTATAAATTATCTAAACAACCTATCATATTATACCACATTTTGTTGAAAATTGCAATAGAAAACTGCAAAATCGTTACAAATTGTATAAAACGGCGAAAAATACGGAAAATATCGACCATTGGTCGGATTTCAGGAGGTTTAACGAAAAAAGCGCCTGTCGTTTTTCTTGCGACAGGCGTATTTTTTGATTTTCCTCATTTTGTGATTTTTACGCCGAGGACGGTAATATCGTCGGTTTCGTCCCTTCCGTTTAGGCGGAGAGCCTCTCCTACGGTTTCGATAATTTTTCCGAGGTCGGGATTCTTATCCCGAAGCATAAGCTGTTCAAGCCAGTCCTTATCTATTTCAGCGCCGTCGCTTGTCATAATAACCACATCGCCTGCCCCTACGGTAAAGATTTTTCCGCCGTAATCGGCATGATAATTAACTCCGAGAGGAAGCCCCACACCCTTAACCTCGGCGAAGCTTCCGCCGCAGCGTATAAAGGTTGAGGAACCGCCTGCCTTATAGAGAAGCACCTCGCCTGTGGTGAGATTTATCCTGCAAACATCAAGAGTAGCGAAGCTTTCGTCCCCGGATTTTACCATAAGGGAGGAGTTGAGCATTTCGATTGAGGCTTCCATATCTACCCCTGCCTTAAGAAAGCGTGAAAGCATATTGCAGGCAAAGGCGCTGTCGATTCTGGCACGGCTTCCGCTTCCCATACCGTCGGAGATTATCATATAGACGTTTCCGTTTCCGTCGTTGAAGCAGTCCCATATATCGCCGTTCTGCCTGTTGCCCGACTTGCTTTTCTGAAACGCCTTAATCTGCGCATTATACATAGCCCGTTCGGAAATGGTGATATGAAGACTGCCGCCGTTTTCGCTTACCTGGGGCAGGTCGAATTCCTTACGAAGGTTAAAGGAAAGCAGATCCGCAAGCTTTTCCCTGTCGATTTCCTCCTCGGTTTTACCGTAGGCGTCTATGGTAAGCCTGCCGTTTATGGTAACAGCGGTAGCCGCAGCATTTTCAATACCCATATCGGAAAGAACAGCCTCAGCCTTTTCCGAAAGCTTTAAATCCACGATTTCGTTTTCGGAAAGCTCCTCTCCCATTTTTTTCAGCATCATTTCCGTGGCGGAAAGCTGGCTCGTCAGGATATTTCTCATCTCCTTAACCTTACGGGTGGAGTTTTCCGCTGTGCAGTACATCATATACCGCCTGTTAAGCGCTGCCGCAAGCTTGTCCATATTGTCACAGGGCTCAGTCATAAGGGCGGACAGGGCGTTTTCGTCCATAAAGCTTCCGCTTTTAAGCCGTCCTACCGCCTTATTCATAACATCTGCGGTATCATTATACTTTTTACCCCAGCAGTACATATTATTCTTACAGCCGCCGCATACATCGTCGCAGGCGCTTGTATAAACCCAGGATATATCCTTTTTATTCTCGCTGTCGAGGGCTTCGGCTGTTTTTATAATGGCTGATTTCATATCCTCTACCGCCGCCCCCATATTGTCAAGTCTCCGTCCGAAGGCGGCGAAGGGTCGGGGAGCCTTTGAGATATCGGATTTAAGCCTGTAATTATAAAGAGGCAGGTATTGCTCGGGTAAGGCTATGTATATAATTGCGGCAGCAGCGGCAGTTGCAGCGGAAACGGCGCTTTCCTCCGTTATTCCCGTAATAAGCATACCTGCTCCTACGGTAAGGATAAAGGCGCAGGCTCTCGTTATTTTGCCGCAGCGCTGAAAGAAAATAATTATCGGGGCGGAGAGGGAGATAATAAGAGAAGGCATAGCGAAAGCGGGATTGCCTACAGTTATCGCCGCCGAGGAAAGTATGGCGCAGACCGCCGTTTTTCCGCTAATTCCCGAATCCGATACATACAGTACGGCGAGGGCGGCTAAAAAGACTCCTGCATTAAAAATCCAGAGGTTAATAGCCGTAAGGCTCGCCGCCGTTACCATAAAGAGAAGGGAAAGAGAGAGTATAAAGCCGTCCTTTTCGCTTTCCTCCCGAAGCCGCTCCATACCCTTTACTACCCGAAGGGTACAGTAGGTGCACACCGCTGAAATTCCTCCGAATACTATAGAAATAAGTATATCGTATCCGCTTTTCGCAGTAATAATCCCCGAAGCAAGAACCGAGGTTCCCGAAACGGCGGTAAGGAGTATTGTTTTTACCGAGCCGTATTCGTCGCCGAGAAGGAATTTAAGAGCGGTTACGGTTATCATGGCGATTATACAGGGGATAGACGCCTCGAAACCTACCGTTATTATAAGTCCCGCCGCTCCGCCGGTAAAGGCGAAGAGACATTCGAAGCCGCTTATTCCGCACATAAGGGGAACGGTAAGGGGAGCCGCCTTTCCGAATAATGACGCACAGGATAGGATAAGGGAAATAATACCTATAATAAGACCCCTTAAAAAGCCAATATCCCTTCCTCTGACATCGGAAAGCTCTGAAATGCTTTTTTCCATTTTTAACGTCCTTTCGGTTAATTTTTCTATAGCTTAACACAAAAAGAACGAAAAAATTGTCAAAGGAAAGGATAGAATTATTTTTTGTTATATATTGCCTCGCAAAGATTTACAAAATCCTGCATTTTAAGCTCCTCGGGACGTGCAGTCGTCTTTATACCGCAGGAAACCAGTATATCCGACAGCTCTGCTTTTCCCATACCGAGGGCGGAGCTTAAGGGGTTAAGGAGCTGCTTTCTTCGCTGTGCGAAGGCGGCTCTTACTATTTTAAAGAAAAGCTTCTCGTCGGAGACGCTGTACCTTTTATCCCTGCTTACGTCAAGGCGTATAACAGCGCTGTCAACGTTTGGGGAGGGCATAAAGCTGCCTCTGCCCACCTTGAACAGAAGCTTCGGGGTGCTGTAGTAGTTTACCGCTACGGTAACGGCGCCGCAGTCTCTTTCGCCTACTTTGGCGCAGAGCCTGTCTGCCGCTTCCTTTTGTACCATTACCGTAAGGGCGCTTATAGGGAGTCTTTCTTCGAGAAGCTTCATAATTACGGGAGAGGTGATGTAATAGGGCAGGTTGGCGCAGACGTATATTTCCTCAAAGCCCCCCAGCTTTTCCGCAATAATGGCTTTAAGGTCCGCCTTAAGTACGTCCTCGAAGATTACCTCCACATTGTCGAAATCCGCTAAGGTTTCTTCAAGAATTGGCTTTAAGCCCGTATCTATCTCAATAGCCACAACCCTGTCACAGCGCTTCGCCAGCTCGGTAGTAAGTACGCCAACTCCCGTTCCGATTTCGATAGCCGCCGCCCCTTTTTTACAGCCGCCCATTTCCGCTATCTTAGGGCAGACCGAGGGGTTTATAAGAAAATTCTGCCCCAACGACTTTGTAAAAGCGAAGCCATGACGGGCGAAAAGGTCTTTTATTGTTCCGATATTGGTAAGCTCCATATCAGCGGACTTCCTTTCCGCCTCTTTTCTCCCTGTCGGGAGAGGGCTTTCTGATTATGGAATTCTTCGGAAAGGCTTCCGTGTAGGGGATAAAGAGCTGCTCGGTAGCGTGGTTGGCTATTCTTACGCTTTCACCCTTAAGGTTATACATTTTCGAAGGCTTAAAGCTTACGGGCTCTCCCTTCGGCGGCAGTATTTCAAGCTCGTCGTCAAGGGTGAAATAATTACGCTGTGTTATATCGAGCCTTCCGTCCTCGTAGCCGTTTATTACGCCCACGAAGTCGTATTCTCTGAAATAGCCGCTGTCCTCGTAGAACTGGTCGGCGTCGTCGTGGTTGTAGAAAAAGCCTGTGCAGTATTTCCTGTGGCTAACTTTATAAACCTCGTCGATAACCCATTTCGGGGGCTGTTCCTTTTTAAGGGCGCAGTCTATCGCCTTTCTGTAGGCATTTGTTACCGTAGCCACATAATATGAGGACTTGGCTCTGCCCTCTATTTTAAGGCTTGTTACTCCTGCCTCAATAAGGTCCTCAATATGCTCAATCATACATAAATCCTTTGCGTTAAGGATATATGTTCCCCGATTATCCTCGGTAATTTCAAAATCCTGTCCGATACGCTTTTCCTCTGTGATGTAGTATTTCCAGCGGCAGGGCTGTGCACAGGCGCCACGATTAGCGTCACGGTCAACAAGATATTTCGAAAGGAGACACCTGCCCGAAAAGGAAACGCACATAGCCCCATGAACGAAGGCTTCTATTTCCATATCCTCGGGGATATTCTGCCTTATACGCTTAATCTCGGTAAGAGGAACCTCTCTTGCCAGTACGATTCGCTTTGCGCCGAGACGATAAAGCTCGTTAGCGGCGGCATAATTCATTATGCCAACCTGAGTTGACATGTGGATATCAACGTCGGGAGCGTACTTTTTCGTCATAGCCATAACCCCGATATCAGCGGCAATTACAGCGTCAATACCTGCTTCCTTAGCTTCAGCTATAAAACGGGGAAAGGCTTCCGCCTCATCGTTGGTTGGAACGGTATTACAGGTAAGATAAACCCTTGCGCCGCCCTTATGGGCATATTCTACCGCTTTTCTGAGCTCCTCGGCGCTGAAATTCTTTGGATTGGCTCTCATTCCGAAGGACTGCCCGCCGAGATAAACGGCGTCACAGCCGTAATCTACCGCAGCTTCAAGACATTCATAGTCTCCTGCGGGAGAGAGAAGCTCGATATTATTCAATATAATCGCCCTCCTGACTGCCTGCGGTAAGTCCGGCAAGCTTCAGATTTTCTTCATGCTCGGCATGGGTCTTGGCGTAGAATATCTCGCCCGTTTCCTCGTTTGCACAGAAATAGTAGTATTCCGAGGGGATATTGGCGAGAACCGCTTCAATAGCGTCAAGACCTGGGTTGCAGACTGCACCCGGGGGCGTGCCTTCACAAACGTAGGTATTATAAGCGTCGTATATCTTCGATTTCTCCGAAGCGGAGCCTTTAATAAAGGGCTTTATGTTGTTTTCAACGTAAAGCACGGTAACGTCCGACTGGAGATTGGGAAATTCGGCGGAGCTTCTTATACGATTGAGGAAAACGCTTGCTACGCTTTGCATATCCTCAACGCTGGCGGCTTCCTTCTGCACCATCGAGGCGAGAGCAATAATCTCGTCAAGGGTCATATTCATTTCGCCCATTTTCTTATACATCTGGGGCGTAATTTTATCGTTGAAGTTGGAGAACATCTTAATTGCTGCGTCCTCGGCGTTATCGAGGGAATCCAGCTTCATCTGTTCCTCCGCCTCCTCGAGGGTCATATCGTTTGTAGCGTGACAGCCCTCCGCCATACCCTTCGTTACATAGAATTCGTAGGTATCAGGGAAGAGGTAGCCCTCAAGCTGATTGAATTTATAGGGGCTTTCCTTTACTCTTCGTTCGAAGTCGTATTTACCCTGTACATTCTTATAATATTTTTCGAAATCCTCCTTGAAGCATACATTGTTTTCTTCAAGAAGCTCCCCTATTTCCATAGCGGTCATTCCCTCGACGATACGAAGGGTAACGGTACGTATTTCGTTTTTCTCGGTCCGCATAGAGGATAAAAGGGTGCTGTACGCCATATTGGAGCTAAGGGTATAGCTTCCCGGGATAAAGCCCTCGTCCTTATCGGTAAGCTTAGCGAAGAAGGAGAAGAACCTGGGGGACGAAATGATATTGTTTTCGCTTAAGATAGCGGCGACAGTATCAATATCTGCGTTTTCGGGGATAACAACGTCAAGCTTGAATTCGGTGGTAGCTATGCCGGTAAGGTCCTGTGCCCAGCGTATAATGTAGGTTGAGCAGTAGGCGGAAGCGCCCACAATTACGATAGCGAGAAAAACGCTTAAAAGCAGGTAGGCGAAGGTGCGGACTCTCTGCTTTTGCTTCTCGTATTTTCGTCTCAGCTCAACAAGGCGGCGCCTTTCGGCTCTTGCGGTAGGGTCGTCCTCGTCGTAGTCGTTATTCTCAGTTATCGGAGCGGTATCTCTTCCTACGGGAGCCATCATTCGGGTAGCGGAATTATCACCTTCGCCGAATTCGTCCGTTAGCTCCTCATCGTCGTAATCGGGCTCCTCGGGCAGCTCTTTCTTAACGGCCGCCATATTAGGCTCCTCTCTTTTTTCCATAGTTATAAGCTGAGTCTTATCGGGGGAGGGAGAAGGTTTTTCGGCGGCAGGCTGCGGCTTTTCGGGGGAAGGCTTTTTCGTTCCGAGACTTTCCGCAAGGGAAATAATCTCCTTTTTCTCCGTAGGCTTTTCCTCGGTATTTCTGACCCGTGTCTTTTCAGCAGGCTTTGCAGCTGCGGCTGCTGCCGCTTCGGTGGCAATTTTCCCCTCATTAGTCTTAACAGAAGGCTTTCCCGAAGCTTTTACAGGCGCAGAACTTTCTCTTACTGCCTTTTCCGTTGGAGTCCTTGTGGGGACGCTGGCTTTTGAAGGCGAAGAGGAGGGGGAAGAAGCCTGTTTTTTTCTCTTATTTTCAATAGAAAAAAGGAAATCGTCGATGCTCTCCTTATTGTTTTTCACCGGAACCGGTTTTTTCGTCTGTAAGCCTGTATTATCGGCAGGCTTCACCGTTTCGGGCTTGTTTCTTTCCTTGAACTTATCGCTATGTAGATAAGCGGCAAGGCTTTCTATATCATTGTATTCTTTTTCTTCCACAAAGAATCCTCCTTCCCGCAGAAAACCCCTTTTTCCGTAACTACCGTATCAACGGGAATATCATATTCTCCCGTAGGTATATCGCCGCAGAATTCCTCATAGCATATTCCTAGCTTAATACCGTTATATTTTTCAAAGAATCTGTCGTAAAAGCCTCCGCCGTAGCCTAAGCGATAGCCCTTTTCATTAAAGGACAGAGCAGGGGTGACGCAGAGGGTATTGTTAAAATCGGTTATTTCCTCGCCGCTTTCGGGCTCATCAACGCCGAATTTGCTTCTTATAAGCTCCGACAGGGAGGAGATAGCGAGAAAACGCATATTCCTGCCCTCACATTTCGGAACGGCAACGGTTTTACCCATTGACAGAAGGTATTCGATGAATGCTCTCGTATCGACCTCAATGGCTGAGGAAGCGTAGATAAGATAAGCGTCGAAATTTAGTATGCCGTCAATGCTTTTAAGATTATTATATATTCTTTCGTCGAGATTTTTCCTGTAAGCTTTATCCATTTCCCTACGGCGGCGGATAAGCTTGCTTCTTAAGGCTTTTTTCAGCTCCTGCATCTCATAGAAACCTTTATTTTATCAGCCGCTTCTTTTCCGAGGAGACATTCCACAAGCTTAAGACCGAAGTCAACAGCAACGCCTGCACCTCTCGCAGTAACGATTTTTCCGTCAACCTCTGTGGGCTCGCCCGTAAATTCGGCGCCTGTAAGGAACTGCTCAAAGCCGGGGAAGCAGGTAGCCTTCCTTCCCTCAAGAAGTCCCATTCTTCCGAGAATAGAGGGAGCCGCACATATTGCGCCGATATATCTGTCGTTCTTTACGCAGTAGTCGATAGCCTCTCTTACCGTTCTGTTCTTTTCGAGGTTAAGGGTTCCGGGCATACCGCCGGGAAGAACAATCATTTCAAGCTCGTCGGATAAAACTGCGTCAACCTCGGTAATATCCGTTACTACGGTGATGCCGTGGGAGCTGGTTACTACCTCCTCGCCGATTCCGACCGTTACTACCTTCTTTTCGCTTCTTCTTAAAACGTCGATAGCGGCGATTGCCTCTGTTTCCTCGAAGCCGTTAGCTAAAAATACATAAATCATTTCAATTACCGTCCTTTTGTCGAAACTATCTTAACTGTAAATTTTTCTTCCATAAAGCAGGGGTAGTAGGAAAGCTTCGCTTTTCGAAGGTTTTCCTCTCCCGTATCCTCTTCGCGGTTTATGAACTTGAAGCCGTGAACCGAGTTAAGGAGAAACTGCCTGTTTATCATAGGGTATGCCCCCTGATAATCTGTGAGGGCTTTTTCAACATGAACGTTGAAGGTATCGCTGTTAAGCGGCTCGCCGAAGGTGAATGCCTGAATTTTTCCGTCAACCCGAAGTATTCCGCCGATATAGCCCAGCTCGTTGAAATGCATAAGGCTTTCCGCTGCTACGGCGCTTTCCTCGGCTCTGCCGTTTTCGGCCCCCGAGCGTCTTAGCCATTCCTCGTTCATTTCAAGACATTCTCCGATATTTTCGGGGCTTATTTCCTCGTAGCTCCAGTTATTCTCGGAAAAACGGGCAATATGATTACGCTTCTGGTGATACTTTTTGCCCTTAAGCTCCGTTAAATCCTCATATCGGTAGATATAATCGAAATCGTCGGTATTGGCGGTTACCTCCGCTTTTTCGCCGTATATTTCCTTTAAGGTCATCATGGAAAGGGTATTGGAGGAGCTTATTACGAAGGGAATACCCTTTTCCCTGCAGTAGCCCTCCAGCTCACCGAGAACCTCGGCGATATCTCCTTTTCCCGAAGGAAAGAAAAAGCCGCTTTTGTTTTTTACAATATAAAAATTCTTGTATCGGGCAATACTAAGGTCGAAGGCGTTCCGCCACACATAGTTATTGCCGAAGGTATATTCACAGCCTCTGAAATCCGACAGCTTCAGCAGCGGCAAAACCCACTCCCTGTCGGAAAGCTCCGGTTTTCTGAACTCAATCATCTTCTGTTTCCTTTATTATTCTGCACAAATCCTTGTTTATTTCTTCAATTCCACGGGGCTCTCCGCCCATACTGCAGGGAATCATATCCCAGCCGCATTTTTCCCCGGTATATAATGCCGCCTCATGGCAGGCACGGAGAAAGGCGGTATCTCTTTCGTGGATATCTTTTTTTGTTTCATCGCCGTTATAGCGGCTCGTAAGAAGCTTCTGTGAAACCTCTATGGGCATATCGAGGAAAATAGTCCTGTCGGGCTTCGGAAGCCCCAGCTTTTCGTATTCGAAATCGAAAAGCCAGCCAAGAAAGCCGTCCCATTCGTTTTTCTTAAGCTTCGTCATCTGGTAGATAGCGTTAGAGGTAACGTATCTCGCCGAGATAAGGGGATTTTCGCTTTTATAGAGCCTTTCCCAGTGGGTCTTATAGCTCGTATAGCGGTCAACGGCGTAAATAGCGCTGGCTGAATAGGCGCTTACCGAGGGGTTTTCCTCGCCGAATTTTCCCGAAAGATAATCGGTTACTATCCTGCCGCTGTCTGTATTATAGTATGGAAAGGTAATAAAATTAGCCTTAGGAAATTTTTCCTTAAGCATTTCCAGCTGTGTTGTTTTTCCGCAGCCGTCCAGTCCCTCAATAACTATAAGCTTACTCATGGATATAGTACCCCCATAATATACTATCATATCATTTTACCATATTTATTTAATATAGTCAAGAAAAAACTAAGGCAATAATCCATAATAATTGGGGTATAATTCTGCAGTAATGCCCTAAACGCAAATAACTACGGAGGGAAGGAAAAGACCCGACTGAAAATCCGTCGGGTCGTTGCTATAGGGGTATTATTCGAAGCTGTCCTCTTCGTCTCTTGCATTAAAAAGTCCGATAAGGCTTTCCATTTCTTCCTCCGTAAGAGAAACGCCCTTACCCATCTTCTCGTGGTCGGGAGCCCAGTCTCTTATATCGTACTTCGGGGGCTTATCGTTCCAGCTTACAAGATTAAGCTCCTTTGTCCAGCCCTTAGCGCTTTCGGAGATAACTCCCAGTTCCTTTACGATTTCATACTTGAATTCTGCCATATTCTTTATCCTTTCTGATATACCTTTTGTTATAATTATCTTAATCCGCCTTAATCGGCGGCGATTACCTCGTCAAAAACCCCCATATACCGCGGAGGAATAAGCTTTGTTATATGATATTTTCCGAAGAACCAGCGCATAAATTCCAGCTCGCTCTTCTTTCCTTCAAGATAAACGGAGGGGGTATCCGATTCCGCCTCGCTGCCTACGAGAAATTCGGCTATTGATAAGGGAGGACAGTAGCTTACTATGTAATCCACATGGTTTCCCTTTTCCTTAAGGAGCAGGTCGGCTCTTTCCGTTACCTCCTTATCGGGTACCTCGTATTTAAGCCGTATTTCCTCGGGGCAGGGAGCCTCTCCGCCGTTTTTTTCGCCTCTTCCGCCGCCGAATACGAAGATATCCTTATCGTCGATACTGAAAATATACCCCGAAAGGAGACAGCGGAGATTTCCGCTTATTTTACGGGTCATACCGCCCTTCCATTCTTCTTCTTCGTATTTTTCAAGCTCTTCGAAGTTTTCGTGGGCTCCGGGGAGAAAGAGAATATTATATTTACGTTTTCCGAGACGCTTAAGGATTTTCTTTTCCTTATCCGACCCGTTCCATATCAGCCCGAAATCGCCGCATATTATGAGAGAATCCCCTTTTCTTAGCTTTTTCAGTCTCTTATCCTCGAAACGGGACAGGTCTCCGTGAATATCGCCTGTTACATAAATCATAATTCACCCTGATAAATTTTCAACTTATATTAAAAAAGGTCTTTTATTTTTTTAAAAAGTGTGATATAATAAGATAGCATATTGTTGTATGCTTAGTACATTATAGCGTAAAATAATGATTTTGTCTATAGTTCACCTTAAAAAACCTGTATTAAAAGCAGAAATTCAGAAAATAAATTAAGGATAAAAACCCTCGAAAGGATAGAAAAATATGGTAAAAATAAGGATTAAGGCGATTGTTGCTGCGGCGGCTGTGGGCTTTGCTGTTTTGTTCGGCGGCGTTTCTGACGTTAAAACCTCCGCTTTTGCCACAGATGTAGATACATACAGTACGGGCTACTATATGGTAAATCTCGATTTAGGTGCGGTTGTAGCGGCGAAGAATGAGAACGAACGCTGTTACCCTGCCTCGATAACTAAGGTTATGACCGCTATCGTGGCTATTGAAAACTGTTCAGACCTTGATATGCAAATGGAGGTTACCTACGAAGCTACCAACGAATTCTGGGAGGGCGACCCCAATAAGGAGGGCGCAGGAACCTGCGGTCTTGCGGTAGGACAGTCGGAGCTTACCATGAGGGACTGTCTCTACGGGCTTCTTATTAAGTCGGGCTGTGAGGCAGGAAATGTTATTGCCCTCAATATTTGTGAAACTATCCCCGATTTCGTTGAGCTTATGAATAAAAAGGCTAAGGAAATAGGCTGTACCGATACCCATTTCGGAAATACCCATGGCTTATGGCAGGCGGATAACTATTCAACCCCCCACGACCTGCTCCTTATCGGTAAATATGCTTACGAAAACGTACCTCTTTTAATGGAAATCGCCAATACCGAGCAGTACGTTATGCCTGCAAACAAATATAATCCCGAGCCTTATACCTTATACAATGTTAACTCTCTTATCAGAAATATTTCCGATAACCCCTATTATTATGAATATGCGAAGGGTATAAAGACGGGCAGTATCGATAAATACTGGGACGAGAACGGAAACGAGCATCCCGGCGTAGCAAACCTTCTTTCCACCGCTACAAAGAACGGCTTCAACTATATGCTTGTTACTACGGGAGCGCCATACTATGAGAACGAGAGCGAGGGCATAAAGCTCAACGGCCACTTCATCGACTCCATAGCCCTTTATAAATGGGCATTCAAGAACCTCGACATCGTAGAGGTTATAAACGAGCATACCGTGGCAGGAAACATAAAGGTTGATATGGGTGAAAATGCGGACGTAGTTACCTTAAAGCCGTCGGCAAGCTTCTCGACTCTTCTTCCTACCGGACTTACCAAGTCCATTATCGAACAGGAGCTTACCATTACTGCGGAAATGAACGATAATAAAGCCGTTGTAGCTCCTATTGAAAAGGGGCAGGTCATGGGAACCCTTGAGCTTAAGCTTGACGGCGAATGTATCTGGACCACAAATGTTGTAGCTTCTCAGTCTGTGGAGCTTTCACAGGTTGAATATACCATGCGTATGATTAACAGCATTTTCGACAAGGGCTGGTTCAAGGCTTGCGTTATTTCTCTTGCGGTTCTTATCGTTCTTGACGTTGTTCTGAATGCAGTACAGAAAAACCGTATAGCGAAGCTTGAAGCCCGTCAGAGACGAAGAGCCGGCGCAGCCAACAGAAAGTGGTAATATGAATATTCTTATAATTGCTCTCGGAAGGCTTAAGGAAAAATATCTTACCGACGCCTTTAAGGAATACGAAAAGAGAATTTCCGCCTTCGGAAGGGTTACTCTTGAAGAGCTTGAGCCCGAACGGCTTCCGGATAACCCCACGGAAGCGGAGATAGAAAGGGCTCTTAATACAGAGGCAGATAAAATCCTCGGGAAAATCCCACGGAACAGCTTTACTGCCGCCCTTTGTATCGAGGGAAAGCAAAGGGACAGCGTGGCGTTCGCAGGGCTCCTTTCGGACGCATCCTTAAACGGAAAAAGTACGGCGGTTTTCATTATCGGAAGCTCCTACGGCTTATCCGAAAGAGTAAAAAAGGCGGCGGACGTAAGACTAAGTATGTCGGAAATGACCTTTCCTCATCAGCTTGCCCGTATAATGCTTATGGAACAGCTTTATCGTGCATTCACAATCATATCCAACAGAAAGTATCATAAATAATGTATAAGGTTTATATGTATAAGGCAGGACTGTTCTCCCTCGGAGCGGCAATCCTCGTCCTCGGAATTATTATACTGAACTGCGGCGGCTCGGTTCTTGCCCAGATAGTTGCTATCGGCGGAACTGTCCTTATCCTCCATGGTTCGTATAATCTTATCATCTTTATAACGAGCGGCGGTAAGCTAAGCGAAAGGCGAAAAAAGCGGCGCCTTATTATGGCGGCGATAAATATCGGCTCGGGCGTAGTCGTTCTCATAATGCCGAAGGGCACGGCCTCGCTTATTATCTTCGTTTTCGCCCTTTATGTACTGCTTAACGGGCTGTCTAAGCTTGCCGACTTCATTATAGCGAAAATAAATAAACAGAGCGGACACTGGACGGAGCTTATAGCGGCAATCTTCTTTTTTGTTTTTACCATAAATCTTCTTATGCCGTCGGTTAAGCAGGAATCCTTCGTAATGACTTTAGGCATTTACGGAATACTCTTCGGAGCGGAGCTTATATCGGACTTTATAAGGCAGATTATTCCCCAGAAGGCAAAAAACAGCCTGAAACGGCGTATAAGAATTTCTCCCCCTGTATTTATCGCTACCTTTATACCGATAAATACCTTAAGAAAGATTAACGAGTATATTTCGGTAAATGATGAGCCACCCGGAATAGAGGGTCCCGAAAGAGACTATAAGGCGCCTCCCGATATTGAGGTTATGGTACATATATCCAACAACGGCTCGGGTAAAATCGGACATCTCGACCTTTATCTTGACGGAGAGATTATCTCCTACGGAAACCACGATAACAGCTCCCACAAGCTTTTTTCCGTCTTTGGCGACGGGGTGCTCTTTACCGCAGACAAGGAGACCTATCTCGACTTTTCGGTAACCCACGACAGGAAAATGATTTTCTCCTACGGCTTTCGCCTTACCCCCGACCAGCTCGCCGCAGTAAGAAAGGAAGCGGAAAGCTTAAAGGCAAGCACAGTGCCATGGAAGCCGCCGTTACAGGTTGCTATGGAAAAGGGCGAGGAGGTAAAGCCAAGCAGCTTCCATGATTATTGCAGTCAGCTATGGTACGGCACCAGAGCTAATTTTTTCAAGTTCAGAAAGGGTAAGTTCAAGACCTATTCAATACTCAGTACGAATTGCGTTCTTCTTACAGATACGATAATAGGAAAGGCGGGAGCGGATATCGTCTGCATAAATGGTATCGCCTCTCCCGGCTCCTATTACGACTATCTTGAACGCTTATATATGACGGAAAACAGTATGGTTATTTCGAAAACTATATATGACCGTAAATCCATGAGAAAACAAAAAAAGGAAAAACAGGAAAACGAAAGGAATAATGAAAATGGGTGAAGTATATCTTGATGATAGATTTAAGGGAGTAATGCTCGGTCTCGCTATAGGCGACGCCTTCGGCTATCCCATTGAGCTTATGAATTATGACGCAATCTGTGAAAGATTCGAGAAAAAGGGCTGTCTTGACCTTGCGGTAAGCAAGAGAACAGGCACCGCCCTCTTTACCGACGACACACAGCTCTCCTTATTTACCGCCGACGGTCTCCTCTGGGCACACAGCGCAGGCGCAGACGACGGACAGGTTAACTATGAGGATTATGTATTCTTAGCTTATCAGGTATGGCTTTATACACAGACAAAAACCGTAGCAGGCAAGGAATATGCCTGGCTTTTCGACCCTTCACAGAATGCCTATAAGCTAAGACTTTTAAAGGCGAAGGGACTTTATAAAAAGCGTACTGCCGACACAAAGAATATCGACGCTCTCCTTAAAATAAGAAATATGGCGTACGGTACTCCCGAAAACCGTCTTAACGATAATAAGGATAACGGCGCAGTAAAGCGTTCTGCACCTATCGGACTTTATTTCTATAACGATACAAGAAAGGCCTTCGATATGGGCTGCCGCTGCGGCGCTATAACCCACGGCGACCCCGTAGGCTATATTACGGCAGGCTGTTATGCCGCTATTATTGCCGAAATCGTAAGCGGCGCCGAAATCGAGGATGCAGTAAAAACCGTAATAAGTCTTCTCGATAACGTAGCCGACGGCGAAATCCTCGCAAAGACCTTACAGTACGCTCTCGAGCTCGTTAATAACGCCGATATCGACCCTATGGAGGCAGTTAAGAAAATGGGCTACGGTTTTGAGGCTTATGAAGCCCTCGCTATTTCGGTTTACTGTGCAGTCCTCCATAACGAAAGTCCCCGCTATGCTATTCAGCTCGCCGCTAACCACGACGGTGCCAGCGATACCTGCGCCTCTATGACCGGCGCAATGTTAGGCGCATATTTCGGTGAACAGGGCTTCCCTAAAAGCTGGGTAGAAAAGCTGCAGTATAAGAATCTTATTTCCGCTATGGCTGATAAGATGCTTAAAATAGTATGCTCCTCCGAGGATGATGTCGTTGACGAGAGCGACGAGGATTAAGTTTATGGCTAAGAATAGTTTTCAGAAGCTGAAAATCCTGTATCTTCTCGATATACTCCGAAAGGAAACCGACCCCGAGCACCCTATGACCATTTCCGCAATTATTGCAAGACTTGCGGAAAATGGAATTGAGGCGGAAAGAAAAAGCCTTTACAGCGATATGGAGGCTCTCTCTCTTTTCGGGTATGATATAGAAAAAACGGGGCAGGGTAAGGCTACGGGCTACTATCTCGGAGAAAGAGAATTTGAGCTTCCCGAATTAAAGCTGCTTGCGGACGCAGTGGCCTGCTCAAAATTCATTACCGAGGGAAAATCCCGTAAGCTTATAGATAAGCTTTCCTCCTCCTGCAGTATGTACGGCTCCAGGGAACTTAACAGAAACGTAATAGTTTATGACCGTGTAAAAAACATGAACGAGCATATCTATTACAGCGTTGACATTATCGGGGAGGCTATAAGGAATAAGCAGAGGATAAGCTTTCTCTATTTCGACTATGACCCTCACAAGAAGAAAAGCTACCATAACGGCGGCGCAAGGTCGGAGATTTCTCCCTATGCTTTATGCTGGCAGGATGAAAACTATTATGTTGTTGGCTATTACCCGAAGTACGGCGTTGTAACGAATTTCAGGGTTGATAAAATGGAAAAGGCGGAAATATCCCTTGACGAGTCGGGCGTCCCCTTAAGGGCAGAGCCTATGCCAAAGGATTTCGATATTCTCGAATATACGAAAAAACGTTTCAGTATGTTTTCAGGAAAGGATATACTTTTAAAGCTTAAGGTGCATAATTCTCTTTCGGGAGTTATTATTGACCGTTTCGGAAAGGGCGCTTCTCTTGTGCCATACGACGAGGAGCATTTTACCGTTACGCAGGTTGTTTCGGAAAGTCCCGTACTCTTAGGCTGGATTTTCGGTTTCGGAAAGAAAATGGAGATACTTTCTCCCGAAAGCCTGCGAGAGAGCTATCTGAAACAGCTTGAAGAGATGACGGAAATGTATAGATAATGCGTTAAAAGCCAATAAAGAAAGATCCGACGGTTATCCGTACGGATCCGGGAAGGGGTTGATTACCATGGTATATACCTTGGACTACCTTATTGAAAGAATAAAAGAAAGCGAAAAGCCCTACGACTGTGAAAAAATCATATCCGCCTACGAGCTGGCGGATAAGGCCCACGAGGGAGTAAAGCGAAGCTCGGGGGAGCCCTATATTACTCACCCCGTAGCGGTAGCTTGTATTCTTTTAGAGCTTTGTATGGATACGGATACCCTTGTTGCCGCTCTTTTGCATGATGTAGTAGAGGATACCGATGTGCCCCTCGATACAATCAGGAAAAAATTCGGCGACGATGTGGCACATCTTGTTGACGGCGTAACGAAAATCGGTCAGGTTCCTCTTAACACAAAGGAGGAACAGCAGGCAGAGAACATAAGAAAGATTCTTATGGCTATGTCGAAGGATATAAGAGTTATTATCATAAAGCTCGCCGACAGGCTTCACAATATGCGTACAATTATGTACCGTCCCCCGGAGAAGCAGAGGAAAAAGGCTCTCGAAACCATGAATTTCTACGCCCCGATAGCTCACCGTCTCGGTATGTACGCAATAAAAGAGGAAATGGAGGATATCTCCATTAAAATTCTCGACCCCTACGGTACAAAGGCAATAGAGGAAATGCTGGATCTCCATAAGGAGCAGAAGAATACCTTTATTGATATTATAAAGGAACGTATCAGAGACAGAATAAGCGATATTGAGCCGCCGCCCATAATCGAGGGCAGAGTAAAGAGCGTTTACAGTATCTACAAAAAGGTATATATAAAGGGAAAAAGCTTTGACGAGATATATGACGTGTATGCAGTAAGAGTAATTGTCCAGACGGTTATTGAATGCTATAACGTTTTAGGTATAGTTCACGATATTTTTCGTCCTATTCCCTATAGATTCAAGGACTATATCGCTACCCCTAAGCCTAATCGTTATCAGTCTCTCCATACCACCGTTATCGGCAGGGAGGGTATCCCCTTTGAGGTTCAGATAAGAACCCAGGAAATGCACAATACCGCCCAGTACGGCGTTGCCGCCCACTGGAAGTACAAGGCGGGAATATCGGGCAAGGTTGCGGGAGAGAAGCGTTTCGACTGGATAAGACAGCTTCTCGAGCAGCAGCAGGATTCCGACGATATCGAACAGCTTGCCGACGCAATAAAGGTTGACCTCGCTCCCGATGATGTATATGTATTTACGCCGAAGGGCGACGTTATAACCCTTCCCGTTGGCTCTACTGTAATAGATTTCGCCTACGCTATCCATACTCAGGTAGGCAACAAGATGACCGGCGCTAAGGTTGGCGGAAGAATGATTCGCTTCGACTATGAGCTTAAAACGGGGGATATTGTGGAGGTTATTACCTCTCCCGGAGCAGGACCTAACCGAAATTGGCTTGATATAGCGAAAACCGGCGAGGCGAGAGCGAAAATACGCTCCTGGTTCAAGCGTGAACGCAGAGAGGAAAATATCGCCGAGGGTATGACTACTCTTGAAGGCGAGCTTCGCCGCAACAGCATTGTAGCTACTCCCGAATTTCTTCTTGACGTAGCGAAGATGCAGCGTTTCGATAATCTCGACGATTTCTATGCCGCTATCGGCTACGGCGGCGTTATCCTTTCGAAGATAATGCAGCGTGTAAAGGATATGTATAATGCCAGCCATGCCGCACAGGTTATGACCGACGGCGAAGAGGCTATGACCCGTAATATAGCTAAAAAGCAGAAAAGCGGCGTTATCGTGGAAGGAATTGATAACTGCCTTATTAAGTTCTCGAAATGCTGTAACCCTCTTCCCGGAGACGAAATAGTAGGCTTTATTACGAGGGGCTACGGCGTCTCGGTGCATAAGAAGGACTGCGTGAATGTGGTTAATTCGAGTCCTGCGGACAAGGAACGCTGGATAAAGGTTTCCTGGGCAGGACGGGGAGCCGAAAGCGACGGCTATAACGCAACTATCGACGTTATCGGCGAGGACAGGACAACCCTTATCGCCGACGTTACCGCTACTATCGCTACTGCAAGATTCCCTATCCGTCAGATTTCAGCTCATCAGCTTAAGAACAGGAACTGCAATATTATCGTTACCGTTGAGGTTGCAAGCGTTGAACAGCTTAACGCTCTCATTCAGAAAATAAAGAAGATTTCGGGAGTGATAAGCGCTGAAAGAACGGGTATCGTATAAAGGGGGCTCCTTTTAACAGTTCCGCCGGGCGACTGCTCTCGTTAAATTGAGAGTCAGTTTTCCCGGCGGTTTTCGCATATTAGGAGGAAAAGACTATGATAAGAGAAGTAAACCGTGATGATATACCCCGTTGTGCAGAGGTGATAAGGGAAAGCTTTATGACTGTGGCTGACGAGCTGGGCTTTACAAGGGAAAACGCTCCCCGGTTTACTGCCTTCGCCATTACGGCGGAGCGGCTGTATCAGCAGCTTGACGAGGAACACAGACCAATGTTTGTATTCGTTGACGAGGGAGAAATACGGGGTTACTATTCCCTTTTGCCTCAGAATGAGAAGGAATGCGAATTGAATAATCTTGCGGTACTGCCCCAATACAGGCACAATGGTACAGGAAAAAGCCTGTTCCGCCACGCCGTAAAAACGGCAGGAGAAATGGGCTTTTCTGTGATGAATATAGGAATTGTTGAAGAAAATAAGGTTTTAAGAAGATGGTATGAGGCTAACGGCGCAGTACATATCGGGACTAGAAAATTCGATTTTTTCCCTTTTACCTGCGGATATATGAGAATAAGTACAGAAGGATAACGGAGGGGTATTTTTATGAAATGGTATATCGAAAGGCTCGAAGAGCTAAAAAACGCTGAGCCCATTATTTCGGTCTGCGGCGACGACTGCGCCGTATGCCCGAGGTTTCTGGCAAAAACGGAGGAGGAGCTTAGTGAAACCGCCCGATTCTGGTATAAGGCAGGCTGGCGGGACCATATAGTAAGCAACGAGGAGATAAAATGTACGGGCTGCGGCTGTCGTCCTGTCTGCAGCTTTATGCTGCTGCCCTGTACAAAGGAGCATGGAGTAAGAATATGCAGGGAATGCCCCGAATTCGAATGCGAAAAGGTTAAAAATACATACAGGGCTTCCGGGGAAAAGAAAAGACAATGCGAAAAGGCTTGTGAAACGAAGGAAGAGTTTGAAATGCTTATAAGGGCATTTTATGAAAAGGAAAAGAATATGAGGAAATAAATCCTACTGCACCTACAAGAATATTTCTCCCCTAAGACTAATATATAAGTATAAAGATATACCGAAAAACAGCAGCGGAAGGGGGAGAGGAATATGATGAAGTACATAATAACGGGGCTTATCGTCCTCGCCTTTATTTTTTCCCTTATTTCGGGGCGGACGGCAGAGGTTTCTACCGCTTTTCTCGAGGAATGCACAGGCGCAGTTGAGCTCGCCTTTTCTCTTATCGGGATTATGTGTCTCTGGAGCGGAATTATGAATGTTGCCCAGGGGGCAGGGCTTACCGAAAAGCTGGCGAAGCTGTTTTCTCCCATACTTTCACGGCTGTTCAAGGGGCTTAAGAGAAACGGAAATGCCCTAAGATTTATCGCCCTTAACCTTACCGCAAATCTTCTCGGTCTCGGAAATGCTTCTACGCCCTTCGGGATAGCGGCGATGAAGGAGATAGAGAAGGAGGAGCGAAGTACCGCACCCGAAAAAGCTTCCCACAATATGATACTTTTCACCGTAATGAACACCGCCAGCCTACAGATAATTCCTGCCACAGTAGCGGCAATAAGGCTCAGAAACGGCTCGGAAAACCCCATGGAAATACTGCCCTGCGTATGGATAGCGTCCTGTCTTTCCCTTACTGCCGCCATAGGCGCCGCTTCATTCTTCAGGCGGCTTCACGCAAAACACTTATAACGCTATGAGATTTACCGATATAATTATACCGCTGATATTTGCGGCGGTTCTCCTTTACGGCTGCGTCAAGAAAAGCGACGTTTTCTCCGATTTCGTAAGCGGCGTTAAGGACGGACTTAAGACGGTTTATGAGATTTTTCCGTCGCTGTTTTGTCTCGTCGTAGCAATTTCGGTTTTCAGAGCCTCGGGAGGAATGGAGCTTATCGGCGGACTTTTAGCGCCTGTTTTAAATGCAGTAGGCTTTCCGCCCGAATGCTCTTCGCTTTTACTTCTCCGCCCCTTTTCGGGCAGCGGCTCTATCGCTCTTTTTGAGCAGATACTGTCGGAAAACGGTGCTGACAGCTTTGCGGGAAGGGTTGCCTCGGTTATTCTGGGCAGCAGTGAAACCACATTCTATACCATATCCGTCTATTTCGCCGCCACGAAAGTAAAAAAGACCCGATATGCTTTGCCTGCAGCCCTTTGCGGAGACTTCGTCGGCTTTATCGCCAGCGCTGTAGTAGTAAGGCTGATACTGGGCTGAAAAGTATGCCGCAAAAATTTTTCGGAATAATTTAAAAAAATTATCGAAAAGTATTGACAAATCAAATATTCTGTGGTATAATCATACCTGTTGTTAACGACTGTTTTAACAATACAGAATATGGCGGTATAGCTCAGTTGGCTAGAGCACTTGGTTCATACCCAGGGTGTCGTTGGTTCAAATCCGACTGCCGCTACCATTTCGGCCCGTTGGTCAAGCGGTTAAGACATCGCCCTTTCACGGCGGAATCATGGGTT
>JAEDHF010000095.1 GCA_016297165.1 Oscillospiraceae bacterium | reverse complement strand
ATTTATCCTTTATCATATCGGAAATGCTGGAGAGCTACGGCTATTCGGTAACTACCGCCGAAAGCGGCGAGGAGGCCTTTCGTCTCCTTTCGCAGCATACCTATCACCTTATTCTTCTTGATGTAAATCTTCCCGATACTACAGGCATTGAAATATGCAGGGAGCTTCGCAAAAACACACAGATACCCGTAATTTTTGCAAGCGCAAGAAACGACGAAAACGACCGTATCAAGGGCTTTGACACAGGCGGCGACGACTATCTTCCGAAGCCCTATTCAATGAAGGAACTTTTATCGAGAATAAACGCTCTTATTCGCCGCACATACGGCTTTTCGGAGCAGGAAAAAATCGTTACTTTTGGCGATATCGCCGTGAACATAACTATGCGCTCCGTTACGAGAAAGGGGGAGGCGGTTTCTCTTTCGCTTCGTGAATTTGACCTGCTGGCATGCCTTTGTGAGCATAGAAATCAGGCCGTAGCGAAGGAAACGCTTTTATCCGAGGTATGGGGCGCTTTTTCCGAGGTTGAGCCCTCGACTCTTACGGTACATATACGCTGGCTTCGGGAAAAGCTGGAGGAAAACCCTGCCGAGCCGAAATACATCAAAACCGTTTACAAGGTGGGCTATATGCTGGAGGTGAGGGAATGAAAAAATGTCTTATCGCCGCCGCTATTTTTATCCTTATTTTAGGGGCAGTAACCTCATTTCTCAGCACAGGCTTACGAGGGGAACAAAAAAACTACGGCGAGCTCATGGTTATGGCTAACGAAATAGAAAGGCTAATCGAAAAAGGCGAAGCTCCCGAGGCGAAGAACAGGGCAGAGGAGCTGAGAGCTGCCTTATCCCTATATGCCGACGAGGAAGAGAAAAACAACGCTTATTTTGCGGCTGTATGGATTGAATTCGGGGTTTCGGCGGTAATTATAGGGGCAGTTTTTATCTATATCGGGCTAAAAATTATCCGTCCCTTTGAAAAGCTGACGGCCTTTGCCGAGCGTATAGCGGGAGGCGATTTCGACCTGCCACTTGATTATGAGAGAACAAACTATTTCGGGAAATTTACCTGGGCATTCGACTGTATGCGCCGCGAGATTTCAACAGCCCGAGCCTGTGAAAAAGAGGCGATAGAGAATAATAAAACCGTTATAGCTTCATTGTCCCACGACATAAAAACTCCCGTTGCCTCAATCCGAGCCTATGCCGAGGGGCTTGAAGCAGGATATGGCGATAATCCCGAAAAGCGGGCAAAATACCTTGAGGTAATTATGCGTAAATGCGACGAGGTTGCGGCGCTTACAAATGATATGCTTCTCCATTCCATTTCCGATTTGGACAGGCTTATAATGAATCCAACGGAATTTGAGCTTTGCGGATTTATTAAGGAAACAGTAGGAGAAATTACCGCAAACAAGAGTATCAGGCTGAAGCTGCCTGCATATTTTATCGAGGTTAAGGCGGACAAAAGCAGACTAATGCAGGTCTTTGAAAACATAATCGGTAATGCCGCCAAGTATGCAAGAACCGATGTTGAGATTACTGCACTTAAGACGGAAAAGGGAGCGGAAATAAGCTTCCGTGATTTCGGAAAGGGCGTTCCCGAGGAAGAAATTCCATTTTTATTCAATAAGTTTTATCGGGGAAGCCGTATTGAAAAGGAAAACGGCGCAGGACTTGGCTTATATATCGTAAAGTATGTTGTAACAAGGTCCGGGGGCGAGGTTTACGCCGAAAATCTTCCCGACGGTTTCCGGATAAAAATTATATTGCCCACAGTTTCTTAAGGACTTCTTAATAACTTTTGCGGTAAAATTATGGTAACATAAACAGAAAGGTGCATATCTTATGAAAAATACAATTTTATCCGCAAAGGGACTATGTAAAAGCTTCGCCCATAACGGCGTACAGAACCATATCTTAAGCAATCTCGATATTGATATTTACGAGGGGGATTTTACCGTAGTAATGGGCGCTTCGGGCTCGGGTAAATCAACCCTTCTCTACGCATTAAGCGGCATGGACAGGGCTACGGGCGGTTCGGTTATCTATAACGGAAGGGACATAGTCAAGCTTCCCGAAAAAAGCCTTGCTGAGCTTCGCCACGGGGATTTCGGCTTTATTTTTCAGCAGATGCACCTTGTCAGCAATCTGTCGCTTTTCGAGAACGTAGCCGTTCCGGGGTATCTTAATAAATCCCGTTCGGCGGAGGAAGTAAACAAGCGTGCAGACGAGCTTCTCGGAAAAATGGGAATTGTTGACATAAAGACACAGCTTCCCTCACAATGCTCCGGCGGCGAACAGCAGCGCTGCGCAATCGCAAGAGCGGTAATCAACAGCCCTAAGCTTCTTTTCGCTGACGAGCCTACCGGCGCTCTTAACAGAAAAAACACCACTGAGGTTCTCAATCTTCTTACCGACCTTAACAGTAACGGTCAGAGTATCTTAATGGTTACTCACGACAGCCGTGCCGCCCTTCGTGCCACAAGGATAATCTACATAGCCGACGGAGCGGTAATCGGCGATCTTGACCTTCCGCCCTATACTCCTGAAACAGAAAAAAGCCGTGAAGCACAGGTTACAGCCTGGCTCTCCTCAATGGAATGGTGAGGTGCGGTATGGAAATTCTGAAGCTATTAAAGGCTAATATAAAGCATAAGAAGGGCTCCTTCAAGAGTATTGCGGCTCTTATGGCGATAATCGTCCTATCCTTTACTGTTACGGTAAGCAACAACGACAATATTGACAGAGCCCTTACCGAAGCCCATAACCTTGTAAATACTCCCGATATAACCGCCTTTATTGTAGAGAGAAAGGCGGACAGAAGCATACTTGACAGCATAGGTGAAAACCACGACGTTACCGAGGTTTACGGTACAGACTGCGTTAACTGTGATAAAGCTACGCTTAACGGGCAGGAAACCTATCAGGTAGCCTTTATCTACCCCGACAGCCATAAAATCTATCGTGTTTTCAACGAGAGCTTTACGGGCTATATAGAAAATCCCGAGCCCTTAGGCGAGGGAGAAATATATATTCCATATTGCTTTACAATGGTTTATTCCAACATAAAAATCGGCTCAGAAATGGTTTTCGGAAACGACGAAACTCAGTATAAATTCAAGGTGAAGGGCTTCGTTGAGGAGCCGAATTTCGGCGCTTCCCCGATAGGTACAAAAAGGTACTTTATAAGCGATGAGGATTTTCGCGAAATATATGAAAATACCGACGAAAATACCTTCGCAAGAATAATCGACACAGGCATAAATATGCGTGAGGGAGCTGACTACTTTGCAGTAAAAAAGGCCCTTGACGACTCCTGCGGCATTTCCGAAAAAACCTGCTTAATACTTTCAAGCGAGGAAACAATAGGCTACACAAAAATTTATTCCAACACAGGCTCAAGCATACTGGTTGTATTTTTAATTCTGCTTATTACGATAGTAATAATCTCAATGTGGCACAGTATTTCAACCTCCGTTGAAATGGAATATATAAACCTGGGAATTTTAAAGGCACAGGGCTTTACCTCGGGTAAAATCCGTCTTGTCTATATTTTCCAGTATGTTTTAGCGGAGCTTATCGGCGCAGTTATCGGACTTATCATTTCAATTCCCCTCACCTTCGCCTTAGGCTCACTTTTCCAGCCCATAACGGGACTGCTTACCGCTACGAACGTTTCTGTTCTGAAATGCGCCGCTATATCCCTATGCATTATACTTCTCTGCGCCATTTTCGTTATCCTTGCCACAAGAAGGGTTAGCAGGATTTCTCCTGTAAGAGCTATTTCGGGTGGTAAGTCGGAGATACATTTCGACAGCAGGCTTAATGCACCTATAAAAGCAAAGCCCCTCTCCTTCTTTATGGGACTTCGTCAGTTTACCTCCCGAGGAAAAAGCTACATAGGTTCGGTGTTTATTGTAGCACTTTTGGTTTATTTTATGATGACGATTTCCATGCTTTCTGCAAGGCTTTCGGGAGATAATATGATAGAAGGGGTGGTAAACCCACATATTTCAGCAGCTGTGTCCGATGAGTTTGAGATAGGCGATATAAAGCGCTTTGAAGAGGAAGTTCATTCGGTTGATGAAAATGCAAAGGTAATATTTGCCGCTAACAGATATGTGATGATTGACGGAATTGAGCTTTACTGCTCCGCGTACAGCCCCGCAGAGCTTATGTTCAAGCCTTTGGAGGGCAGAATGCCCATATACGACAACGAGGTTGCAGTTACGGAAATTGCCGCAGAGGAGCTGGGCAAGAAAATCGGCGATACGGTAATGATAGGAAGCGGCGAAAACGCAAAGGAGTTTATAATTACAGGCTATCACCAGTCCATGAGCGACCTGGGAAGAACCTTTCTTATAACCGCAGAGGGCTTATATCGGGTAAACGGCGCAAAGCCTGTCTGCTATATCGAGATGTCGGAGGATTCCCTTATTGATAAGGCTTCCGAAGTGGTTGACGAAAAGCTTGGAAATCTCATTTTAGCGAAAACCGTAGATAAGGAGCGCGGAAACGCCGCAGAGGGCACATTGGAGCTGATAAATACGATATGCCTTATCCTTGTTCTGGCGGTGTTCAGCGTGTCTGTTATTTTCTCCGCAGTTGTAATAAATATGATTTGCGGAAAGGCGTTTATAAAAGAGCGTACCGATATCGGAATATTAAAATCCCTCGGCTTTTCGTCAGCAGGACTTCGCACACAGTTCGCCTTCCGCTTTATGATAATCGCCGTAATCGGCTCGGTTATCGGAGGTGTATGCTCTATGCTCCTTACGAAGCCGCTGCTTGAACTGCTGCTAAGAATGGTAGGGGTTACGAGAATTGAAAGCAGCATCGCCTTTACCACATTTATAATTCCCGCCCTGCTTATCTGCCTTAGCTTTTTCCTCTTCGCGTATTTCGCCGCGCGGAAAATAAATAAGGTTGAGATAAGAGAGCTCGTTTCCGAATAAGTAGTGTGTGCTGGGTAACTGTCCGCAGGACAGTTATTGCCTCAAAATCGCACTTCGTGTGATTTTAAGGCGCACACACTACTTGATGTCAAGCTCATTTCGTCCCAAGGGATGAGCAGACATTAAGTATAGCCCCGTGCCTAAGAGTACGGGGCTAAGACTGTCGATAAACCGTCATCTGCGTCGTCAACCGCATAACGGCAGGCACAAAGCCTAGCCGTTATGCGGTTTCCTAGCATCTGACGATTTCTCGGCAGTCTAAAATATAGCTTTTCTATTGTCCTTTTGTCTTTATCGCCTTTTCGAGGTCGCTTATAAGCGTTTTAAGCCTTGCTTTCGTCCTTTCCCGTGCCGCCTTCGAGCTGCCCTCACGGTCAACTATACGCATAAGATGCTCCTTACAGGACAGAACAATTTCCGGACGGTGAAACTCCATAATCATAGGAAGATTCTTTTGTCCATGGGAAAGAAGAGCTGATCCGCCGTCGTTGACCATAAGGTTATAACCCTGGAATATCTCCATATCCATCGGGATAAATGTATAATTATCGTATGTATCCATAAGCCGCAGAATGTTTTTTAAATGCATTATATAGGTTTCGGGAGTATATACCGGATATCCGTTTTTTGGTAAATAGGGAGACGCCGCCGGAACCCTTCCTGCCACTATATCCTTAACGGAGCTAAGAGGGGATATATCAATATGCTTATAGGTCAGAAGGTGTTCTTCGAATACGGTAATAGCGGATGATACCTTCTGATATGCCTCTTTCCATAAAAAATCTTCTGTTTGCTTCGAAAAAATTTTCGCTAATTCTATCGGCATACTTAAAGTAGGGAGGGGAAGGGTTTTCTGGCAGACATCTCCGTTCAGGGAAATATAGTCCAGGAGCATTTTCGGAAACTCCCTCGGATCTCTGTGCACTTTAAGGGCAGGGCGGCAGAGGGAGCGGAAATAATTGAACTGCTCGGCATGAGCGTTAATGAATTCCTTATTGGTAGATACTATTGTAATCATATTTTCGCCGTCAGGACTATATCCGCAGGAATGGGAAACGCATTGTCCCGGTACAACGATTATGGTCTGATGCCCCATAGCGTTCATGGCTCTCGGATAGTAGAATACGTTAAAGTTTCCCTCGGTATAGACAGGGAGCAGGAACCTCAGCGAATCTGTATAGCAGTTAATATTTGAAATAGGGGGTAGTATCTGAGTGAAAATGCTTCCACTGTTAACATGCTTTTTGATAAGACTTTGTATTTCGGCGGCAAATTCCGGGTCGCAGCTATCCAATCCATATCCGTATTATCGAAAATTCCTATTAAGCCCTCTTTTATATTGCCGATAAGAAAGCGAATAGCCTCCCGTCTGCCCTTACTTCCGTAGAAAAAGAGGGTTTCTCCCTCGGGAACGGTAATTTTCGGGGCAGTTATTTCACGGGATTCGGCGGTTTCCTGTCCAATTCCGTCAAGAATATGTTCCACAAGGTCTATATCCCCTTGGAGCCAGCGTTCAAGCTGCGTCGCAAGGATTTCCGCCGATACCTCCGTACGCATATAGGGCAGTCCCGAAACCTCGGCAATAGCCTGCCGCTGATAGGCGGTGGTTATTCGCTTAGCAAAGCTCTCCGCCATACGCTTGATATGAAGTTTATTCTGTGGTATTCCGCGCTTTCCGTTGCGAAGCAGACTGATAAGAGAGCGGTCCACAGACATTTCGGCGGCAAGCTCCTTGTTCTTTACTTGCGTAAGCTTCATAAGGAAGTCAATTTTGTTGCTAAAATCCATTTGTATCTCCAGACTGTTGTAATTTCCGTTACTGTACGTTATGGTTGCCGTACAACTGCCATAGCCTTTTAAGCAATCATGACCATACAATTGTACAACATTTGCCCACATTTTTCAAGTGTCGGGCTTGTGTCACAAAAAATTACATAAAATTATTTGTGACAAATTGCATTAAAGTATTGAATTAACAGGGATACTGTTGTATAATATACAGTAGTGTAATTAGTGTGTGCTCAACAACTGTCCATAGGACAGTTGTTCAGTTTGTCGAAAAAGTCCAGCAAAAGGCTGGGCT
>JAEDHF010000094.1 GCA_016297165.1 Oscillospiraceae bacterium | reverse complement strand
CGATTTCATATTTTTTCGGGGTATTTCCGATAATTGTAGAGTAGATACACGCCTTGCCTATTTTGATTTCGTCCCGGTATGCCATTTCGAGAGGCTCGTAATCTACGGGAGGGGAAGCTGCGCTCCCGAAAACTCCGAACTCGGTATTCTTAAGAATTTTACCCGTTTCATGCTCGGGGATAAAGGTACCGCAAAGCTCCCCGGGAGAACCGTTGCTGCTTTTTACAACATTTGTTATCATAACATCGGTTATTTCTCCGCTTAAAAGGGGAAGAGTAACTCCCGAGGAAACCTCGCTGACTGCGTGTCCGAGACCTCCGAATTCACCCGTTTCGGGATTATAAAAGGTCATTGTTCCGATACCTGCGCAGCTGTCCTTCGTCCACATTCCAAGCTTAAGGGAGCCGTCTTTTTCCGAGCGTTCCGGCTTACAGCTTACCTCGATTATTTTTCCGTCTCTTATTATCTCGAGCTGACATTCATTTGGAGAAAGCTGGACATAATCGGACAGAGAAACCGAATCGCTTACGCTGTTTCCGTTAACGGAAGTAATAATATCGCCCTTTTTAACCCCCGATTTTTCGGCAGGAGACCGTTGGCTTATTTTTCCGTTAACACAGCCGAAATCCGTTACAACCACTCCGTCGGTAAGCATTTTTATGCCGAAGGGCGTACCGCATGGGATAAGATAAATTCTTTCCTGTTCTTCGTTTATACTCGCCGCAGGTACAGCCTCCGAATAAACGCTTCCGCCGAAAGCAACGGCGGATATAACAGCCGCTAAAATGCAGCTTATATTGAATAATTCTTTTAACTTCTTCATTTTTTCAACCGTACCTTTTGAGCCGTTTATATAATAAGCGGCATATTCTTCAGCGACAAGAATATCTTATCGCCACGCTATTATCATCTCCGACCAAAGGGCAATATATAAGAGGAAGTTTTTAATTTCGGATATTGCCTTTTAAGCAAAAATGTGTTATCATAATATAGGAAAATACTTCAAATTCAATATATTCAGGAAATGGTGAAAATATGAAGGTTTTATCGATTATTTTAAAAATACTTATAATAATTTCGACCTGTATATGGGGAGTTGTCTGCGGTGTAATGTTTCCTCTGGTAATTCTTCTTTCAGATGGCTCAATAGGTGGTCCCATTATATCAAGTCATCATGTTATCCCCGTCTGGCTGATTGTTTCCGTTATTGGCTACGTCCTTCCTGCCGCCTTTGTTTTGTGCAGGAGGTATAAGCTTGCGGCAGGCTTCTCTTTAGCGGGACTTATCGGTATTCTTTATGTATATGCGAAATTTGCGGAGCTTTCCGTTAATATTCCCGACAATAACGGACCTACCGAGCTTTATCTTCCTTGTATATTCATTACAATAGGCGTTCTTGCTCTTGCAGTAATCGAAAACAGGGACTTAATCGGTAAAAAAATGCAGCAGCATTCCGAAAAGAAGAATGCTCCCGCACCCTCAATCCTCGGCGACGACAGAAAGGAGAAATAATATGGCACTTATAAAAGGCGATATGCAGTTTCACTTAAAGGTAACTCCCGATATGGTGGGAAAATACGCTATTCTCCCCGGCGATCCCGACCGTGTTCCTATGATAGCGAAATACCTCGATAATCCCGAACCTACCGCTAAGAACAGGGAATACAACATCTATACGGGCTCTCTCCTCGGCGAAAGGGTAAGCGTTGTTTCTACCGGTATCGGCGGACCTTCTACGGCTATTGCGGTGGAGGAGCTGGTACGCTGTGGTGTTCATACATTTATTAGAATAGGAACGTGCGGCGGAATGAACCTAAAGGTTTCGGGGGGAGACATTATTATAGCCAGCGCCGCCATAAGAGGCGACGGTACAAGCCGTGAATATATGCCCGATGGATATCCTGCCGCCGCCGATTATGAAGTTTTAGAGGCTCTTGTAGCCGCCGCTAAAAAGCTTTCAACGAAGGAAGAGGGAAAGGGCTATCACGTTGGCGTAGTACAGAGCAAGGACAGCTTCTACGGTCAGGTTGCTCCCGATACAATGCCGATATCGGATTACCTGGAGAAACGCTGGGACGCCTATGTTAAGCTTGGCTGTCTTGCCAGCGAAATGGAAGCCGCAACCCTTTTCTCTGTTGCACAGGCACGTAATGTAAGGGCAGGCGCCTGCTTCCACGCTATCTGGAATCTTGAGCGCTGTAAGCGTAATATGCCCGATAACGAAACCCACGATACCGACAGGGCTATAAGATGCTCGGTGGAAGCGATAAAGCTGCTTATAGAAAGCGACAGAAATAAGTAAATAACAACATTGTTCACAAAACAACGCTATAGGTACAGCGTTAACAACTGCCATTATATATTATTTCGTAGCATAAGCTTTATATTTATGAGATTTTTTCCCAGTTATATTTGCCGTCTTCGGGGATAAAATATTTTCTGTAAGGTGAAAAGCCTTAAAATAACCCTGAAAGGACGAAATAGTCATGGAAAGAGCTAATAAGTGTATTGAATGCTCAATCAAGAATTGCGCATACCATTGTACAAACGAGGATTACTGCAGCCTCGATCATATCAAGGTTGGTACTCACGAATGTGACCCCACTCAGAAGCAGTGCACCGACTGTCTCTCTTTTAAGATGAAATAATGATTCCGCCGTTTCTGTTACTATTCAGAAACGGCGGTGTTTTATATATCGTAACTGATATGTAACTTATACCCTTAATTCTATACAAAAGTTATGTGTTTGTTTAGATAAAAATGCCGACAGTATCACGATAAAGTAATATCAATATTGACATTACATATATAATAGAGTATAATAAACCTATAGTTCAAAGGAAATAACTGACAGGATAGGTTCTTCGATTTATGAGAAAGAAAAAAGATAAGGCCCAGTTTTTATTTGGAATGATGTGCGTGCTGCTCTCTTTGGCACTGCTGCTTACGGGCTTACATATTATCGTGAGGCAGGTACTCGGTATCAACATAATGGTGGTTGACCTTTCCATAAAGCTTATGGAGGTTGCGTGCATCATTATTGTACTTGTCTTTGAAATAAGACCGTATATCCAGCTTTATAATGAGGGAATACAGGCTATTTACAAGGAAAAGAATGTTGAAGTAGATAAGGTTGTTAAATTCAATCGTCTTATCGAACATAACGAGTTCCTTTATTATTTTCAGCCTATTGTAAACGCCCGTGACGGTTCGATTTATGCTTACGAGATACTTATGCGGTCGAGAAGCGATATCGGGCTTAATCCTCATGAGATTCTGAAATATGCCGAAATAAGCCATATGCTTTACAGCATAGAGCAGTTCACTTTCTTTAATGCACTAAGAATCTATAAGGAAAACAGGGAAAAATTCGGCAATAAGAAGATTTTTATTAACAGCATCCCCAGCGTTACCCTTAATGAAGCGGATCTTCGTAAGCTTACCGACCAGTATTCTTCAATTTCACAGAATGTGGTTATTGAAATTCTTGAAAGCGCTTCGGATAACGAGGAGAGCATCGACGCCTTTGAGCAGCTCAGAAATATCCTTAACTGTCAGATAGCTATCGACGATTACGGCAGCGGTTATTCCAATGATATGAAGCTGCTCAATAATAACCCTAATTACATAAAGATTGATATCTCTATGATAAGCTCTATCGATACCGACCTTAAGAAACAGCTTTTAGTAGCAAATCTTATAAAATTCGCCAAGAAGTATAATATTAAGATACTTGCAGAGGGCGTTGAAACTAAGGCTGAGCTTAATAAGCTTATCGAGCTGGGCGTTGATTTGATTCAGGGCTTCTATACCGCTCGTCCTTCCGAGGTTATTGCGGGCGAGATTAACGAAGAAATAAGAAACAGCATTATAGATGCCAATATAAGACTGTCGAAATACGATAACGACCAGAAGGTATATGTAGCATCCGACGGAGAAACTATCCGTCTCCTTGACCTTGCGGTTGAAAAATATGCAGTGGTTGATGTTACCGGCGGTACCGTTAACTTTGAAGGTGTAAGCGGTCATACCATTGATATGGTAATTAAGGTTGAGGATTACAGTATATGCACCCTTAACTTTGATAATGTTGATATAAGGGGTACGGTTGAAACTACAATTCAGATTGGCAAGGAATGTCAGGTTGAAATTATTCTTAACGGCGAAAACTTCCTGTATAAGGAGGGTATAAGCGTTCCCGAGAACTCCTCGCTTATTCTTAAGGGGGACGGAAGTCTTTCGATAAAGAATAACCGTAATAGCGGCGTAGGTATCGGAAGTAATTTCGACAACCTTTACGGCAATATTTCCGTAGATATAGGCGGCGTGCTTAATATCGACGCTTACGGAGATAAAGCAGTAGGCATCGGCGGCGGCTTCCGTGCCGAAAATTCTTCAATAAGAATTATTCGAGGCGATATCAATGTAAACGTAAGGGCTATCGAAGCGGTAGGTATAGGAACCGGTCATGGCTCCGCTTCCGTATATATCGGTAAGGCTAAGGTAAAGGTTCAGGATACCGGCGACTACTCGGTAGGCATCGGCTCTCTTAACGGTAGAGTTGATATTGTGAGCGGCGGCGATCTTGAGGTTATTTCCGATGGTGAAAATACCTGCGCTATCGGCGTTCAGGAAAAGGCAGAGGGTAAAATTACCTTCACAGGCGGCAAGATAAGCGCTATTTTCCATGGCGCTCTTGCGACAGGAATCGGCTCCTTCACAGGCGGAATAGAGCTTATCTGTTCAGCAGATATGATAAACGTGTACGGTGAGGGCGAAAAGACCTGCGCTATCGGAAACTACGAGGAGAATCCCGGAACTCTTACCATTACCCGTGGTACAGTAATGGCTGACCTTCTATCCGCACAGCCTATTTTCCTCGGCAACAAGTACGGTGATGTTACTATCGTCGGCGGTAATATAATTGTCGGAAAGGGGGCAGTGCTCTGTCCTGTCAACTCCTTTGGCGATAAGCTCGTTATGCAGGAGATTACAGACGATAATATATATAACAGACATATCGTTACAAAGAACGGCGATTATGTCTATCGTGCTGAGAAAAACCACGCTATTAACAGGCTTTGTGTATATGTCCCTGAGGAATGTCAGCTTGATATGGTTAGAAAATAAAGGTAAATTAAAAAGGCTTGCTGAAGCTTAGTGCTCCGGCAAGCCTTTCCTTTTATTATACTGATAGCAATTTATACTCAGCGATTTTTCCTTCGTTAAACGGTTATTGGTTTAAAATTGCCTCGAACTGTTCCTTAGGTCTGAATCCGACAACGGTTTCGGTAACCTTTCCATTTTTAAAAAGCATTACCGTAGGAATACTTGAAATGTCGAATTTTGCGGCAAGGGCAGGTTCTTCGTCAACGTTAACCTTTCCTACCTTTACCTTTCCCTCGTACTCCTCGGCTAATTCCTCGATAACGGGTCCAAGCATTCTGCAGGGTCCGCACCAGGTAGCCCAGAAATCCACCAGAACGGGAATATCGGATTTTATTACCTCATTATCGAAATTTGCTGTCGTAAGTTTAATTTCGCTCATAATGAACACTCCTTTATTTTGACTTATAATAAAGCATACAATGGCAGAAGCCCTCGAAATCGGGGTCCTTTATCTGATTTCTGAATTCCTCGCACATACACTTATTCTTTTCGCTTCGCTCAACCCGACAAGGGCAGTAGCCGCCGGTACGGATTAACCCTTCCTTTACGGAAGCTACAATTTCTTTATCGGGATTTTCCGTAATCTTCATTTTAACCTCACTATATATTGTAGCACAAAATGACCGTTAAATTCTTTTTTCATCAGAAACAGCGTATAAACATTTCGCAGAGCCGAAAACGACTCTGCGAACAGGATATTAAGCTAATTGGCGTTTTATGCCTTCCAAAGACCGTGGAGATTGCAGTAAGCATATACCGACTCAACCTCGTCGCCGTCGCAGATAGCAAAGCATACCTCGGGCTTATCGCCGGGCTTAAGAGCCTTTCTCTGGTTGCCCTGCTTAGTCTGAAGGGAAACCCATTCAATAAAGTGTTCGGGGAGCATGGGGTGTTCGACCTCGCCCACCTTAACCTTAACGATATTGTTTTCAACGGTATAAACGGGAATATGCTTTTCTGTTGCTGCCTCGGTTGTTCCGGGGATAATTTCCTTCATTTTCTGACCGCAGCACATAACGGGAACGCCGCTTTCCTTAACGACAGCCACAATCTTTCCGCAGTGCTCACAGATATAGAATTTCTGTTCCATAGTTTTTCCTTTCAATTATCGGGATTGCTTATTCTTCGCTGAACATATCCTTGCCAACTCCGCAAAGAGGGCATTCAAAATCCTCGGGAAGGTCCTCGAACTTTGTACCGGGAGCGATACCGTATTCGGGAGCGCCGAGCTCCTCGTCATATACCCAGCCGCAAGCGTCACATACATACTTTTTCATTGTTAGTACCTCCAAAAATTACTTGATTTCTTCAAAATCGGCAGCGCCGTGTTTACAGAGAGGGCAGACAAAGTCCTCGGGGAGCTCGTCTCCCTCGTGGATATATCCGCATACCTTACATACGTATCCCTTGATGCCCTCGGTTTTAGGCTTAGGCTTAACGTTGTTCTGATAATAGGTATAGGTCATCGTTTCCTTATCGGAGATAACCCTTGCCTCTGTTACGGAACAGATAAACATACCGTGGGTGTCGAGGTCAACATACTGCTCAACCTTTAAGGACATAAAGGAGTTTATATAACGAGTTAAGAAAGCCAGTCCGTTATCCGAGCGTAAAACCTCGGTATCAGCGAACTTATCGACATTTCTTCCACTCTGGAAACCGAATTTTTCAAATGTTGAGAAGGGGGCGTCGGTAGAAAGGCAGTTGATATTCATAACGCCTGTCTGCTTGATAACGTGGTGTGAATAATTATCCTTGTTGATGGTAACAGCGATTCTGTTGGGTGTGCTTGTAACCTGTGAAACAGTATTTACGATAAGTCCGTTATCCTTTTTGCCGTCGTTCGAGGTTACGACATAAAGACCGTAGCCGAT
>JAEDHF010000093.1 GCA_016297165.1 Oscillospiraceae bacterium | reverse complement strand
CCTATAAAATAGTCCTCCTTATTGCTGATATCAACGTTAATTTCGCAGTTCGATATGTCGATTTCTGCATTACAGCTGAAATTGCCAATAAGAATAGCGCTGTCCCCGTCGCCGCGGAAGGTAATACCCGTCTCTCTTGCGAAAACCGAGGAGCTGTCCATAGACTGTCCGACGCCGCAGAGGGTTTCGGAGCGCATATTCAGATTTATGCTGGAATGCCCGATATTTATATTACTTTTCTTTCCCTTACGGGTTCCGAGAGCTATACTGTCGTTTCCGCCGAAATAGCCACGGAAATAGGAGTGGGATATATCGAGGTCAACATCGCCGCCAAAGGAGCCGATTCCGACGTTCTTTGCGGCAGCCATACTTTCGCTGATATTGCAGGCGAAAACAGACAGTCTAAGGTCGCTTTCGTAGCTTCCTATACCTACTCCCTCGTCGCCGGAAAGACCGATAACGAACTTACCCTTACGTATTTCGATATTACCGCCTTTACCGGAGCCGATACCTACGCCCTTAAAGCCGCTTCCGCTTATTTCTATGCAGCCGTCCTGCTCGAAAACTACGGTACCGTTAGCGGATTCTAAATCGTTACCGATTCCGAAATAATGCATATCGCTTACGACAATGGATAAATCGCCGTCGCCCTCAATAATAAGCTTGGAGCTTTCGGGAACGCATATTCCGCCCTCGTTGAAGAAGTTTTCGCCCTTAAGTACAAGATTGATTTCACAATTATTGCCTATGTTTATGCAGGCCTTTTTCTTCTTACCCGAAAAGCTTACGTTTTCGAGAACAATTCTGCCCTGATAGCCGTTCTGGATATCAAGGGAAAGACCCGAATCAACCCCGGGTACGCCCGTGATTGTAACATCTCGGTAAATAGCCTTATCTGAAACAATTTCGATGCTCGCATATTTATCGGCAACCAGCTTCGCAAGGAAAATACGGCTCTCCTTACCTGCCACATAAACGTGTCTGCCCTTGTTAGCGAATTCCTGATTATGATAATGGATAATTTCGTCCTTTACATCACGGTCGATACTTTCGATAATCTCCGCCTTGGGCTTTGCGGTATAATAACCCTGAATAAGGTCGATTCCTAGGTGAATTACCATCTGTAATTCTTCGGTAGTTTCAACGCCCTCCGCAAGAGCCTTTATATCGTTATTGTGTGCAAATTCAATTATTTCACGGACAAAATGCTGTTTCTGGGGACTTTCGTGTATTTTTGTAAGGAGCATTCTGTCAATCTTGATATAATTTGGCATATAGCGGAGAAGATTAGTAACGTTCGAATAACCCGTTCCGTAATCGTCAACGGCTGTCTCAATGCCCATTCCGCCGTAATCGCTCTTTAAATCATCAAGGTCGGCGTCTTTAAGCTCCGTCTGCTCCGTAAGCTCAACTACTACCGAATGTGAATTATTCTTAAGTTTATCAACAAGAATATCCTTATCCGATTCGTCGAGACGAATACCGGGAATACTATTTATGAAAACCTTTCTGTCGCCTAAAAGCTTCTTGTTGTTTTCCACGCAATCAAGTATATTGAAAAAGGTTGAGCGTTCAACATCATAAAGACGCTGTAAATACTCTGCATATTTCAGAATCTTCACAGGAGACATATAAGGCGTAACGTCGGATCTCATAAGGGCTTCATAGGCGTATATCTCGCCGGTTTCAGCGCTTACAATAGGCTGGAAATGATATCTGAAACAGTTTTCGTCAAGAATAGTGCGTACAACATCAGCCTCCTGGCGCTCCTCCTTTGTAAGATCGGTGCTGTTTGCCATTTTTCTTTCAAGGAGCTTGTTGCCGTTCTTTTGGGCTACTGCTGCATTTATTATCTGTTCGAAATCCTCGGTACTGTTTATCTGCTGTGTCTCATAGCCTACATAGACGGATAATTCGGTGGTTGAATCGCCGATTTCGTCAATTCTTCTGAAAAGCTCTTCCTTTATTCCGATTATACTCTTCTTATTATCGTCCTTAGTAGGAATTACGCCGACGAACTCGCCGTTTCCGAGGCGGCAGCATACCCCCTCTTCAAAAACATGGTTAAGCTCATGGGCAACTGCACGGATAGCACGGTTACCCTGTTCTCTTCCGTATTTTTCGTTTATTTCGGAAAGTCCCTTAATATCAATAGCGATAGAACCGCAGTAAGAACCGACATAATCCTCAGCCTGCTTAATCATACCCTGATAATTATAAAGACCGGTAAGGGAATCGCGGATATGGGTAGCCTGGAGAAGCTCGTTTGTCTGTCGGAGTGCATAAATACGGCGGAAACATTCAAGACCCTGCATAACGTTTCTGAGCCAGAGCCAGTAGATACCGTCGTAGCCTCTTGCCTCGTCATAGCTGATTGCCGCATAGCCGAGACAGCGCTCTTCGAAATGAAGGGGCGTAAAGTAGAAAACCTCCGGCTTGTCCCTCTCCTCGTAAAGCTCCGGAAGCAGTATGCTCCTGCTGAAGGTATGCTCGTAATTAAGGGGATTGGAGTTGTCGTCCCTGTCACAATGGAGAACGGGGAGAATCTGCTCTGTATAACCGCTCCGCTGTATATCACGGTCATCCAGCTTCGTTAATTCCTTCCACTGTGAGTTAAGACAGAGGTTGAAGCTCTTGAAGCCCGAAATCTGATAAACATAGTTGAAAACGGTACTCATAAGGTCGTTGAATTCCGACTTTGAAAGCATATCCTCCATCATGCGGTTAAAACGAGAAAAGAAGCTCTCCTCCGAATCTGCGGTTTCCCAGCTTTTTCGAAGAGAGGATTCCTCTACGACGCTTTCACCGCCGCAGCCGCAGCTTTCGCCGATAAAAAGCTCAACCTCGGTATCAAGGCTCGGAACAGGGGTATTATCCATCATTGATTTTATGGTAACGGCGGCACGATTTCCGCTTTCGTATGCAGGTACGGGGACAGAGGTAAGAGGTTTAGGACTTGTACGTCCCTCCTCCATAGAGTCGTAGCCTACTACCGCTACGTCCTCGGGGATACGGTAGCCGTTAGCCTCGAGCGCCTTTGCAACACCTATTGCCATACAATCGTTAGCACAGGCTATCGCTCTCGGCATTTCCACGTTATTCTGTATCATCTTCTCCACCATGGTTTCGCCGCTGGTGTACCAGAAATCGCCGTAAAAGATTCTGTTTTCCTTAACCGTAATTCCATGCTCGGACATACAGTCAATAAAGGCACGAAGTCTTTCCTGTGAATGATCGTGCCACTTTTTTCCCGTAAGATAAGCGATATCGGTATAACCGTGAACCTCGATAAGGTGGGAAATAATCTTCTTTACGGCGGAATAATGCTCGGTCATAAGAGAGGGGAAGAAATCGCTCTTCTTATCCACGCATAATACCGGTCCGTTATACTGCTCCTTAAGCTTTTTTTCAAGCTGTTCCACAAGACCGGGAGTCTGAATTGTATCGAGAAGAATAACGAAGGCGTCGAAAAGCTCGTAGTTTATCAGTGAGAAAATCGTTGACTCGCCTATTTCTCTGGCGGTAGTCTCCTGGTATTTATTATACATAGCAAAAACGCAGACATCATAATCATAGCCGAAAACCTCTTTTAAAAAGCCTTCGATAAAGGAACTCTGGAAGTTTTCCTCAACATGACCCACAAGCAGGGCGATTCTTTTCCGTTTCATCTTTTTTTCCTTTCAAAAGGGATATATAGCCTGACGTTCTACGGCAGGTGGAGTGACTGCTTATCTGCAAGTTGTTATATTTCTCTCTTTAGTTTTTAGAAGCGACCTTTATTATACCATTCCTTAACCACCAGCTCCGCTTTTTTGCCCACTATAGAAAAGCCTGTTTCCTTTTCCTTTTGGGGCAGCTTCGTGTACCAGTCCCACCAGAAAAAGCCGGCGAACCATGGTTCATCCCACATGGAGATAAAGGCGGATTCATAGAAATTCGCCTGCTCCTCCTCGTCGTAGGGGTATTCGGTATGGCTGAAATCATAGGGTATCATAGCGCAGCCCTTAGCGCTCCTGCAGCCTATTTCCATAAAAATAACCTGCTTACCGCCGTTAATCCGTGAAAGCTCCGAAAAACGCCCCTTTTCCTCGTTCCAGCGTGCAACCATATTCTCCGTACTGTCTCCCGGAACGCTTCCTACGCTGAAATATGCGGAGGTTCCAATATAATCTACGGCGTCCCACCATTTTACGCCGAATTCCTTACCGTGATTGGTATTATAGACGATAGGACCGTGATAGATTTCTCTAACCTTAGCTATGGCAGTACGCCAGTATTCCTCCTTATGCTCTGTTCCCAGCATTTCACAGCCTACACAGAACATTTCGCAGCCCGTCTCCTCAGCAATTTCAGCGTAATGACACAAAAAGGCGGTATAGGAACCGAACCATTCCTTCCAGTAATCCTTATCTCCCCATTCTCTTTCGGGGAAGAAAATGTTGGCTCTCCATACTCCGTCGGCACAGTTCACCATAGGCTTCATACACACCATCAGCCCCAGCGAATGAAGCTTTGTTACTGCCGCCGCAATATCCTTATCCGTTACGGTAAAGCGGTAATCGGGACGGATAACCGTAGAGCTGAAGGAATCCTGTAAAACCACGAAGGCAAGAGCCGCCCAGTCGCCGCCAAGCATAGCCAGTCTTTCCATTGACATATTCGCTTCGGGAGTACGGTATGCTCCCCTTCCGCCGTCAAAACCGTATGTAAAGCCTTTTATGAACATATATTCTTTCCTTTCGGAATTATACTGATAGCTGATTTTATATTTACCAATATTTTACCAAATTCGGACTCTAAAGTCAATACTTAATAAAATAAACAAATAAATGTAACAAATTTCCGATATAAAATATAAATATCTGATATACGGTACAGACAGAGTTTAAATTTTCTGTGTAGCAGAAAACATTCCCGAAGCGATTTGCTTCGGGAATGTCAACAAGACTTTCCTGTTATCGGAACAGCTATTATTTAGTGAAATTCTGGAGAAGCTCCTCGAGCATACGAGCCTGTCCGCTTAACTCCTCGCTGGAAGCTGCGCTTTCCTGTGCTGTTGCCGCATTCTTACGGGCAACACCGGCGATAGCTTCAAGCTTTTCCTTAATCTGTGAAATCTCGTTGCTCTGCATTTCGCAGGCTTCGGAAATACCCGCAACAAGGCGGTTAACGCCCTCGGACTTATCTGTTACCGCTTCGAGGGATTCGGCAGTTTCGTTAGCTATACGAGAGCCCTTGGCAACCGCCGCCGCAGTATTCTGGATAAGTGTGGTTGTGTTCTTTGCGGCTTCCGCACTCTTGGATGCTAAGTTTCTTACCTCGTCCGCTACTACTGCGAAGCCCTTGCCTGCTTCACCTGCTCTTGCAGCTTCGACGGCTGCATTAAGGGCAAGAATATTGGTCTGGAAGGCGATATCGTCGATAGTCTTAACGATTTTCTCAATCTCAACAGACATCTCGGTAATTTCCTGCATAGAAGCTAAAAGCTCTCTCATGCTGACATTGCTGCTTGCAACGCATTCGCCTGTCTGATTGGAGAATATACGAGCCTTTCCTGCGTTATCACTGTTATCGTTAATCTGAATCATAAACTTATCGGCGATTTCCGTCATTTCTTCAACAGTCTGGGACTGCTCGCCTGCGCCCATAGCAAGGGAGGAAGCGGTTTCGGAAACGCTGTCTGCACCGAGAGTAACCTGGGTAGAGGCTGAATTGATACCGTTTATGATAGAGCCGATAGAGGAGGAAATATCCTCGATTGATTTTCTTATTGAGGTAAAGTCTCCGACGTATTCAGCATTAAAGCTTACGTTGAAGTTACCGCTCGCCATATTGGAAAGGTTTGTGGAGATATCGCTAACATAATTCTTGAGCTCTCTGTTTGTGACAGCAAGATTATCGCAAAGCTCGCCCAAAACGTCGTTTCCGTAGTAATCGGAAACATAGCTGAGGTCGCCTGCCGCCATGCTCTTTGCCGCAGCCTGAAGCTTCTTTATGGGGCTTAAGCAGCTTCTTACAAGCACAAAGGAAACGCCTAACATAACAAGTATGCCCAATAAATTCGCTAAATTCTGATAAAGTGCAAGAGACTGGGTAGCGGCAAAGTATGTATTGCTGTCCATAGCGTAGCCAAGAGACCAGTTAAGGGTAGGAAGAACAACCGTAGCCACAGCTCTCTCGGTTCCGTCATAGTCCTTCATAATAACCACATTGTCAATGGGCTGCTCATTGGACGAATAGGCTTCTACGTCGGTGGATGATGTAAACACCGTACCATCGTTGTTCGCCTTCGGAGCAAATTCCTCGTTACGGTGAACAAGAATATGACCCTCGCTGTCTAAAAGCATGGGGTAAGCGTTATCGCTTATTTTAACTGCATTACACTTATTTATCAGCTCGTCAACGTAAACGTCGGCGCCCACAACGCCGTAAAGGGAGCCGTCCTTATATATTGCGCTGGCTACGGTAACGATCATCTTATTCGTAAGAAAGTCGATATAAGGAGAGGTGCAGATTGACTTTCCGCCTGCCGCAACTGCGTCAAGGTACCAGCCTCGCTTCGTAACATCAAATTCGGGCGGAAGCTCAACCTCAGTAGTAAAAATAGTAACGTTTTCGGGATATGCCATATAGGCTTCATATACGGCGCCGTTTGAATTCTCACGGGCAATAGAGAGGATCTTCTGTGTAGTAGGCTTATCCGCCTCGATTGCGGCGATTGTTGAACCGCTTGAACGAATATTCTCCTCCTGTGCGGAAATCCAGCCGTCAATATCGTTGGAAGCCGCCTTAAGAGCATTTACAATCTTTCCGCTCATTTCGGTTTCAACCGCACCCTTAGCGCTGATATAGGTAACCGCAGAGGTAATCATCATAATAATTGTCATAGAAATGCATACACTTGCAAGCATTTTCTTATCCAGACCAAGCTTCTTTTTCATAATACACCTTCCTTATAATATTGCTATTATATCATACAAAAAGAAGTATATCACAAATAGCTCGCTATGTAAATAGAAATTATACATTTTTAGCAAATCTCTATTTTATTATTATTTTTTGTTTAAAATCACAACAAAAATTCATAATCCGAATAAATA
>JAEDHF010000092.1 GCA_016297165.1 Oscillospiraceae bacterium | reverse complement strand
GTTTTTTCGACAATAAATGAAAAATGAATAACGAATAAAGAAGAATGAATAATAGCGGTATCGGCTTGCGCCGATTCTTTTGAAAATGCGATTATGAAGCCATTTTCAGGCCCTTGCCCTTATGGCACACCACAATTTTTCATTATTCATTATTCATTATTCACTATTCATTAAGATAAACCCTGTTTTCGGGGTTTATCGACAGTCTGAACAGCCTTATTTCATAAGAGCTATAAACGCCTTCGCCTTCGTTACGATAAGCTTATCGTTATCGTATGTAAGGTGGGAGGCGGCTTGTCCTATCTCTACCCATTTTATTTCGGAGATTTCCTCAAGCTGAGGCCTTGTGTCGTTGTTTAACGCCTTTCCTACGAAATAGACTACGGTTTTAGAGGTATCCCTTCTCGGAGAGAAGGCTACGGTCTCCCTGAAGCCCGAATCAATAAGGACGTCTATGTTGGTTTCTTCCTTTATTTCCCTTGTGGCGGTTTCTACCTCGGTTTCCCCGGGCTCAACGTGACCCTTGGGGAAGGACCAGTTTCCCGATTTTATATGACGTATCAGGAGTATTTCGGTGTTCCCGTGAAATTTCCTGTAAACGATAGCGCCACAGGATTTTTCGTAATTCATCAGCTCACCCTTTCCAAAAATTAGTAAGATAATCGGGGCAGTATAGGATGCCTGTCCCTTTTATCGCATATCAATATCATTATAGCATATTTTTTCCCATTTGTCACCTATTATTTAAAAATTTATATAAGGGCGGTAAAATGAGCCCCTTTTCATTGACACGGGGCGCTATTTAAGCTATAATTATATAGTATAATACTGCACAAAGGAGAAAGCCATGGCTAAGCAAAATCAGCCCTACTGTAAGGTAAAAAGTCCTGCTACCATAGAGGCGCAGCTGGAAAAGCTGGAAAGCAGGGGCTGTATAATCGAAAATACCGAAAGAGCCTCTTTCGCTCTTAAGAATATTAACTACTACCGCCTTGTGCATTATTTCGCCGTCTATCTCGACCCCTCTAACAAGAGCCGCTATCTCCCCGGGACCTCCTTCGATAAGGTTATGCATATCTACGATTTCGACAGGCTTCTTCGTTCCCTTATGCTTACTGCATTAGAAGAGGTCGAAATTACCCTACGGGCACATATCTCCAACTATCACGCCTTTAAATACGGGGCTCTCGGCTATCTTAACGAGGCGTCCTTCGACAGCGCAAGGCATAACCACAAGCAGTTCCTTAAGAAAATGGAGCGGCTTATCGACGCTAACGGCGGGGAGGGCTTCGTAGCCCACCATAACAAGAAATACGGCGGTGCCTTTCCCCTATGGGTAATTATGGAGCTTTTCAGCTTCGGAACCTTAAACACCTTCTTCTGCGACCTTAGTATAGAGGATAAAAAGGCTATTTCGGAGGCAGCCTTCGGCTATCACTGGCGTTGCGTTGAAAACTGGATACAATGCCTTTCCGACCTAAGAAATTTCTGCGCCCATTATAACAGGCTTTACGATAACCGAATGGATATGGTACCGAAACAGCCCCCGGACTCGGAACGACGCTTTTCCGACACAATCTACGACTATCTCCTTATCCTTAAGAGAATGTACCCCCGTAAGGATATGTGGGAAAAAAGCTTTATGCTTAAGCTTGGTATGCTTATTGCGGAGTATTCCGATTTTGTTGAGGTTAAGTTTTTAGGCTTTCCCGAGAATTGGTACAGTGAGCTTAGCGAGGGGTTGTAGAATACATAAAACACCGCCCGACCTGTCAGAGCTTCTGACAAACCGGGCGGTTTTATTCTTTGTATGCCTTATTTTCCTTAATGGTTATTTCTGCGAAAATACCGTCGCCCCATGATAACCCGAAACAGGGCATACCGCCCACAAAAAGCCCTCTTAATTCAACCAAACCTCGACACCTCCGTTAACCACAACCCGATATATATCAGACTATTTAAAGGCGGAACCGACGGGCGCTCACTCTTTTTGTATCAAATTCAACCAAACTTCCGCCCCGCCGTTTCTGAAAATGTTATAAAGAACAGACCGTTTAAAGGCGGAATTGCCAGCCGAGGTACTCGGCTTGCAATTTTTGACAATATGTGATATAATAGGTGTGTATATTATATTGAAAGGATTGTTTATTTTGGCTCAGGCTTTCGGCTTTAAAAATGATTATAACGGCTTAAGCTCCGAAAAGGTAACGGAGCATATAAAGCTTTACGGCTATAACAGCGATACAAGACTTGATGAAAAAACGAAGGGCTATAACCCCCTGGGTGCCTTCGTAAACCTGCGCTTTGTGCTTATGCTGGGTGCGGCGGCGCTCTGCTTTATCTATCCGCAGGATATATGGAGCTATATTACGGGGCTTATCCTTCTCCTTCTGGACGGAGTTTATGCAGGCAGTACAATTTACCGCCATATACAGTGTGACAAGTACTTTTTCGAGCTTAAGCGGCGCTCAAAGCTTGAATATAACGTTATCCGCGACGGCGAGATTACCTCCGTAAAAAGAGAACACCTCGTTCCCGACGATATTATTCTTCTTTCCGAGGGTGAGAGCGTTCCTGCCGACGCACATCTTCTCGATATAAGGGACCTTACCGTTGACGAGAGCATTTTTTCGGGAGATAAGACCCCTGTAGCGAAGATTACCGGGTCGGACAGCTTAAACGAGGAATTCAAGAAAAGCTGTATCTATAAGGGCAGTAAGCTTGTAAGCGGCGAGCTTGTGGCGAGGGTTACCGCTACGGGCGTTGATACAAAGTTTTTCAAGACCTTCGGCGCTCCCGTCGAAACCGACGAGTATTATACCTCTATAGAAAAGCTTGTGCTTCGTGTTTCGAATATCTTTACTATCGTTGCGGCAGTTATGCTTGTTGTATTCGCTCTTCTTAACTTTACCGCTATTGATATAAGTATGGATAACCCCATTTTACATACAATTTTCTATACCCTTTATCCTTCTATTACCTTTGCACTTTGCTTTATTCCTGCGGAAATTGCGTCGATTGTAAGGATTTATTATATAAAGGGCGCAAAAAGCCTCGAGGAGCGTCATACCTCTATAAAGAATCTTAAGACAATCGAGCATATAAATGCAGTAACCTGCATACTTATAGAAAAAGGCGGTACTGTTACGAAAAACAGAATGGAGGTAGCCGATGAGCTTTCCGCTAATGCCGCTATGATGACGAATATATCGGTTTTAGCCTGTAAGCGGCTTAACCCCGATATAATCGACCAGGCTATTATCCTTAACGCAACCTTTAAGGGGGTTGACGCTAAGGAGCTCCACGACGATAACGAGCTTTTAAAGGAATACCCCTTTAATGACGAAATCGGCGCTTCGGGTAACCTCTGGAATGTTAACGGTACAAGGCTTCTTTGTATAAAGGGCTCTCCCGAAAGGCTTATGCCCCTTTGCGATGTTCCCTCCGATATGCTCTATTCGGTACAGAATAAGCGTTCCTCCTTTGCGGGACAGGGCTATAATGTCCTTGCGGTTGCATTCGCACAGCTCTCGGAGGAGGACGATATCCCCGAAAGTATAAACTCTATAAGATATAACTTTATGGGACTTATCGCCCTCGAAAACCAGACGAGGGATTATATTCCTGCCGCTATAAGGAACTGCTATAAAACGGGTATCCGTGTTATTATGATGACCGGCGACAGCCCCGAAACCGCGGCGGCTATTGCCCGTAAAATCGGTATAAAGGACGAGCTCGTAGTAACGGGTGACGAGCTTATAAGAGGAGAACTCCCCGACCTTAAATATGTAGGCGTTTTCGCCGGTATTACTGCACAGCAGAAGCCTCTTATCATAGAAGCCCTTAAGAATTCGGGAGAAATCGTAGCTATTTCGGGAGAAAGCGCCACCGACAGCGACCTTTTAGAGCTTGCTGACGTTGGAATTTCTCTTGCGAAGGACGTTTCGGGGGCAGCCTTCGAGGCCTGTGATATTACTATGGAGGATAACAGCTTCGAAAACGCTGTTGATATTCTCCGAAACGCAAGACAGGTACATTCCAATATAAAGCGCTCAATTTCTACCGTTTTTTCCGCTCTTATTGCGGTTATAACCTTCGGCGTAGTTAACTTCCTTTTAGGAAGCGAGTTTATACTTACCCCTACGATAGTGGGGCTTATTACTACCCTTATCGTTCCTGCCGTAGCATATATGTTTATGGATAATTCGGCGGATATGAAAACGGGACTTTCTCCCTCACGGTATATCGGAAAGGGAAAAATAAGTAAGCGCTTCTTCCTCGTACCGGTTTTACAGGGTCTCGGACTTGCGGTCTCGGAAACGCTCTTCTACATAATCTCTTCGGGCTACGGAACGGAAAGCGCCGCCGCCCTTACTCCAAGCTCTACCAGCAACTTCCTTTTCATTTTCGTATTCGGACTTATTCTTTCCGCCTGGATAAACCTTACGGATAAGAGCCTTTTCTCCTCCTTTAAGGGACAGGGTACAGCCGCTTTAATTTCGGTTGTTCTTATTCTTTCTACGATTGCGGTTATCTTTATACCCTTCCTTAATACCGCTCTCGGTCTGGCTTCCGTTGACCTTATGATGTTTATTCTCGGAATAGTAATTACCATAGTGTTCCAGCTTCCTGCCGAGCTTATGAAAATAAAAAAGCGGAGCTTATAAAATGAGAGGTAATCTATGAACAATTTACTTGCCGCTCTTTACGGTCTTGTTTTCGGCGTCGCCAACATTATCCCCGGAGTTTCGGGAGGTACAATGCTGGTTGTATTCGGCTGTTACGATAAGGTCTGCGGCGCTTTATCCCTTAATTTTAAGGAAATTAAGAAAAATATAATCTTCCTTATCTTCTTCGGTATAGGGGCAGTTCTCGGTATAATCGGGTTTTCCTTCGTTATTTCGGCTCTCTTCGCCGATTTTCCCGTTCAGACCTATATGTTCTTTATGGGGCTTATAGTAGGAAGCGTTCCTCTAATTATAAGAAACGCTACCGTAAAGGAAAAGTTCCGACCCTACTGTATCGCTCCCTTTTTAGCGGCAATAGTCCTTGTTGTGGGGCTGTCTATGCTTGAAAAGGGCGGAGCTTCCGAGCCCTACAGTCTTTCCTGCACACAGGAAACCGGCATTATTACTATTGTTGTTGAGAATAACAGCGATAAGACCGTAAAGGACTGGTCGGTAGGCATTGAAGAAGGTGGCTTTGACCCGAAATATACCGTTTCGGGAGCGAAGCTTATACAAAAGCATTCTCTTTCCGAACAGATAAAGGGGCTTTTTACCGACGTTCCCGACCCATTTAATACCTTTGTACCCTTGGAAGATACCGCCGAAATACCGCCCCACGGTAAGCTGCAGATTACCGTAGATACCGGCGGCGAAATAAACGGCATAACGGCGGACAGCTTTAAGCTTAGCCTGAGCTACGCTATGGACGTTCCCTTCTTCCTCACCCTTTTATTTGCCTCGCTGATTGCGGCGGTAGCTATGATAATTCCGGGAGTTTCCGGCTCCTTTATTATGGTACTTTTAGGCACCTACAGCACCGTTATCGGGGCTATAAAAAATCTCGATATAGCGGTACTTATTCCCGTAGCGGTGGGCGTTATTATCGGTATAGTCTTCGGCGCAAGGCTTATCTCCTTCCTGCTTAAGAAGTACCGCCTGACAGTATTCAGCGCTATATTAGGTCTTGTTGTCGGCTCTATCTACGCAATTTTCCCCGAAGGCTTCGGACTTAATACTGCTACCCTTGTGGGAGCCGTTACCTTCCTTGCAGGAGGTGCGCTGTCATATCTTGTGGGGAAAAGGACTAAGGTTGAGTGATACGGCGACCGTCAGACATTCTGTCATAGAAATCGGGCTGACAGCGATAACCGCTGTCAGCCCTCTATTATTATACTCTCAATCTACATTATATCAGCTTAATAAAGGAAGGTTCACGCTCAGAACCTGAAAATCTCCTCCAGCAGGGACGACAGGCTTTTTCCGTAATTAAGCTCCTCGACCTCCTCTGCGGCGATAATCTTCGCCGTTCCGATAACCTCGTCGTCAACAGTCATAGTCACGAAGCCTAAGACCTGCCCCTTTTCTACGGGAGCGGAAATTTCGGGAGTACGGCTGTAATGATACTCTATTTTACTCTCGCTGCCCTTAGGGAGAATAACCTCCGAAACCGCTGAAAACCTTGTGTCAGCGGCCTTTTTTACGCCCCTTTTTACGGGGATTTCGAGAAGCTCCGAAACGTCGGGGTGGGGCATAACGCTTTCAAAGCCCTCAAAGCCGTAATCAAGCAGGCTTTTAGCCGTGGAAAACCTCGTATCGTCGTCGGGACAGCCGAGAACAACGGCGCAAAGCTCCATACCCCTTTTTTCGGCGGTAGCGGAAAGGCAGCAGCCTGCATTATCGGTAGTTCCCGTTTTAAGACCGCTTATTCCGTCGTAGGAGCGGATAAGCTTGTTTGTGTTAAGAAGCTGGGTTTCCCGTTTTGTGCCTGTTCTTACGCTGTCCAGTCTCGTAAGCAGGAAATCGTCGAAATAGTCGTAGCGCTTAAGCTCCCCCGACATAAGGGCGATATCCCTTGCGGAGGAATAATGCTCCGGGTCGTCGTAGCCCACGCAGTTTACGAAATGGGTGTTTGTAAGTCCTAAGCTTCTCGCTTTTTTATTCATTCGCTCCACGAATTTTTCCTCCGAACCCTCGATATGCTCCGCTATAACTACACAGGCGTCGTTGGCGGAGGCGATAACTACCGACTTTATAAGCTCGCCCAGCTCCATTTCCTCCCCTTCCTCAAGCCATATTACCGACCCGTCCATGCTGCCTGCATAAGCGGAGCAAACCGCAATATCGGAAAAGGAAATATTCCCCTTTTCGATTTCTTCGGCAGTAATCAGCAGGGTCATAATCTTCGTTACGGAAGCTATAGGGAGCCGAAGGTCGGGGTTAAGCTCGTATAAAACCGTACCCGTAGAAAGCTCCGTAAGTATCGCCGCCTTACAGCTTTCGGGAGAGGGCATTTCTGCCGAAAGAGGACGGGAAAAGGCGGTAAGGGAGAAAAATACCGCCATAAGGGTAGTAGCAATTTTTCGGATTTTCATAGCTAATCAGTCCTTTCGTACTCAATTATATGAATAAAAGGACGACTTAATACTAACAATATTTAATAGCAATAAATTGTAAGGGCGTGAATTATGAGAATAAAGAGCTTTTTAGGGGAGCTTCTTGAGGCAGGGGTAATCTTTCTCTCGGGGGGCTTTATTTACGGGGGAATAGAGGGT
>JAEDHF010000091.1 GCA_016297165.1 Oscillospiraceae bacterium | reverse complement strand
GAGAAGCGTTCACCCGAGATACCCTCGTCACGGAACAGGAGAATCGCATTTTCAATAAGCTCCATAACCTCCTCCTCAGAGGTAAAAATCTTATCGAGAGGCTTACCTGTTGCGAATTTCTTACCCCATCTTCCGCCGAGATATACCTTATAGCCGTTGGTGTATTCGGGGATAGCGCCGAAGGGGCATTTATCCTTACAACGGCCGCAGTTGTTACATTCCTCGCCGATAATAAGCTTTCCGTCGCTGAGCTTTGCTGTCTTTATGGGGCAGTTAAGCTCAACCTGACATTTCTTACAGCCACGGCACAGCTCGCTGTTCAATAAAGGTACACGCTGACCCACTATGCCTAAGTCGTTAAGGTCGGGCTTTACGCAGTTGTTGGGACAGCCGCCCACCGCAATCTTGAACTTATGGGGTAATGTAACATTATGATAGCCGAGATAGAATCGCTCATGAATTTTATCGCTTAAGCCGAAGGTATCGATAAGTCCGTACTGACAGGTTGTACCCTTACAGGACACAACAGGACGGACAAGAGAGCCTGTACCGCCTGTGAGAAGATTGTTTTCCTTAAGGAAGGCGATTGTATCGTCAATATCAGCGTAATGAACGCCCTGTATTTCGAGGGTAAGACGGGAGGTCATAGTCACCTCGCCGCTTCCGTATTTTTCTGCCGCCTGCGCAATAGCATACTGGTCGGCGGCGGAAATCTTACCGTTACGTGTAATAATTCTAACATTGAATACATCGGGATAGCGCTTGTCCCGAAGACAGCCTAAGCCCTTTACCCTCTTTATATCCTCGGGAGAGAGTTCGCCTACGGGCTTTTCAACCTTTACGGTATTAAAGAATGCGCCGCCCTCTAATACTCTTGTATTTGTGTAGCCGAAAGCTTTAAGCCTGTTCTGGAGGAAATAGCCTCTCTTACCCTTTGCACAGACGAGAAGAAGCTTTTCGTCCTTAGCTATTCCCGAAAGCTCGCCCTCTACCTTTCCGAGGTCAACCCACTCTGCTCCGTAAATTGCAGGCGCAGGCTGAACGTCGATTACACGGTATCCCTTCGCCTTTCCTTCAAGATATTCCAAAGGAGTAAAGGTTTCGAATTCGCCCCTCATTTTATTTCCGATAACGTAGCAAGCCTGAACGAAGGGGTGAATTGCGGTAGAAAAGGGCGGCGCATAAGCCATATCAAGGTCGTCAAAGTCTCCGATTCTAAGCCCTGCCGAAATGCCCACAACGGCAATATCCGTCATTTTATCAACTGCACCCCTGCCGATAACCTGCATACCGAGAAGCTTTTCGGTTTTCTTGTCGGCAATAAGCTTTGTCACAAAGGTAGAAGCGTCGGGGTAATAATGTGCCTTATCGTCGGTTACGCACACTGCCGTAACAACATCGAAGCCTGCTTTTCTTGCCTGCTCCTCGGAAAGACCCGTTCTTCCTGCGCTTATATTCTCGGAAAGTCTTACTACTCCTGTACCGAGACAGCCGCCATAAGGAGTGCTGTTTCCTGTAAGGGTTTTTGCGAGACCTCTTGCGGTTATATTTGCAGTAGAACCCATAGCGGACCACTGGCGGTTTCCCGTAATACGGTTCTTAACGATAGCGCAGTCACCTACTGCATATATATCATCAACACTTGTTTTCTGCAATTCATCAACAACAACAGCGCCCTTCTCGGTTTCGATACCGCTGCCCTCAAGAAAAGCGGTTGAAGGACGAATACCGATACTTAATATAACAATATCCGCAGGAATTTCACCAGAAGCGGCGGTAACGGACTTAACCGTCTCTTCGCCGTTGATTGCGGAAACGGAAGTACCCGTCATAATTCTCATTCCGCTGTTTCTGAGCTCTCTTGCGGCGTAGCCTGCCATTTCGGGGTCAAGAATTCCGGGAAGAAGCTGTGAAGCCATATCAAGAACAGTAACGGAGAGCTTCTGTGTCATAAGGTTTTCCGCCATTTCCATTCCGATAAAGCCTGCGCCTACCACTACTGCCTTTTTGCAGTCGTTCTTTTTAATGTACTCTCTTATCGCTATAGCGTCGTCGGGAGTTCTTACGGTAAATACACCCTTTAAGCCTACGCCGTCGATATCGGGAATAATAGGAGAGGCTCCCGAAGCGATAACAAGCTTATCATAGGCCTCGGTATATTCCGAGCCCTTAATAAGGTCACGGAAGGTTACGGTTTTAGCGGCAGGGTCGATTTTTACCGCTTCCTGCCCTGTATAAACCTTTGCGCCCGTAAGAGCGGAAAACTTTTCGGGAGAGTTAACGATAAGCTCCTCTCTCGTTTCTATATCTCCGCCTACATAATATGGGAGACCACAGCCTGCGTAGGAAATATCCATACTCTTTGTGTATATTTCAACCTCGGCAGAGCGGTTTTCCCTTTTAAGCTTAGCCGCCGCCTTTGTTCCTGCGGCAACACCGCCGATAACCATTATCTTCATCAGCTTTTACCTCGCTTTATTATCAGAATCAGTCGGATAATGTCCCGAAAACAGAACAATAGAATTATACCACACCGATATAATAATGTCAATGTAAACAAATACCTGTTCATAGAATTTTCATATTGGCGAAGTAAGAGTTATTCTCATAAAAAGAAAAATATGCCCACAGGACAAGGTCCCATGGGCAAAAGGCAATGAAGAAAAATCCAAACAAGGATAAACGACTGAAATAATTACTTCGAGAGCCTTTCGAGCTCTTCCGCCATAACGCTTATATCCTTAACCATACTTCCGAGAGTTTCGGTACCGGCGCTTGTTTCCTCGATAGCTGCCGCCATATTCTCGATAGCGGCGCAGTTGTTGGAGATATTACCGCTTACGCTTTCGAGCTTACGAAGTACGGCTGTACCGTTTTCGGATACTGTTGAAATAACGTCGTTCATATCGGAAATATTCTTGGAAATTTCGCTGTTGGAGGTGCTTATTCTTGCGGCGGAGGCCTTTATATTCTCCATACCCTCCTTACCCTCCATAGTAAGCGCCGCATTCTTTTCCATAGCCTTTACTGTTGCGGAAATATTCGAGGTAACGTGGTCGATTATATCGCCGATTTCTGCGGCGGCCTCCTTTGTCTGCTCGGAAAGCTTCTTGATTTCGCCTGCAACAACGGCAAAGCCCTTTCCGTATTCCTCGGCATGAGCCGCCTCTACGGAAGCGTTAAGGGCAAGAATATTAGTCTGGAAGGAAATATCCGTAATAACATCAACGATTGCTTCAATTCTCTTTGACTGTTCCGAAAGGTTAAAGATAATCTCCTTGCTCTCGTTTGTACCGTTACAGATTTCATCCATTGAGGTTGCCGCTTCGGAGATTTTCCTGTCGTTTTCGGCAGTAATCTCATCTGCGGATCTGGTAAGAGCGGCTATCCTCAGGCTCATCTCGGAAAGCCTCTTAAGGCTCTCGGATATCATATTCATACTATCGTCAACGGAACGGATATGCTCGGCGTTTTCAACGCTGTCACGCATTACGCTTTCCGACTGCTCCGCTATACTGCGGTTTGCAAGGGCGGCGGAGGAGGAAATGTTGTCGAGCTCATGAACCGTATCAATAAGCTTATCGGAAACCTCTTTTGACTTTTCTCGCATAATACGCTGCTGCTCTGCGCCCATAAGGCTGCCCAGCATTGAGGTGGTACGCCTGCCCAGCATAATGAAAATAGTGGATATGGCTAAAAGGATTATTGCACGGGGAAGTATTCCGAAAAGTACCGCTTCCTTTATGCTGTCGAAGTTATCGTCGGTAACATATCTGAGGTTAAAGGCGGCTATCTGTCCGACAGAAACGCCTATTACAGCAACTATCGAGGTAAAAATATTAAGCCTTAAGGAGAAGTAAAGGCTTGCTATTGCGATAGGATAAACGTAAAGCACAACTACATGATAGGAAAGGGTAGCGGAGCCCATAACCGTAAACAGCACCGCACAGGTCATAATCGCATATTTTTTCCAGGGGCTGTCCTTTTTTACAAGAAGATTGATAAACGTTGGTATCAGAAGGAGTACCGAACAAATTATGTAGGTAATTATCATAACGTCAAGCTTAACCTTAAAAATACCTACGATATCGAGAATAAGTACCGCCGCATACAAAACCGCGGTAATACGCATAACCTTCGCCGCAGCCTTATTTGCGCCACGTTCGTTTTCTTTAAGAAGTTCCATAGGCTTTCTCCTTATTTTGAATATGAGCGTTAACGCTCGTTACCTTATATTATAGTATATAATTCCCTGCTCGTCAATAGCTTAGGATAAATTTTTCTGTCATTTTGCATATATTTTTTGAGAAAGCCTTCATAATTGACATAAAAAAGGACTGCCGCAGGATATGATTGCAGCAGCCCTTTTAAACGCACTCACAAGGTGCGGAAAGCGGGATATATATTACGCTTCAGCGATAAATCCTTCTGAATTCCTCTTCGGAAAAGAAACAGTCCCACATAGAGCGGTTTTCAGCAGGAAGCGCCCTCCTCTCGTCATCGGGTCTTACGGAAAAATGAAACTTTGCCGAGCTGAACTGCTTCATTAAGGCAATATCACGGGGAAGGCGTCCTCGTCTTCTTAAATCTGCTCCCGAAAGGAGCTTCTGCTGCCGCTTGTTGTAGCGGTCGAAAAAATTCTTTACCTGCGATGGCTCAAGGTCTAAGGTCTCCGCTATTTTCTTTTGTGTGCAGCCCTTTTCCTTTAAAGCGAGTATTTTCGTTTCATACTGACGGATTCGCTTATATTCTCTTGACATATTTTTACCTCCCGTTATTCATAACTTATGCGGTTTCTTTAAACCTATAATACTTTATTTTTCAACCCGAATAAAGAGAAATCGGATAAAAAACGCCCTTATCGGAACAAATCCGTTTTTTTGTTAATTTAACGACAAGGCTTTACTTTTTCCTGCGGTTTTACTTTTTCCTGCGGTTTCGGTTGCACTTTTTCGGGAAATATGTTATACTATAGGGCAGTGTGAATAAAGGAAGGATATATTATGAATAAATGCAGTAAATGGGTAACGGTATGGGGAAATGCGATTTCCGTAGCGGAACGTCGTCCGGGAAGCTTCGCAAAAAATCTTACCCTTCGTTATCCCGTAAAAATAATGCTTGGCGGCGAAAGGGTAAGAATTACTCTCGATAATTTCTGCGGTACCGAGCCTGTTATCTTAACCTCCGCCAATATTGCTCTTTTCCTCGGAAACGAATCCATAAATCCCGATACAATAATGCCTCTTACATTTAACGGAAATGAAAGCGTAACAATTATGCCTAAGGAAAAGGCGGTAAGCGACCCCATAGATTTTCCCGTAAAACGAGGAGAGGATATAGCGGTAAGCCTTTATTTCTCCGATTATACGGAAATGCGCTCGGGAGTAGTTATTACGGGGCCCTTGTCCGGCGGTTTCTTCGCAGTAGGCGACCAGAGCCGCAGCAGCACCCTTGATCCCGACCTTTCGAAGCCCACAAGCTGTTACTATTTTCTAAGCGATATTGAGGTTCTTACCGAGGAAAAGAACAGAACGATTATCTGCTACGGCGACTCCATAACCGCACAGGCATGGCCCGATTTTCTTATGAAGCGTGTGCTTGAAAAGGAAAGCAATACCGCCGTAATCAGGAAGGCTGCCAGCGGAACAAGAATTCTCCGTCAGTACGATAATATCACCTACGACAGCTACGGTCTTAAGGGCTCAATCCGTTTTCCCCGTGAGACAGAGGTTTCGGGAGCTGATACGGTAATAATCCAGCATGGCATAAACGACATTATCCACCCCGTAGGCGTCGAAGTCAACAAATTCCGCCCCTGGAGCGACCTGCCCACAGCGAAAGAGCTTATCGGCGGACTTGAAATGTATATAAAAACAGCACGGGAAAAGGGGCTTAAGGTATATCTCGGAACGCTACTGCCGATAAAGGGCTGGCGTACCTACGAGGATTTCAGGGAGAAGCTTAAAAACGAGGTAAACCACTGGATAAGGACTACCGATAAGGCGGACGGAGTTATCGACTTTGACCTTGCGGTAAGAAATCCTCTCGATACCGCCGCCTTCGGAGAGGGATATGACAGCGGCGACCACCTCCACCCCAGCCTTAAGGCATACGAAAGAATGGCTGAGGAAGCCTATAAAACCCTTTTTTAGGAGCATATCATGCGTATAGATAAGTTTATTTCCGAACAGGAAAGCCTTTCACGTTCCGACGCAAAGGCTATGATAAAAAAGGGGCAGGTTTTCGTAAACGGCGAAAGGGTAAAATCCGCCGATATGAAGCTTGACCCCGAAAAGGACAGGATTACCCTGAACGGTAAGGAGATAATATACAGGAAATTTATGTATATTATGCTTAATAAGCCCGAGGGGGTAATCTGTGCCACAAGGGACGGACTCAGCGCAACGGTGCTTGAGCTTCTTCCCGATAGCCTTATACGAAAGGGGCTATTCCCTGCCGGACGGCTGGATAAGGACACGGAAGGCTTCGTTTTCATAACCGACGACGGAGCTCTGGCGCATAAAATGCTATCGCCGAGAAGTCATATTGAAAAGGAGTACGAGGTTACTCTTGAAAAGCCCTATGAAAAGGAATATATAGATATTTTCGCTTCGGGCATTACTATCGACGGCGATGAAAAATGCTTGCCCGCAAAACTTATTCCTACCGCCGACCCCTATAAAGTAAACCTCATTCTCCACGAAGGAAAATATCATCAGATAAAGCGAATGATGACGGCTGTAGGAAACAGGGTTGTTCACCTTAAGCGGATAAGAATGGGGGGAATTATTCTCGACCCCTCCCTTCCTTCGGGAAAAGCAAGGGAAATAACCGAATCAGAGCTTCTTACTCTTTTTGAAAAAGTATAAATAGTGTGTGCTGGGTAACTGTCCGCAGGACAGCTATTGCCCAAAGTCCGAAAATCAGGCTTTGAGTTGGCTTAAAATCACATTTTGTGTGATTTTAAGCCCCGCACACTACTTGATGTCAAGCTCATTTCGTCCCAAGGGACGAACTAAAGTGCAAGGATTTCTTTGATTATTTATAAAAATCCTTGCACTTTAGCAACTTCTGAAAGGCTTTTTTCATTATTTTAAGTGCGGTGTTGCCTTAAAGCCTTTCAGAAGTTGATGAGCAGACATTAAAAACAATCCTCGCAGGTTAATTTTTCCTGCGAGGATTGTTTTCAATTATGAAATTATACTTTTTCCGTTTTTCATATATTACGGATTTCCTTTCCGTTATGGTTAATGGAATACCTGACTTTTCGAATATTGGTATTCTCATCA
>JAEDHF010000090.1 GCA_016297165.1 Oscillospiraceae bacterium | reverse complement strand
CGGCAGAACGGTTATTCAGCGTCACGGAAATATGATGCTTGTGCAGAATCCGCCCCAGAGAAGCCTTACACAGTCGGAATTTGACCGTGCCTACGAGCTTCCCTATATGAGAGCCTACCACCCTATGTATGAGAAGGAAGGTGGAGTACCCTCTATTGAAGAGGTTGAGTTTTCTATTACCCATAACAGGGGCTGCTATGGCTTCTGTAATTTCTGCTCAATCGCTTTGCATCAGGGTAGAAGAATACAGACCCGAAGCGAGGAGTCGGTTATTAACGAGGCATACGAGCTGACGAAAAAAGAGGGCTTTAAGGGGTATATCCACGATGTAGGAGGCCCGACCGCCAATTTCAGAGCGCCCTCCTGTGAAAAACAGCTGCAAAAGGGTCTTTGTAAGGGAAGAAAATGCCTTGCGCCGAAGCCCTGCCCCAATTTAGAGGTTAACCACAGGGAATATCTCGGACTTCTTCGGAAAATAAGGGACATAAAGGGCGTAAAAAAGGTATTTATCCGCTCGGGAATTCGTTACGACTACCTTATCGAGGATAAGGACGACGAATTTATGAGAGAGCTTATAGAGCATCATGTCAGCGGACAGCTTAAGGTCGCTCCCGAACACGCAAGCAACAGAGTGCTTGACTATATGGGTAAGCCACATATCGAGGTTTACGAAAAGTTCGAGAAGAAATTCTATGACATAACGAAATCCATAGATAAGGAGCAGTATCTCGTTCCCTATCTTATGTCATCACACCCCGGCTGTACCCTTAACGATGCGGTAGAGCTGGCGGTATTCCTTAAAAAGCATAATATCCGTCCCGAGCAGGTTCAGGATTTCTATCCTACGCCCGGTACAATTTCAACGGCTATGTTCTATACGGGTCTTGACCCCTATACCTTAGAGCCTGTTTATGTGCCGAGAAAACCCGAGGAGAAACAGCTCCAGAGAGCCCTTCTCCAGTATTATAAGAAGGAAAACCGTCCCCTTATCGAAAAGGCGCTTATTATGGCGAAAAGACGGGATTTAATCGGTAACGGAGCGGATTGTCTTATTCCGCCGTCGGAGAAGAATACTGCAGGAAACGAGAAGAATAAAAACTATGGCAGAAAAACGCAGAACAAACAATTCACAGCTTCAAGGGACAGGAAAGCTTCTTCAGCTAAGCGAGGAAATAGCAGAGCTGGAGGAAAAAAGCCCTACAATAAAAAGGGTTAATAAAAGAGCAGCAATAATAATAGCGGCCATACTGCTGCTTTTTGCGGCGGTAATATTCCTGAATGAGATATTCTTTAAGGCTGACTTTATCCCTTCCTGGAATGATTTATACGAAGGGGCAGGACTTTCCGACGGCGCATACAGCGAAATGGTCGAGGGAGAAGTTGCCGTTCATTTTATCGACGTAGGGCAGGGAGACTGTGAGCTTATTGCCGATAACGGAAAATATGCACTTATCGACTGCGGCGAATACTCCGAGGGAAGTAAGGCAGTAGGCTATCTCGACAGCCTCGGAGTAAAAAGGCTTGATTATGTCATAGTTTCCCACCCTCATTCCGACCATATCGGCTATATGAGGAAGATAATCGACCGCTATGAAATAGGAACGGTTATTATGGCGGATATGACCGAGGATATGATACCCTCAACAAGCTCCTATGTAAAAATGCTTGAAGCTATCGACAGGAAGAATGTACCCGTTATTTTCCCGAAGGTAGGAGATAGCTTTACTCTCGGAAAGGGTAAGCTTAAGATTCTTTCTCCCGTTAAGGCTTATGAGGATCTTAATAATTACTCGGTTACAGTTAAATATATCTACAAGGATACCGCCTTTCTTTTCACGGGAGATATCGAAGAGGAAGCGGAGAGGGATATACTGGACTATGGATGTGATGTTTCTGCCGACGTTTTAAAAGTGGCACACCACGGAAGCAGCTCTTCAAGCACCAGAGCTTTTATTCAGGCGGTAAATCCCCAATACGGAGTAATCGAGGTAGGGGAAGCCAACGATTATAACCACCCTCACAGAGAACCCCTTAAGCTATTTAAAAAGCTTGGTATCGAGGTACTGAGAACGGATTTATCGGGCAGTATCGTTATTGTAAGCGACGGCGAAAAGGTAACCGTAAAGGACGGAGAGTAATATGGAAAAACTTGTGCTTGACAGATTTGAAGAAAATCGGGCAGTAATCGAGAAAACATACGAAAACGGCGAAATATCCTATTTTTCGGTAGCCCGTGAGACGGTTTCTCCCGAAGCGAAGGAGGGAGACGTAATAAGAGCCGAGGGAGACAGCTTCCTGCCCGTTACGGAAGAAACAAAAGCAGCGAAAAAACAAGCTATTTCGCTTTTAGAAAAACTGAAACGAAAAAGCCGTTAAACAGAAAAACCCGGGAGAAATACCGGGTTTTTGCTTTTCTTTTAAAAAATTAAAGTTTTAGCTCAAGCCTTTTTCAAAAGGCTTGGCAGGGTATGGGGCAGCAGCCCCAATCTCATTTTATCAGCAATCTAAAAAATCTCATTCAAACAGCTTATAAGCGTGATTCATAGGGCCGCTTCCTTTTCCCAGGTCGAGCATAGCCGCTAAAGCGCCCGAAATATACTCCTTAGCCCTTTCTACAGAGGTAAACAGGTCATAGCCTTTTGCGAGATTTGCGGCTATGGCGCTTGAAAGTGTACAACCTGTGCCGTGGGTATTGGGGTTATCTATCCTTTTTCCCTTGAACCAGCGTTTTTCGCCATCCGCATATAGCAGGTCGTTGGCATCGTTAATGCTGTGTCCGCCCTTTAAAAGAACTGCACAGCCATATTCTTCGGCTATAGCTTTCGCCGCCTTTTCCATATCCTCGGGGGTTTTTATGGCTATTCCCGAAAGCACCTCAGCCTCGGGGATATTCGGGGTTACTACCGTCGCTAAGGGCAGCAGCCTTTCCTTAAGAGTTTTTACTGCGTTTTCGCTTATGAGCCTTGCACCGCTGGTAGCTATCATTACGGGGTCAACAACGATATTTTTCGCCTTATAGAAGCTTAGCCTTTCGGCTATTACCCCGATAAGCCCCTCTCCCGATAGCATTCCTGTTTTAACGGCGTCGGGGAAAATATCGCTGAATACTGCGTCAAGCTGTTTCATAAGGAAATCGGGCGAAACCTCGGAAATTCCCGTTACGCCTACCGTGTTCTGTGCCGTAAGGGCGGTTATGGCGCTCATGGCATATACCCCATTCATGGTCATCGTCTTTATATCTGCCTGTATTCCTGCGCCGCCGCAGGAATCGCTTCCCGCTATAGTCAGGGCTGTTTTCATAATCATATAGACACTCCTTTTCGGGCATTTTGGCTTTAGTCAACTCAAAGCCTGATTTTCAGGCTTTGAGGGGTAACTGTTCTGGGGACAGTTACCCGGCACACACTAATTATATATCATACGGAGCAAAAAAGCAAGCTGTTTTGTTACAGGGCGCTGAATAGCTGCAATATGATACAGGAAAACGAAAACACCCCGTTTATGCACTACTGCATAAACGGGGCATTGTTATTCGTTTATTCCGAAGAATTACTTAGCGTAGTATTCAACGAGGTTTACTAAGTCGTCGTACTTCTTCTTGCTGTTTTCAACAGCGATGTTGAAGAGCTTTTCTGCTCTTTCGGGGTTAGCTCTCATGAGGGAGTTGTAACGTACTTCTCTCATCATGAATGCCTTATAGTCGCCTGTAGGAGCCTTGCTGTCGAGAGAGAAGGGATTCTTTCCTTCTTCAGCGAGAGCGGGGTTGAATCTGAAGAGGTGCCAGTAGCCTGCCTGAACAGCTTCCTTTTCAACCTGCTGAGCGATTGTAAGGCCGCCCTTGATACCGTGGTTGATACAAGGAGCGTAAGCGATTACGAGGGAAGGACCGTCGTATGCTTCAGCTTCTGCGATAGCCTTGAGACACTGGTTCATGTCAGCGCCCATAGCAATCTGTGCTACATATACGTAGCCGTACTTCATAGCGATACCTGCAAGATCCTTCTTCTTTACATTCTTACCTGCAGCAGCAAACTGTGCAACAGCACCGATGTTTGTAGCCTTGGAAGCCTGACCGCCTGTGTTGGAGTAAACTTCTGTATCGAATACGAATACGTTAACGTTCTTGCCGCTTGCGAGAACATGGTCAACACCGCCGTAACCGATATCGTATGCCCAACCGTCGCCGCCGAAGATCCAGTTAGACTTCTTGTTGAGGTAATCCTTAAGCTTAAGAACTTCCTTTCTTTCGGGAGTATCACAGCCGCAAGCTTCAAGAGCGCTTACGAGAGCCTTTGTAGCAGCAAGGTTAGCTGCGCCGTCGTTAGCGGTTTCGAAGTACTTGTCGATAAGCTCCTTAACCTCAGCCTTTTCAGCCTTTTCAGCGAGAGCCTTTAACTTAGCCTGAGCTCTTGTGCGGAGTGTATCCTGAGCGAGGAACATACCGAGACCGAATTCAGCGTTATCTTCGAATAAGGAGTTGCCCCAAGCAGGACCTCTGCCTTCCTTGTTGGTTGTGTAAGGAGTAGAAGGTGCGGAACCGCCCCAAATTGAGGAACAGCCTGTTGCGTTGGAGATATACATTCTGTCGCCGAAGAGCTGTGTGATAAGCTTTGCGTAAGGTGTTTCGCCGCAGCCTGCACAAGCGCCGGAGAACTCGAGGAGGGGCTGCTTGAACTGTGCGCCCTTAACGGTAGTGGGCTTGAACTTTTCAGCAACCTCAGGCTTATCGGAGGTCTTGATAGCGTAGTCGTAGCAAGCCTGCTGTGCTTCCTGTGTTTCGAGACCCTTCATAGCGAGAGCCTTTGTCTTAGCGGGACATACGTTAGCACATACGCCGCATCCTGTACAGTCGAGTACGGAGATAGCCATTGTGAACTTAAGTCCGGGAAGACCGGTAGCGTCCTTCATCTTCATGCCTGCGGGAGCAGCAGCTGCTTCAGCATCGTTAAGAATAATAGGACGGATTACAGCGTGAGGACAAGCCATAGAACACTGGTTACACTGGATACAGTTCTCGGGAATCCACTCGGGAACGTCAACAGCGATACCACGCTTTTCGTATGCAGCAGAACCCTGAGGGAAGGTACCGTCAGCCATTCCGGAGAATGTAGAAACGGGTAACTTGTCGCCTCTCTGTGCATTAACGGGAGTTAAGATGTTGTTTACGAAATCAACAAGCTTCTTGTTGTCGCCTGTTGCAGTATGTGTAGCGAGCTCGCCTTCTGCGTTAGCCCAGGAAGCGGGAACGTCAACCTTGATAACCTCGCCTGCGCCGCGGTCGATAGCAGCGTAGTTCATGTTAACAATTTCGTCACCCTTCTTAGCGAAGGACTTGTATGCAGCCTTCTTCATATAGTCAACAGCGTCAGCAGCAGGAATGATATTAGCGATAGAGAAGAACGCAGACTGGAGTACTGTGTTTGTCTTGTTGCCGAGACCGATTTCCTTAGCTACCTTGATAGCGTTGATGATGTAGAAGTTGATGTTGTTCTTTGCGATATAAGCCTTAACGGGTGCAGGAAGCTTTTCGTCAAGCTCGTCAACTGTCCACTGGCAGTTAAGTAAGAAGGAGCCGCCGGGAACTACGTCCTGAACCATTTCGTACTTGTCGATGTAAGAGGGGTTATGACAAGCAACGAAGTTAGCCTTATTTACAAAGTATGTGGACTTGATAGGAGACTTACCGAAACGTAAGTGGGAGATTGTTACACCGCCGGACTTCTTGGAGTCGTAAGCGAAGTAAGCCTGTGCGTACATATCGGTGTGGTCGCCGATGATCTTGATGGAGTTTTTGTTAGCGCCAACAGTACCGTCAGAGCCGAGACCCCAGAACTTACAGCAGGTTGTACCCTCGGGAGTTGTGTTGGGGTTCTCCTTGATTTCAAGGGAGAGACCAGTAACGTCGTCCTCGATACCGATTGTGAATCTGGGCTTAGCTGTGTTGTTGTAAACTGCAATAATCTGAGCAGGGTTGCAGTCCTTAGAACCGAGACCGTAACGGCCGGAGAATACGGGAACATCCTGGAACTTGTTAGCCTGCTTTAATGCAGCTACAACATCGAGGTATAAGGGTTCGCCGATAGCGCCGGGTTCCTTTGTTCTGTCGAGAACTGTGATCTGCTTAGCGGTTGCAGGAATAGCGTCAACGAAAGCGTTGGTGGAGAAGGGTCTGTAAAGTCTTACCTTAACGAGACCTACCTTCTTGCCCTGTGCTGCGAGGTAATCGATTGTTTCTTCGATTGTGTCGTTAACGGAGCCCATAGCAACAATTACATGTTCAGCGTCGGGTGCGCCGTAGTAGTTAAAGAGCTTGTAATCTGTACCGATTTCAGCGTTAACCTTATCCATGTACTTTGTTACGATTTCGGGGATAGCGTCGTAGTAGGGGTTGCAGGCTTCTCTTGCCTGGAAGAAGATGTCGGGGTTCTGTGCAGTACCGCGGAGAACGGGGTGTTCAGGGTTTAATGCACGCTGACGGAATGCTTCAACGTCTTCCATATCAACCATCTTAGCGAGGGTATCGTAATCCCAGACTTCAATCTTCTGGATTTCGTGAGAGGTTCTGAAACCATCGAAGAAGTGGATGAAAGGAACTCTGCCCTTAAGGGTGGAGAGGTGAGCTACTGCGCCGAGGTCCATAACCTCCTGGGGGTTGGTGGAACAGAGCATAGCGTAGCCGGTCTGACGACAAGCGTAAATGTCGCTGTGGTCGCCGAAGATAGAAAGTGCATGAGAAGCGAGTGCACGAGCGGAAACGTGAATTACGTTAGGGAGTAATTCACCTGCAATCTTATACATGTTAGGAATCATTAAGAGAAGACCCTGAGACGCAGTATAAGTAGTTGTTAACGCACCTGCTGTAAGGGAACCGTGAACAGCGCCTGCTGCACCGGCTTCAGACTGCATTTCTACAACCTGAACTTCCTGTCCGAAAATATTTTTTCTGCCTGCTGCTGACCAAGCGTCTGTTACTTCTGCCATAACGGACGAAGGTGTGATGGGGTAGATAGCAGCAACTTCGGTAAACGCATAGGAAACGTGACCTGCAGCGTTGTTACCGTCCATCGTAAGTTTCTGTCTTGCCATTGGAAACATCCTCCTTAGTTTTTTTGCATATCCTGATAAATATACACATTAGTATGCATCAATGTATATGATACCACATTTTAACGATTTTGTAAACACTTTAGATAAAAATTTTCGGGTATTTAAAAAAATCTGATAAATTATTGACATTCTATTTGAAATAGTGTATAATAATCAAAGGCTGATTTTCGAGCACCGCAAGAGGGCGGACAAAGCAAGCACGCTAAGAAGCCCAATAAATAATACTTACAATTAAATAGTCATCGGGGTGTAGCGCAGTTGGTAGCGCGC
>JAEDHF010000089.1 GCA_016297165.1 Oscillospiraceae bacterium | reverse complement strand
GTCCTGAAGGACGAACTAAAGTGCAAGGATTTCTCTGATTTTTTATAAGAATCCTCGCACTTTAGCAAATTCTGATAGGCTTTTTTAATTATTGTAAAGCCTATCAGAAGTTGATGAGCAGACATTAATTAGTGAAACTGATTAAAGGTCACCTCAAAAAGGAGTTTCCTATGTATTACAACAATCCAGTATTAAGCGGCTTCTATCCCGACCCAAGCGTTTGTAAAGCCAACGGCAGATACTATATGGTCTGCAGCTCATTTCAGTATTTCCCGGGCGTTCCTCTTTTTGAAAGCGAAAACCTTGTGAACTGGAAGCAGATTGGCCACGTTCTGACCCGAAAGAGTCAGGTTATGCTTGACAAAGTAAACAGCTCAGGCGGCGTCTTTGCGCCGACGATAAGATACAATAACGGACGCTTCTATATGGTTACCACCAATGATACCACCCACGAGAATTTCTACGTTTATACCGACAATATCTACGGCGAATGGTCGGAGCCCATAACCGTTAAACAGGGCGGCATCGATCCCTCCCTCTATTTCGAAAACGGAAGAACCTTTTTCATAAGTAACGGTGTTGACGATAACGGGATTAACGGCGTTACACAGTGTGAAATCGATATAAAAACAGGCGAAAAGCTCTCGGGCAGCAAGAATATCTGGAAGGGCTCCGGCGGACGCTATCTTGAAAGCCCCCATATCTATAAAATCGGTAAGTACTACTACCTTATGGCGGCGGAGGGCGGTACCGAATACGGCCACATGATAACCTACGCCCGTTCGGAGAATATATGGGGACCCTTCGAAAACTGCCCCTTTAACCCCGTACTCACCAACCGCAATAAAGCCCCTTTTATTATACAGGGCATAGGTCACGGCGACCTTATACAGGACTATAACGGAAAATGGCATATTCTCTGCCTCGGTTTTCGTCAGATACATATTTGGATGCCCTATCATAATCTCGGAAGAGAGGTTTTTCTTATTCCTGCAAGATTTAACGAAGAGGGCTGGTTTACTGCAGGAAATGACGGAACTTGCTCGGAAGGCTATGAAATCGACGGCGATTTCACGCAGGAATATAAACATAGCTTCACCTTTGAAAACACGGATTTCGGCATTGACTGGTGTTATCTCCGTCACCCTAAGAAGGAAAGCTACGAGCTTTCCGAAAACCGTGCAATTCTTCACGGTACAAGCGTAACTCTCGATGAGGCGGACTCTCCTACCTTTATCGGACTGCGGCAGAAGGACTTCTCCTTCGGGCTTTCCGTTAACCTTACCGTTGATAGCGGCGAGGCAGGCGTTACCGTCTATATGTGCGAAAGCGAGCACTATGATATCGCCATAAGAAAAACCGATAACGGCTACGAAGGAATACTAAAGCTTAATATCGGCGGTATAAAGCATATTGAAGCTGCTGTTCCGCTCTCCTCGGGAAGCGGCAGGCTAAGAATCACAGGCGACAACCTTTTCTATAATTTCTATATCGGCGATACTCATCTCGGAAGCGGTCAGACAAAGTACCTTTCAAGCGAGGTTTCTGGGGGCTTTACGGGAACAGTTATCGGTCTTTATGCAGCAGGCGACAATACCGCAGAATTCCGGGATTTCAAAATTGAATATGATTCACAGGAAAAAGAGCTATAATCAGCAAAAAGCCGTATCCGGCAATAAACGGATACGGCTTTTTTATCACGCATAAATTGAAGTGCAGTATTTTTCCGCCTGTACATTCCACATTTTCGCATAGGTACCGCCCTTTTCGAGGAGCTCTGTATGAGTTCCGCTTTCGGCTACGGTTCCGTTTTCGAGAAGAATTATACGATCGGCATCCTTTGTTGTAGAAAGGCGGTGTGAAATAAGGATAACCGCCTGGTTTTCTGCATTATCAAGCATACTTTTATTGAGCCTGTATTCGGCGATAGGGTCGAGAGCGGAGCTCGGCTCATCAAGAATAGCCACAGGGGCATCCTTAATGAAGATTCTTGCTATTGCCGCCTTCTGGCTTTCGCCGCCGGAAAGAATTGTTCCATTTTCGGAAAATTCCTTTGTAAGCTCGGTAGAAATACTATCGGGAAGCTTATCAAGCTTATCCCTGAAATCTGCTCTTTCAAGAGCGTGGATTATCTCGCTGCTGTCCCTTTCCTCGGTATAATCCATTTTAACATTTTCGGCAAGAGTAGCACCGTAAATCTGGAAATCCTGAAAAACTGCGCCGATTTTCTCTCTGTAGGCTCTTGTATTAAGCTTTCTTATATCAACTCCGCCAAAGGTAATTTCCCCCTCGGTTACGTCGTAAAGGCGCATAATAAGCTTAATGAGAGTAGTTTTTCCTGCGCCATTTTCGCCTACAAGAGCAAGCTTTTCGCCCTTTCTTATAGTCATACTTACGTTTTTGAGCACATACCTTTCCCCGTCCTTATACTTAAAGCCCACATTTTTAAGCTCTAAGGTGCAGTCCTCGGGCAAAGGCTCATCACCCTCACAGCCCTCGATATTTATCTCGTAATCCATAAAGCGGCGGAATTTTTCGGCGTACTGCCCTACCGTCTGGAAATCCACAAGAGCGTAATTCATCTGGTCGAGACGATATTTAATCTCATTTGTGGCGTTTTTAAGAGACGCAACCTCGCCAAGCCGGATAGTCTGCTTTTCGATAGCAAGATAAGCGAGATATACGGGTACTGCAAAGAACTGACAGAGGGTATAGGTACAAATCCAGTTAATAAGGGTCGGCGGCAGTATTTTAAGGCTATACTTAAACGCAATTTTACGCTCCTCGGCTATAGCTTCGTTGTACTGCTCCATAAGAGCCTCTTCGATTCCCGTAAGCTTAATTTCCTTAGCGTATTCGGGCTGGTAGAATACTCTCCTTGAGTAGTCCGCCTTTCGTCTTATTTTCTTCTGCTCAATACTGAATTGGTACTCAAGCTTTGTGATAATAAAACGAGTAACAATGTTAATTATAAAGCCGATTACAGGGAATACCGCAACCATAGGATTAAGTGTTACGATAAAGGTTCCCGAAATAAGCATAGCAAGAACGCCGGAAACAATTCTACCTATACTCATAATCGCCTTTGTTATCATATCCTCGGACTGGGAGGCGGCAATTACAAAATCGTCGTAGTATTCGGGAATATCGTAGCATTTCAGATCGATAAGCCTTGCCTTTTCCATAAGCTCACGCTGCACCTTACCGCTTACCTTAACAAGCCTCGTAAAAAAGAGGTTTTCGAGGCAGATAAGAGAGCCTAAGCCGATAAAAGAAAGCGCAAGCATAACTGCAAAAATCTTCACGATATTAAGGATATCAGCGCCTCTTAAAAGCTCGTCGATAACCTCTTTAAGCATAAAGGTGTTTATTATTGATACGGCGGCGACATCTATCGACTGGCTCAGAATATAAGCTATCGCCATAAGCTTATCGTGACGGAAGGTATATTTCATTATGTAGAAAACATTGGAAATAAGCCTTTTAATTCCGATTTTTTCCTTATTTTCCGTTTTTCCGCTCATGCCGTCACCTCCTCTGCAAGATAATTCTGCGCCTGCAGCTTCCACATTTCAGCGTATTTTCCGCCCAGCTTCATAAGCTCCTCGTGGCTTCCCTCTTCAATAATACCGCCGTTTTCGAACATATAAATTCTGTCGGCGTCTCTTGTTGTGGAAAGACGGTGGGAAATGAAAATTACCGTCTCGCCGTCTGTTGCGGTAAGCATATTCTTATACATATTGTACTCGGCGATAGGGTCGAGGGCGGAGCTTGGCTCGTCGAGAATAACAATGTCGGGCTTTCTTGCGAAAACTCTTGCAATAGCGATTTTCTGCGCTTCTCCTCCCGAAAGACCCATACCGTTCTCATCGAATTCCTTGGTAACCATCGTGTCAATACCTTCGGGCAGACTGTCAAGCTTATCTCCGAACTGCGCCTTCCTTAGCGCTTCTTCAACGAGCCTTCGCTCCTCCTCGTTTTTCGGCTTATGCATCAGTACATTCTCCGCAAGAGGGAGAGCGAAAACCTGTAAATCCTGGAAAACCGTACCGAAGCGGCTGTGAAGGGACAAAGGCTCGTAGCTGCCTATATTGTTTCCGCTTATCTTTATTTCGCCGTCGGTAGGGTTATAAAGCCCTAAAAGAAGCTTTACGAGGGTAGTTTTTCCTGCGCCGTTATGACCTACTATGGCGATTTTTTCGCCCTTTCTTACGGTCATACTGATATTCTTAAGGGTGGGCTTTTCCGCTCCCTCGTAGGTAAAGCTCATATCCTTTATTTCAATATCCGAAAGGCTTTCCGCCTTTATAAGCTCTTCGGTATTCCTCTTCGGCTTATAAGCAAGGAAGTCACGAAGATTTGTTACAAAGGCACTCTCTTTTGCAAGTGTAACCAGAATCTCAACGCTGTCCGAGGTGCGCCAGGAGAGGGTTGAAAGCGCAGGAATCATAGCTACATACGCCGCCGTAGAAACGTCGCTTTCTCCTATTACGAAAGCAATATAGAGGTAAGGCAGGATAATGGATAAAACCTGATAGATAACCCATTTTGCCGTTTCGAGAATTGATACCTTCTTTCTTATTTCTGCGGTTCTTTGGCTCATTTCCTCGTAAGCCTTTTCGTGGCGGTTCAAAAGAAGGTTTCCCATACCGAAAAGACGAAGCTCGCCTGCGTATTTCTTTTCGTAGAACACACGCTTCACATAATTGCCTACACGGCCGTCACGGGTGTTGGAGAAATCAAGCTTATAGTATAAATCTCCGCATTTCTTTCCGAAAAACATTGACACTGCCACCATAGGCACAATAAATATCAGAAGCATAGGGTCAACCTCGGCGACAATTATTGTAGCTGTCGCTACGGACGCTATACTCGCTATAAGCATAGCGGAGTTGTAGAGTATTGAGCTTCCCCGCTGCTGACATTCGTTCAGCGCTCTTGTATATCTGTCGTAGAAATCGGGTCTTTCGAACTCGGTATATTCCATAGAAAGGGATTTTTCTATAACCTTTTTATAGAAACTTTGATACATTTTCGGAAGGAACTGCTTCTCACAAAGCTGATGAATAGCCGAAATTGTATGTATGCAGATATGCCCGATACACATAGCGCCCACAAAGGATACAAGTGCGGTAAAGGGGGTCTTGTTTTCTATAGCCATATAAATCCACTGGGTCAGATACACAGAGAATACCGTCCAGAATACCTGTTCATTCAGCTCCTTGATAAAGGTATAGATAACGTAGCCCTTGCTGCCCCGGCACAAGGTTTTAAGCATATAGAAAACATTGGACGGGGCGGAATACTTTGGTTTTTCTTTTTTCTCTTTCATATTTCCTCCTGACAAACAAAAAACGTGCACTTCACGCAGAAATGCACGTTCAATAACAGAATACTACATATCAGACAGATATGCTTTCCGACAGACAACAGTACATCTCTTTTCTTTTTAAACCTGTTTTTTTACGCATTAACATATTGTCTGCCCCCATTCTGAAAAAATTGTGTGTTTAGTGTAGCACTATATTCCGGATTTGTCAATAGCTGTTTTTGAGAAAGACGCAGCTATTACACGAGCCGCTCCGCCCTCCTTTAAGGCTCTTGCAGCTTCGCAAAGAGTACTTCCTGTTGTACATAAGTCATCAATAACAAGAACGTTTTTACCTGCCAACGAGATTCCTTCGGCAGCCTTAAAGGCATTTACCATATTTTTACGCCTATCCTCTTCGCCAAGGCTTTTCTGCGGCTCGGTACGCCTTATCTTTTCAAGAGCCCTTATATGGGGCTTATCCATAAGAAATTGAAGCTCATCAGCAATCAGCTCCGTCTGGTTATAGCCACGGGCTTTTAAATCGGATTTTTCCATGGGTATTGATACGATAATATCAAATTCCGAGCTGAGCTTCCTTCTCCGAAGCGCCTGCATTATCCCGAAAGCGAAGGCATAATAGGTATTTCCGCAGGCGTCCCTTTTATACCTGTTCAGAATACGCTTTACGGTTTTATCGTATATACAGTACGCCGTAAACATATCCGCATTTTCCACTGAAAAGCTTCCCTCATAAGGTATCAGCTCAGTTAAGCATTCATCGCAGAATGCCTCGTCATAGGCTATCTGTTCGCCGCAGGATGGGCAGATATTCGGGAAAAACCAGTCAAGAGCGTATCTGTAAAGCTTATGCTTGTTCATACAGTACGGATATAAGGAACAATTACAAAGTAAGAGCGGTACTTCCACGCTGGATAGCTATTGTACCTGTTCTTACGATTTCCTTTATTCCGTAGGGACGAAGAAGCTCCTCGAAATTCTTTATCTTTGCGTTATAGTCAGATAATTCAAGGGTTACGGTATTAACGGAAATATCCGATATTTTCGCCTCGGTAATCTCTGCTATTGAGATAAGCTCCGCTCTCTGGGACGGGGTACAGTTAACCTTCACCAGTACAAGCTCACGGGTGAGAAGCTCCTGCTCGCTGAAGGAGCGTACCTTTATTACGTCGATTAGCTTGTTGAGCTGCTTTAATATCTGCTCAAGGGTATGCTCGTCACCGTCGGCAACAATAGTGACTCTTGATACATTTTCGTCCTCTGTAACGCCAACAGCAAGACTGTCGATATTGTAGGCACGGCGGGCAAAAAGTCCTGAAATACGGGCGAGTACGCCTGCGTGGTTTTCAACTAATATAGAAATTGTATGTTTCATAGCATTCTCCGTTCATTACAATCAGAAAATACGAACGTTATATTATCGTCTTTTCGGTTCCTTTTACGAAAACCTGTAATAAATAAGGCTTTTCCGATTTAAGCATCCGTTCTATAGCCTTATCCGCTTCCTCGATATCGGTAACGTTTTCCGCTTCAATTCCATAAGCGGAGGCAATAGCGTCAAAACGTGGACTTCCCGTTATATCAACCGCAATAAGCCTGTTGTCATAGCTTCTCTCCTGAACCTCACGGACCATTCCGAGATAGTTATTCACCATTACAATAACCTTAACATTCACGTTATGCTGGACAGCGGTAGCAAGCTCCATAAACTGCATCTGGAAGCTTCCGTCGCCGCAGACAGCGATAACCTCGTTTTCGGGGTCGGCGAGCTTCGCTCCGATAGCGGCAGGAAGGGAATAGCCCATTGTACCCATGCCCCCCGAGGTAAGAAAACGACCCTCGGTAAGGAAAATATTGTTGGCTGTCCAAATCTGATTCTGTCCTACGTCGGCGACAATAACGGATTTCTTCGGAAGCTGCATATTAAGCCGCTCAATAAAAGCCTTCGGGTTTACGAAGCCCTTTTCTGCGGTAAGCTGACTGCTTTTGCCGCTCTTGACTGACGAAAGCTCCTCTACCCATTCCGTGTGGGAAAGCTTCGGAAGAATATCGATAAGCTGGCTAAGAACAATCTTAAGGTCGCCTACTATAGGTGTTGTTGCAGGAAGATTCTTTCCGATTTCAGCAGGGTCTATATCGATATGTATAACGCTTACGTTGCTGAGCTGCTTAATGGCAGTAACCGCCCTGTCCCCTACTCTTGCCCCTAATAGGATAAATAGGTCACAGTT
>JAEDHF010000006.1 GCA_016297165.1 Oscillospiraceae bacterium | reverse complement strand
TATCCTTAAGCTTCTCGAGGAAAAGGGCGAAAAGGGTATTGTTCTTGCAGGACGACCCTACCACGTTGACCCCGAAATCAATCACGGTATTCCCGAAATGATAAACGGTTACGGCTTCGCTGTTCTTACCGAGGACGCAGTAGCTCATCTCGGCGACCTGCCCCGACCTATAAGAGTAGTTGACCAGTGGATGTACCACAACAGGCTTTATAATGCCGCCGCTCTCGTTTCCGAAAGAAAGAACCTTGAGCTCGTGCAGCTCAACAGCTTCGGCTGCGGACTTGACGCAGTTACTACCGACGAGGTGCAGGAGATTTTACAGGGCAGCGGAAGAATGTACACGCTCCTTAAAATTGACGAGGTAAATAACCTTGGTGCGGCGAGAATAAGACTTCGCTCCCTTATATCGGTAATGGAGGAAAGAGAGCGTAACGGCTACGTTTCCGAGAAGAAATATACGGGTTACCAAAAACAGCCTGTATTCACAAAGGAAATGAGAAGCCGCTATACAATCCTTGCTCCCCAGATGGCGCCCTATCATTTCGAATTCTTACAGGCTGCCTTCAGGCATTCGGGCTACGACTTTATCGTACTTAAGGATTATTCGAAGCAGGTGGTTGACACCGGCCTTAAATATGTAAACAACGACGCTTGTTACCCCTCAATCCTTACGGTAGGACAGCTTATGAGAGCGCTGGACAGCGGCGAATACGATTTAAGCAAGACTGCCCTTTTAATTACACAGACAGGCGGTGCCTGCCGTGCAACCAACTATATCAGTATGATTAAAAAGGCGCTTGCCGACGGCGGTTATGCCGATACCCCCTTACTTTCCCTTAACTTTAACGGCTTCGAGAAACAGCCCGGCTTTAAGATTACCGTTCCTCTTGCAATAAGAGCCTTTATGGGTGTGCTTTACGGCGACCTTATTACACGCTGTCTTTATAGGGTAAGACCCTACGAAATCGAAAAGGGAAGCGCAGACAGGCTTTATGAAAAGTGGAACGAGTACCTCTGTGAGGATTTAAGGCATTTAAGCTTTTCGAGATACAAGAAGAACGTTAAGAAAATTGTTGAGGAATTTAACGCTCTGCCTACATACGACGTGGTTAAGCCCCGTGTGGGCGTGGTAGGCGAAATTCTCGTTAAGTATAACCCGATAGCCAATAACGATGTTGTAGGCTTTATCGAAGCCGAGGGTGCAGAAGCCGTAGTTCCCGACCTTATGGGCTTTATCTACTTTTTCTGTGACCACGCTAATTCCCGTCACGAATTTCTTACCGTTTCAAATACAAGATACCGTGTAAGCAATATGGCTATCTCTCTTCTTGAACGTATCCAGAAGCCTATAGCCGATGCGCTTGAGGGTACGAAGTTCGGCGGCTTTACTACGATTGCTCACATGAGAGAGCTTGTTGAGGGTATCGTTTCTACGGGCAATATCGCAGGCGAGGGCTGGTTCCTTTCTGCGGAAATGCTGGAGCTTATCGAAAGCGGCGTAAACAATATCATCTGTATGCAGCCCTTCGCTTGTCTCCCCAATCACGTTACCGGCAAGGGCGTTATCGGAGAGCTTCGCCGCAGACACCCCGAGTCCAACATTATTGCCGTTGACTACGACCCCGGCGCTTCCGAGGTAAATCAGATTAACCGTATAAAGCTTATGCTTACACAGGCGGTTCGCCGTCTTAATAAGGACGGTTCGGCGGTAGTTTCCCCTGCGGCAGAGGTAAAGGATAAGTATTCCGAGCTTATAGAAAAATAAGAGAATGCAGCCGTAAATAAAATTTACTTTCGCCTATTGACAAATAAAAGAAAAAGTGGTAATATTTATGTAAAGTAAATATTATTTACTCATAAAGACGGTTAAAGAAAGGATAAAAAGTTATGTCTGAAATTAAATTTACAACAAACAGCGCCTCCTCCTCGGGAAAAAGCGGAGATAAGAAATACGGCAAATATGTCGGAATCGGCGTAGTAGCGGTACTCGTACTTATCGTTCTGTTTAACTGCTTCACTATCGTAAACGAGGGCTTTATCGGTGTTAAATACCGCTTCGGTCAGATTGTAAACGACGGCCTTACCGCAGGTCTTAACTTCCGTATTCCCTTTGTTGAGGAAATCGAGCAGGTTGACATAAGACAGCAGGTTTATTCCACCACCACAGACGCTTATACAAGCGACACCCAGACGGTACAGGAATTAAGCTTAAAGCTTAACTACTCCTACGATAAGAGTAAGCTTTCCTCCATTATAAGAGAGGTAGGTATCTCTAACGTAGAAACAAAGCTTTTAGTTCAGAACGTAGCTAAGATTACCAAGAACGAAATCGGTAAGGTTAAGGCGGAGGAGCTTGTCCAGTCCCGTGGCGATGTCCAGCAGACTATAGAAAACTGTTTAAGACCTATCCTCGCCCAGAACGGTATTGTTGTGGAAGCCTTCGCTATCGAAAACTTAAGCTTCGACGACGCCTTCGAGTCCTCTATCCAGGCTAAGGTTATCGCCGCACAGGACGCCTTAAAAATGGAGAACAAAACCAAGGAAAAGGAAGAAGAGGCTAAGCAGATAGTTATCCAGGCGCAGGCAGAAGCAGACTCCAAGAAGCTCGCAGCAGAGGCACAGGCTTACGCTATCGAGGTAGTACAGGAAAAGCTTGAAAACAGCCCCAACTACATCGAATACCTTAAGATAAATAACTGGAACGGTGTTCTTCCCCAGGTTATCGGCGACGGAGTTAATCCCTTCGTTTCCCTCGGAACAACCCAGTCCACGCCTAAGACAAACAACAGCTCTGACTATGTAGTTGAGAGCAATATTCAGTAATAGGATTATAGGATAATATACGCAGTCTGACTTACGAAAGTAGGTCAGACTTGTGTTGTTTAGGCATAATGGGAGGCTTTATGGAATTCAGCGAATTAAAGAAAAATGCCATTTTAAAATACTTCGAAAGAACTAATGAGCCCCAGAGAGAGGCGATTTTTCAGACCGAGGGAGCTGTTCTTATTATCGCGGGGGCAGGAAGCGGAAAAACCACCGTCCTCTGTAACAGAATAGCAAATCTTCTCCTTTTCGGCGACGCTTATAAGGCGGATTATGAGCGTAATATCTCCGACGACGATAAGCAGTTCCTTAAATTCTACGCCGACGGGCTCTATCCCGATTCTCCCGAGGTTATCGGCCATCTTTCCGAAATTATCGGTCATAACAAGGCGCTTCCCTGGAAAATTCTTGCGGTAACCTTTACGAATAAGGCGGCCTCCGAGCTTAAGAGCCGTCTTGCGGTTATGAATGCTCCTGCCGCCGACGTATGGGCAGCCACCTTCCATTCAACCTGCGTTAAGATTCTCCGAAGAAGTATCGAAGCTATCGGCTATAAGCCGAATTTCGTAATATATGATACCGACGACAGCAAAAGGGTAATAAAGAGCGTTATGGAGGCTATGAATATCTCCGATAAGACCTTTAACCCGAAGGTTGTTATGTCCTCGATTTCAAAGGCGAAGGATAAGCTCCTGCCTCCGGAGAAATTCCCCGTAGAAAACGGCGGAAAGGCAGATTTCCAGCTTCAGGTTATCCGTGATATCTACTATGAATACCAGAATCGTTTAAAGCAGGCTAACGCTCTCGATTTCGACGATATTATAATGAAAACCGTAGAGGTCTTTAAGGCAGACAGGGAGATACTTTCCTACTGGCAGAATCATTTCGACTATGTTATGGTGGACGAGTATCAGGATACAAATATGGCGCAGTATGAGCTTGTACGCCTTATTTCGGGGGGGAAGAACAATCTTTGTGTAGTAGGCGACGAGGATCAGTCAATTTACCGATTCCGTGGCGCTACTATTGAAAATATCCTTTCCTTTGAAAACCAGTTCAATGCAAAAACAATCAAGTTAGAGCAGAATTACCGTTCAACCTGCAATATCCTTGAAGCGGCGAACGCAGTAATAAAGAACAACACCCAGCATAAGGACAAGAATCTCTGGTCGGATTTAGGCGACGGAGAAAAGGTTGAAGTTTACCGCTTTACCGATGAACAGAATGAGGCTCTTTTCGCAGCGGAGCAGGTTCTCAATTTCAAAAAAGAGGGCGGAAGCTTCGCCGACAGCGCTATTTTATACCGCAACAATTCCCAGTCCCGTCTTTTTGAAATTACGCTTGGAAAAATGGCGATACCCTATAAAATTGTGGGGGGTACAAGGTTCTATGAGCGTAAGGAAATAAAGGACGCATTGGCGTATTTAAGCGTTATCTCCAACCCCTACGACCTTGTCCGCTTAGGAAGAATCATAAACGAGCCGAAAAGGGGTATAGGGGAAGCAACCTGGAAGGAAATCGAGAGCATTTCTCTTTCTCTCGGAATAAGCCCTGTTGAAACAATGGAGCGCTGTGAGGAATTCGTTAAGCTTTCGAAAAAGTCGAAGGCGCTTCTTCCTGTGGGAAAAATGTTCCGTGAGCTTATTGATACAGCCGACGAGAGGGAAATTACCGATATCCTCGACGACGTTATGGAGCAGTCGGGCTATATGACCGCATTACTTACCCAGGGAGACGAGGGGCTTGCAAGAATAGAAAATATCCGAGAGCTTAAATCCTCAATGGTAACCTTCTGCCGTGAGAACGAAAGCCACAGTCTTTTCGATTATCTGGAGCAGATTGCCCTTATATCCGATCTTGACAGCTACGACGCCGAGGAGGACAGGGTAACTCTTATGACAATGCACGCAGCTAAGGGTCTCGAATTCGAGAACGTCTTTATCGTAGGGGCAGAGGAGGGAATTTTCCCCTCCCTTCGGAGCTTCGGGGATATGTACGAGCTGGAGGAGGACAGGCGTCTTTGCTATGTAGCCATAACGAGAGCGAAAAGGAGGCTTTTCATAACTTCTGCGGAAAGCAGGCTTCTCTACGGTCAGACCCAGCATAATCAGATTTCACGCTTTATCCGTGAAATTCCTTCGGAATATATGAACTATAACGACAGGACGGGCAGAGGCGGCGGACTTCAGAGAAAAACCGAGGATAGCGGCAATAAGCCCAACTATTTAAGGGAGCACAGCGTAAGAAAGCCTATGGAAATGAACAGGGAAAGCTTCTCGGCAGGGGACAGAATCCGCCATAACGTTTTCGGAGAGGGAACGGTAGCTAATGCTACGCCCATGGGTAACGATACCCTTCTTGAAATTATTTTCGACAGGGTAGGCACGAAAAAGCTGGCGGCGAATTTTGCGAAAATCACAAAAATAGAGTGATATTTTTGTGATATAGTTAAAACTTATCTTTTTTTGTGGAAATCTTAACGGATATGTGCTATAATAAAACAGAATAGATACTTATGCCATTTTGTGCAGTATTGCCATTATGCCATTTTGGCGTACAAATATATAACAGAAAAGAGATGATACTATGGCTGAACCTATTAACGGAACCGTAACGGTAAATATCGACGAAAAGTATATGACCGCTCATATTGTTGTTACCGAGCCCCTTCATGGCGGAAAGCCCGTGACCGAGGAGGAGGCGAGAAGAACTGTAGCCGAAAACGGCATCAGATATAATGTTATCGAGTCTGCCTTCGACGATATTTTCAAGGGGGGTGGATACGGCCATAGCGTGCTTCTTGCCAAGGGCGACGCACCTGTTGACGGGGAGAACGGCTATCTTAAATACTATTTTGAGCAGGCCTCGGCCGCTGTAATAAAAGAGGACGAGTTCGGAAACGTGGATTACCGTGACCTCGGTACAATAAAGAACATAAAGCAGGGCGAGGTTATCGCCGATATCGTACCCGAAACTCCCGGAAAGCCCGGAAAGGATATAAGAGGCGTTGTACAGAATCAGTTTCCCGGAAAGCCTGCAAAGGTATATTCGGGTAACGGCGTAGCGGTTTCCGAGGACGGTACAAAGCTTATTGCGGCGGTTTCGGGAAATCTACGCTGGAACAAGGACCGTTTCGTGGTGGATGATGTGCTTACTATTTCCGATGACGTTGACCTTTCGGTAGGTAATATTGATTTTATCGGCGACATAGTAATAAAGGGCAATATAAACGAAGGCTTCGTAGTTAAGGCAGTAGGCGATATCAACGTTTTCGGCAATATTACGGGAGCAAGCGTTACTTCGGAATCCTCAATCTCCGTAAGACTCGGTATAATAAATTCCGAGGTTAAGGCAGCAGGAGATATAACCGCCTCCTTCTGTGAAAACTCAACCATAGAGTCCAACGGAAACTGTACGGCGCAAAGCTTTGTGAGCTGTACCCTGTTTAGTAACGGTAATCTTACCGCTAAGGGCGGAAAGTCCGCTATCGTAGGAGGAAAATATACCTGCCTAAGTGATGTTGAAGCTAATTATATCGGCTCGGATACCTACATAAGGACTATTATTACTCTTGGTAACGTAGCCGTCCTTGCAGAAGAAAAAATCGAGCACGAAAAGAAGCTAAAGGAATACAACCAGCAGCTTGAACAGCTTAATCTTGTCTGTGAAACGCTCCAAAAGCAGAAAAAGGCAGGACAGCTCCCACAGCAGAGAGAGGAAATGCTGGCTACCTCCATAAGAGCGAAATTCGGCCACATGAAGGCGATAAATGCAATTAAGGCGAGAATTGCCGATATAGAAAAGGAAATAAACGGCAACAACGACCTTAAAGTAAAGGTAAACAGGGCTATTTTCCCCGGCGTTACCATAAGAATAAACAACTCCAGACTTACCGTTTCCGATAAAAAGACAACCTGTAAAATCGGAATGAACGATAACAGGGAGATTGTAATAACCTGCTGAAGCTGAAAGGAAAGACCAGTAATGAGTTTTGTGTCGGTTAAGGATGTTTATAAGCGCTATAAAATGGGCGAAATTACCATTAACGCTTCCGACGGAATAACCTTTGATATAGAAAAGGGAGAGTTTGCTATTGTTCTCGGCCCCTCGGGCTCGGGAAAAACTACGGTTCTTAATATGCTGGGCGGTATGGATACTATCGACGAGGGTAGTATCATAATCGACGGAAAAAACATCGCCACCTACAGCAAAAAGGAGCTTATTACCTACCGCCGCTATGAAATCGGCTTTATTTTCCAGTTCTATAATCTTATACAGAACCTTACCGCCAAGGAAAATGTTGAGCTTGCGGCGCAGACCTGCAAGGACTTTATCCCTGCCGAGGAAATATTAAGGCAGGTAGGCCTCGGCGAAAGGCTGGATAATTTTCCCGCGCAGCTTTCCGGCGGCGAACAGCAGAGAGTAGCTATCGCAAGAGCCTTAGCGAAAAAGCCAAAGCTTCTCCTTTGTGACGAGCCTACGGGCGCACTTGACTACAATACGGGTAAAATGATACTTAAGCTTTTGCAGGATACCTGTCGTGAGAACGGAATGACGGTTATTTTAGTAACCCATAACTCCGCTATTTCACCCATGGCAGACAGGGTTATCAGGCTTAAAAACAGCAAGGTAAGAGAAATTACCGTAAACGAAAACCCTACTCCCGTAGAGGAAATAGAATGGTAATAATATACTTAATTTTTGGAAGGAATTAACCGGATAATGAGTTTTCTTATTTCGAGACGCCCGATATTCAATCAATCGGGTGCAACGGATATGTATGAACTGCTTTATAAATTCACAAGCAAGAAGAATCCCGACGGGGATATAGCCCTTCTTACCGAGGAGGATGTAACCGAGGCGAAGGACTATCTTAAGAATAATATGAATACCGTTTTCGACGGCAGGATTGCATATATAAGGTTTACTCCCTTTCTTCTCGATAATAACTTCAACGAGCTTTTCTTAAAGGAGCGCCTTATTATCGAGGTTTCTGCGGAAATGCTGGCGGAGCCTTCTACCCTACAGAAATGTATGAAGCTTAAGCGCTTAGGCTATAGAATCGCTCTTTCGGATATTCTCTATAATCCCGAAAATCCCGAGCTTTTTAACTTCGCCGATGTAATAAGATTCAGCATCGGAAAGGACCCCGACGATATCGCTCTTACCGTTAAGAAATGCCACGAGAGAGGCAAGACCGCTATGGCGGAAAATGTGGAGACCCAGGAAGAATTTGAGCTTGCCCGTGAGCTCGATATCGACTATATTTCGGGGCAGTTCTTCTCCCGTCCCGTTCTTGAAACGAAGCGTTCGGGCGGTCCTATGATAAAGACCTTTTTACAGATTCTTGCGCTTTTATACAGCCCCGAACCCAATATCGAATACATTTCAGCGGTAATTTCTACCGACCCGGTACTTACAATCAAGCTTTTAAAGGTAATTAACCAGCTTTGCGCCGATAAGGGCAACACGGTTTCTACCGTTCATCAGGCACTTGTAATGCTCGGTATCGACAGGCTTAAGGAATGGATATACCTTGTAGGACTTCAGCGTCTTAACAGAAATACTCCTACCGAGATACTCTGTCTTGCCCTGTTCCGTGCCCGCTTCTGCGAGAGAATTTCCCGTAATTCGGGTGGCGGCGTAGGCTCACGAAGCAACGAGCTTTATCTTATGGGACTTATCTCTATCGTTACGGGAAGTAAGGACGATGAAGCTCTTTCTAAGGCTCTCGACGACCTGCCCGTTTCCGACGAAATCAAAAAGGGTATCACAGGCGACGGCATTTTCAGCGATATCTTCCACCTTGCCTGCAGCTATGAAAACGGAGAATGGGATAAGGTGTTTATGTATGCGGTTTCATGTAATATCAACCTTGATGTTTTAGCTATCGAATATACGAACGCTCTTACTTTCGTAAGAAAATACGGAAAATTCGGAAACTGACAGACAAAATATCTCCCGAAGTCTTTACAGGCTTCGGGAGCTGTTATTTATTAAAGAAAAAATGCAGTAGCCTTAAGCTGCTGCATTCCTTTTGTTTTTGAAACAATTACTTACCAAGATTGTACTTCTTCTTGAACTTATCTACACGTCCGCCTGCGTCAACAAGCTTCTGCTTACCTGTGAAGAAGGGGTGGCACTTTGAGCAGATTTCTACCTTAATGTCCTTCTTTGTGGAACGTGTTTCGATTACGTTACCGCAAGCGCACTTGATTGTTGTTGCTTCATAGCTGGGATGGATACCGTCTTTCATGCTGTCACCGCCTTTATACTCATATTTAAATCAATGGGGAGCAACCCAATGACTGTCCGAGAAATTATTATAGCATAGTTACGCCGCGCTGTCAAGCAGTTTTCCGTAAAAATTTTACCGCCGACTATAAAAGGAAAAATTGTGACCTGTTTACGAAAAACTGCACAAAGCTAAGCCTCTTTTTTCTATATTTCCGACAAATATATAGCTACTTTTAAATAATAACTTGCAAAAATTCTAACTTTACGGTATAATGTTTATTACATAGACAGTAGGTTTTTGTAGAACAAAAGTAATAGTATTATGGAAGGGAAAATTAAGAAAAATGGCACTTAAATTAAACTGCAAGCATTTAAGCAGCTTTATCGGCGAGCATGAGTACGCAGCTATTCAGCCTGCCGTAACTGCCGCTCACGAAACCTTAAAGGCGAAGAACGGCCCCGGAAGCGACTTCCTTGGCTGGGTAAGTCTTCCCGAAGACTACGACAAGGAGGAATTCGTAAGAATTAAGGCTGCCGCAGAAAAAATCAAGAAAAACAGCGAGGTTTTAATCGTTATCGGTATCGGCGGCTCCTACCTCGGAGCAAGAGCAGCTATCGAAGCCCTTAAATCCAACCTTTATAACTCCTTAAAGAAGGATACCCCCGATATCTACTTTATCGGCAACACCATAAGCCCCACCTATCTTAACGAGGTTATTTCACTCGTAGAGGGAAGGGATTTCTCGGTAAACGTAATTTCCAAGTCGGGTACAACAACCGAGCCCGCTCTCGCCTTCAGAGTTTTCAAGAAGCTTCTTGAAGAACGCTACGGTGTCGAGGGCGCTAAGGAGCGTATCTACGCTACAACAGACAAGGCAAGAGGAACTCTTAAGGAGCTCTCTGATAAGATGGGCTACGAAACCTTCGTAATTGCCGACAATATCGGCGGACGTTTCTCTGTTCTTACCGCAGTAGGTCTTTTACCTATCGCTGTTGCAGGCTGTGATATCGACGCTCTTATGGCAGGCGCAAGAGAAGCTATGAACAGCTTCAACGACCCCGATATCAACAAGAACGACTGCTACAAGTACGCAGCAATCAGAAATATTCTTTACCGTAAGGGTAAGGTGGCAGAAATGCTCGTTGCCTACGAGCCCTCCTTCGCTATGATGAACGAATGGTTCAAGCAGCTCTTCGGCGAAAGCGAAGGCAAGGACGGAAAGGGCATTTTCCCCACAAGCGCAGTTTTCTCCACCGACCTTCACTCTCTCGGTCAGTTCATTCAGGACGGCTCAAAGCTTCTCTTTGAGACTGTTGTAAATGTCGGAAAGGCACAGAAGGACTTCTATATTGACGCAGACCCTGCAAATATGGACGGTCTTAACTTCCTCTCCGACCAGAATATGTCGGTAGTAAACCGTAAGGCCTTCGAGGGAACTATCCTCGCTCATACCGAGGGCGGCGTTCCCAACGTTATTCTCGAGGTTCCCGAGCTTAACGAAACCGAGCTTGGCTTTATGATTTATTTCTTCGAAAAGGCTTGCGCTATCTCCGGCTATATGATGGGCGTTAACCCCTTCGACCAGCCCGGCGTAGAAAGCTATAAGAAGAATATGTTCGCTCTCCTCGGAAAGCCCGGCTATGAAAGCGCTAAGGCTGCCCTCGAAGCGAAGCTTAACTAATCAGGTCAATCAGGGTTTCGCAGTACTGCGGAACCCTTGATAGGGGCAATACCCCTTTAATAAATAAAATCGGAGGATATTACCATGGTAAAATTAATCGCAGGAAAAAAGGGTTCAGGCAAGACTAAGACTTTAATTGACGCAATCCATACTGCAGAAAAGGAAAGTAACGGTAATGTTGTTGCTATTCAGTACGGTTCGTCCCTGAACATAGACATTTACCACAAAATCCGTTTAATCAATATCGAAGACTACAAAATCGGCGACTATGACGATATGTACGGTTTCGTTGCAGGAATGCTCGCTTCCAACTATGACATAACCGATATTTTTATTGACGGTACATTAAGAATCGTAGGCAGAGACCTCGAAGAAGTAGGAAAAATGGCTGACAGAATTGCCGCAATTACTGAAAATGTTAACGTAATTTTCACAATTTCTGCTGATGTTGCCGATTTCCCCGAAACATTAAAAAAATATCTTTAATTACTATTGACAAAGCGGTATTGTTATGATATACTATAAACCGTGCCAATTTCGGTATATAGTTACCGAATCATAAATATCGCTGAATTCAGAGGGAGGTGCGAATAATGGCAGTTCCGAAGAGAAAAGTTTCTAAGGCAAGAAGAGATAAGAGACGTTCACAGGTATGGAAGTTATCTGCACCTGCTTTCTCACGCTGCACAAACTGCGGTGAGCTTAAGATGCCTCACCAGGTATGCGGCAACTGTGGTTATTACAAGGGTAAGGAAGTTATCGCTCACAGCGAAGCTTAAGCCCGATAACACATGAACTTATGACAGCAGTGCCAATCGGTACTGCTGTCTTATTTTACCCGAAAGAAAGGATAAGCTATGGCAGTACTCATAAAATCCGTAACCCCTCGCTCTCCCGCCGCTAAGGCAGGAGTTAAGGCAGGAGAAACCCTCGCCGAAATAAACGGCCACCCCATAAACGATACCCTTGACTACGGGTTTTACTGCTATGACCGTGTGCTTGAGCTTAACCTCGTAACCCGTAAGGTTAAGGTGAAAAAGAAGGACGATTACGACGATATCGGGCTTAATTTCGAAACCTATCTTATGGATGAGAAGAAAAGCTGCCGCAATAAGTGCATTTTCTGCTTTATCGACCAGCTTCCCAAGGGCATGAGAGACACTCTCTATTTTAAGGACGATGACAGCCGTTTAAGCTTTCTCCAGGGCAACTATATCACCCTCACCAACCTTTCCGAGGAGGATATAGAGCGTATCATAAAAATGAAGCTTAACGTTAACGTTTCCGTTCATACAACAAACCCTGAGCTTCGCTGTAAAATGCTCAACAATCGTTTCGCAGGAGAGGTACTTCGCTATATAGATATGATGGCGAAGGGCGGAATTACCATGAATTGCCAGATTGTGCTTTGTCGGGGCATAAACGACGGAGAGGAGCTTAAAAAGACCCTTTCCGACCTTACTGCCCTTTATCCTGCCGTTAAATCCATAGCGGTTGTACCCTTCGGGGCTACGAAATATCGTGAGGGCTTGCCGAAAATTGAACTTCACAACAAGGAAACCGCAAGGGAAACTATAGAAATAATCAACAGCTTCGGGGAGAAGATGCTGGAAAAATACGGCGAGAGAGTGGTTTTTCCTGCGGACGAGTTCTTTGTTACCGCTGAAATGCCTATGCCCGAGGGCAGTTATTACGAATCCTACGATCAGTATGAAAACGGTGTGGGAATGTGGACCTACTATCGGGAGAGCTTTCTCGAAGCCCTTTCCGAAGCGGAGTATGAGGGCGGCGAGAGGAAATTTTCCTTCGCTACCGGTACTCTTTCCGAGCCTCTTATGAGGGAGCTTTCGGAAAAGCTCAGCGAGAAGCTGCCTGCCCTTAAATTAGGGATATTCCCCGTAAAAAACGAGTTTTTCGGGGAGACGGTTACCGTTTCGGGGCTTGTTACGGGGGGCGACCTTTTAAAATGCCTTTCCGCTCATAGAGACGAGCTGGGCGAGGCGGTCTTTATCCCGAAGAATATGCTTAAGGCGGACGAAGATATTTTTCTTGATGACGTTACCCTTAGCGAGGTGAGGGAGAAGCTCGGTATTCCCGTAATTCCTGTGAGCGACGAGGGCTGTGACCTATTGGACAGAATGCTTTCATAGGAAATCGGCTTTATTGTTATACAAAAATCAATAAATTTCAACTTTTTTCTGAAAAGGGATTGACAAATATTGATTTATCTGATATAATGATTAAGCTATCCGGAAAGATGGCTGAGCTGGTCTAAGGCGCACGATTGGAAATCGTGTAACGGTTAATCCCGTTCAAGGGTTCGAATCCCTTTCTTTCCGCCACCGGCGAAGTGCCGGACCCAATAAAGCCCGATTACAAGTCGGGCTTTAATTTTTTATTCTTTTTTCCGCCCATAATAATATTCTCAATAAAAACATAAGTTTAGGTCAAGCCTTTTCAAAGGCTTGTGGGGTTTGGGGTGAAACCCCAAAAGTCTCATAATTTCTCAATAGTCTGAAAGTCTCTCAAAACACAAAAGCCGTACGCCCGTTAAAAGGCATACGGCTTATTTTTATGAATGATAGCGTTCGAGGAACTGTTTTGTTCTTTCGTTGTCGGAATGCTCGAAAACCTCCTCGGGAGTACCGTTTTCGATAATATATCCCTCGTCCATAAAGATTACCCTGTCGGAAATATCGTGAGCGAAGCTCATTTCGTGGGTAACGATAACCATAGTCATATTCTCTTCCGCAAGGCTCTTAATAACCTTAAGTATCTCTCCCGTAAGCTCGGGGTCGAGGGCAGAGGTAGGCTCGTCGAAGAAAAGTACCTCGGGGCTTAGGGCAAGGGCTCTTGCTATTGATACACGCTGCTGCTGACCGCCCGAAAGGTTACAGGGATACTCGTTCGCCTTATTTTCAAGCCCCATTTTCTTTAGCAGCCGCAAAGCGTTTTCCTCTGCGGTTTTCTTGTCCTGCTTCAGTACCGTCATAGGCGCTTCGGTAATGTTACGGAGTACCGACATGTGGGGGAAAAGGTTAAAGTTCTGGAACACCAGCCCGATTTTCATACGGAGCTCGTGGAGAACCTTCGGGGGAGCATAAACGGTCTTACCCTTTTCGTTTTTTACGAGCATATCCTGTCCGCATATATTTATAGAGCCGCCGTCCGCTTTTTCAAACTGGTTGATGCACCTTAAAAGAGTGGATTTTCCGCTTCCCGAGGGCCCAATAATGGATACTACCTGCCCCTTTTCAACGTCGAAGGATATATCCTTTAAAACGTCGAAGCCGTCGAAGCTTTTTGAAAGATTTCTGACTTCAAGAATTGCCATTTATTAGCCTTCCTTTCGGGATTATCGGTAGTAATTGAGCTTTTTCTCGATAAAGGAGAAGAGAGCCGTAAGTATAGTCGCCATAGCGAAGTAGAAGACGCCTGCAATAAAAAGAGGTACAAGAGAAGCGTAGTTCTGCATCTGCTGCTTCGCCTTAAGGGTAATTTCCGCGTATGCAACAACGTTGGCGAGGGAGGTATCCTTTACGAGGGTTATAACCTCGTTTGAGGAGGCGGGGACTATTCTTTTTATAACCTGGGGCAGGATAATTCTGAAAAAGGTCTGCGCCTTTGTCATACCGAGAGCCGCCGCCGCTTCATACTGACCTTTCGGGATAGACTCGATTCCGCCTCTGAATATCTCTGCAAAATATGCCGCATAGTTCAGTACGAATGCCACTAAAACAGCGCCGAACATATAGTTCTCGTCCTTTATATCGATAAAGGAGAACATATCGGGGTTAGCTATCTGGATATAGGGTACGGCGTAGTACACCACGATTATCTGGAGCATCAGCGGCGTTCCTCGCATTATAAGTATGTATAGGTTGGTGAGCCAGGATATGGGCTTGAACTTGCACATTTTCAGCATAGCAACCACAAGTCCGAGAGGTATAGAGAAAAGCAGGGTAAACCCGAATACCTTAAGCGTGGGCACGAGGTACTCAAGAAGAATACCCACTACCTTTAATATTTCTTCGCCTGTCATAATAATCCTTTCAATGTATCATTGTATCAGTATGTTAGTACACTATTTAATTATTTTATCAAATTATGGCGGATATTGCAATAGGTAAAGCGAAAAAAATACCGCAATTCACAGGAATTGCGGTATCTATTATATAAAGTATGTAATCACTTAACGGTTGTAATATCGGAGCCGAACCACTTTGTTGAAATTTCGCCAAGCTTTCCGTCTGCCTTCATTTCGCTTAAAATGCTCTGTACCTTATCACGGAGAGCGCAGTCCTTCTTTCTGAAGCCTACTGCATATTCTTCCTGCTCGCCTACTGTTTCGGGGAGGATTGTGTAGTTCTTGCCTGTTGTTGTGATAAGATAGTTTGCTACTACGGAATCGAGGAATACTGCGTCAACAAGACCGAGCTCAAGCTGCTGGAGAGCTTCAACATTTGTAGCGATAGCGGTTACGGCTACCTTTTTTCCGATATCGGAGCCTTCGAGGATTTCCTGTGCGGTGGAGCCGTTCTGTACTGCTACGGTCTTACCCTCGAGCTGTGCGGAGCTTGTATATTTGCCATCGTTCATAACGGTAAAAATCATATCGTTCTGCATATATGCTTCGGAAAGGTTCATAGCCTCTGCTCTTGCGGGGCTTACGCTTAAGCCGTTCCAGATACAGTCGATTTTACCGAGGTCGAGGTCGGTTTCCTTGGTGTCCCAGTTGATAGGCTGCTTTACGAGTTCAACACCGAGACGGTCGCATACCTCCTGCGCTACGTCGATATCGAAGCCTACAATCTGGTCGTTTTCGTCGGTATAGCCCATAGGAACGAAGGTAGCGTCAAGACCTAAGATAAACTTATTGCTTTCGAGAACCTTATTTAAGGATTCGTCTGTTTCTGCAGTATTATTGCCGCCTGCTTCTGTTGTAGCGGCGTTGTTTCCGGAGCAGCCTGCAAATGCAGTAAGGCAGAGGGCAGCCATAAGTGCGGATAAAAGCTTTTTAAGTTTCATTTTTTCTGATTTCCTTTCTTTTGTTTGGGTGTTATAATTGCGATAAGTTGAGTATAGCACAGCCTTAACATACTGTAAATAGAGAAAAGGGTTTTTCGTATGATTGAACAAATAAAGAGGCGGCAGGGTATAATAATTTAACGGTAAAGGCTATAGTTTACAGAATCTTACTGCCTAAATGCCCTTATATAATAGGAATAAGCCGCTTTTATTAGGCATTTCGTATAAATTTCACTGTAATCTCTTTTTTCCTCTTGACAAGCAGAGCTTTTTTGTTTATAATAATATGGCTAAGCAATAAAGGGAGTACTATGCTCTCATGAATAACTAAAAATAACGGAGGACATGAAAATGAAAAGAACATACCAGCCTAAGAAGCTTCAGAGAAAAAAGGAACACGGCTTCAGAAAAAGAATGAAGACCGCTAACGGCCGTAAGGTTCTCGCAAGAAGACGCGCAAAGGGCAGAAAGCAGCTCACATACTAATAAAGTAACGCTATATTCGGTATGGGAGAATTTTCCAAACGGTTTTACAGTATCAAGAATGACCGTGAATTCCGATTTCTTTTTAATAAGGGCGAAACCTCGGTTAATTACGGTTTCGTCTGTTATTTTAAGAAGAATAACAGGCGGCGTAACCGTATAGGTATCGTTACAAGCAAAAAAATCGGAAACGCGGTTAAGCGAAACCGTTCAAGAAGGGTTATAAGAGAGGCTTTCAGACTTTTCGACCACGATATAAGCAGCCTTACTGCCCAGCGCTACGACTTTATTTTCGTAGCAAGGGCGCAGACAGCTTCCTTAAAATCTACAAAGCTGCTGAGCCTTATGAATAAGAGGCTTAAGCCCCTCCTTATAAAGCCCGGAACAAAAACTTAATATCAAGGCAAGCGGCAGGAGCCCTGCTCTTTTCGCCTGCCAAAGACAATGACAAGCTATGAAGTATATTTTTATAGGTATAATTAAACTGTACCAGAAGACATTGTCGAAACTGAAGCCGCCGTGCTGCCGATTTTACCCTACCTGCTCGACTTACGGAATCCAAGCGTTCAGGAGGTTCGGCGTAGTAAAGGGCGGCTATTTAACTATTAAAAGGATTATGAGATGTAATCCCTTCAGTGTAGGCGGAGCAGATCCTGTTCCGGAGGAATTTTATTTCTTTAAAAGAAAAAAGAGCGACTAAAAAAGGGTGATTGAATATTAACTTTCTTTATACATTACTTGGTACGCCTTTAGGTTATATAATGTGGGCGTGTTATGAGCTTGTCCATAATTTCGGTTGGGCAATCATCATCTTTACGGTTATTGTTAAAGCGGCAATGCTTCCGCTTAATATCAAGCAGCAGAAAAATACTGCAATATCACAGCTGTATGCTCCCCGTGTAAGGGAAATCCAGCAGAAGTATAAAAACAATCAGCAAAAGCAGCAGGAGGAGCTTACAAAGCTTCAGAAGGAGGGTTATAACCCTACCGGCGGCTGTGGTACGGTAATTATTACCTTCCTTATTCTCTTCGGCGTTATCGACGTAGTTTATAAGCCTATGACCCACATGATTCATTTCGATTCGGCGTCTATAAGCTCCGTTGTATCTACGGCTAAGGCTATCGACGTGGCAGAGGCTATTATCGCTTCTCCCGAGGACCATAAGCTCGTTCTCGAATATCTTAAGGATGAGTCGGTTATTGCACTTGTTGACAGCGAAACCACCGACGAGAACGGAAAAACCATCAAGACAAACAACAGAATCGTCCTTTCCGACGATTTCAACTATGACGAGGCTAAGGCGGCAGTTACGGTTACCGCCGAGGATTTAGAGAGCCTTAAGGAGCTTTCCGACGATAAGATAAGAGTTCTCGTAGGTAATACCCGTCTTTCGGATAAGGTAAGAAATACCCTTAACCCTCTCGTAAACAGCTATTATGCCGAAGCTTCACTCTATAAGGAGCTTCGTGCCCTTAACTGTTATTCGAGACGGGACGAACAGGGTAACTTCAAGTATAAGGATTTATTCGTTTCAAGGCTTTCCACCCTTTCTTCCGAAAGCTTAAAGAAGCTTGATGATTTAAGCGAGAATATGTTCTTCTTCGGAATTAACCTCGGAGAACAGCCCTCTTTCGCCTTCAACGCTCTCCTTATTATCCCTATTCTTTCCTTTATCTTCTCAGCAGCTCAGATTATCATTACCCAGTATTATTCAAAGAAGCAGAATCCCGAGCTTATGGCAGGACAGCAGCAGGGCTGTATGAACGCTATGTTTATTACTATGCCCCTTTTCTCCCTCTACATTTCCTTTACCGTTCCTGCCGGTGCCGGCTTCTACTGGGGCATTTCCTACCTTATCGGTATAGCTCAGGCTGTTCTTACAAATAAGTTCTGGCCTGCAGATAAGATAAGAGCGGAGGCTAAGGCTAAGATGGAGGCACAGGCTGCCGCTAAGGAACAGAGAGTAGTTACCGTAGAGGTTGACGAAGACGGAAATAAGACCGAAAAGATCGACCGTATCTCCCAGCTTACCCAGAAGGAAATCAGAGAGCTTAACAAGAAGAAGCTCGAAGCGGCAAGAAGAGCCGACGCAGAAAAGTACGGCGAGGTATATGTTGAATCCGACGACGACGAGGATTACTGATATTCAGATACTAAGAAAGGACGTTTATATAATGGAAAAGATTTATTCCGCTAAGGCATTAGAGGCCGCCAAGGAACAGGCAATCAATGAGCTCACCAACCTCGGTATCAGCGAAAATGATATCGAATTCGAAATACTTGAACAGCCCGTAAAGAAGCTTTTTGGAATGAGAGGCGAATATAAGATTAAGGCTATCGTTTCAACACCCGTTGCGGCGGGAGAAGCTCCCGCAGCCGAAGAGCCTGCAGCAGAGCAGACGGAAATGCCCGAGCAGACTGTTTCCGCTCCTGCAGAGGGAATCAACCTTATCGAAACTCAGAAGGTTAAGAACGCAATCAGCTATCTCACAAAGATTCTTACCGCTTTAGGCTTAGAGGGCTTTTCAATCAATCCTGTTATAAACGGCGAAACTGTCGTGCTCGATATCGTAGGCGATAAGCTCGGCGTAGTTATCGGAAGAAGAGGCGAAACCCTCGATTCTCTCCAGTATCTTACCATTTTAGCAAGCAATAAGGCGGAAGAGTCTTATTGCAGAATTTCTGTGGACTGCAACGGCTACAGAGCAAAGAGAAAGGAAACTCTCGAAGCTCTCGCAGTCAAGACTGCCAACAGAGTTTTAAGACAGGGCAGAAGAGTTACCTTAGAGCCTATGAATCCCTACGAAAGACGCATTATCCACAGCAAGGTAGCGGAAATTGAGGGCGTTTTCAGCAACTCTATCGGCGAAGAGCCCTTCAGAAAGGTAGTAATCTCCTCCAACACAAAGCCCTCCTACAATAAGGACAGAGGCGACAGAAGAAGAGGAAATCCTAACGCAGGAAAGAGCTATCGCCAGTCCTCCGGCTTCTCTACCTCCTTCGAAAGAGAGTATAAGAGAACCCAGTCCGAGCCCGTTCAGTATTCACAGGAAACCGTTGACCTCGAAAAGAGCGTTTCCCTTTACGGAAAGATTGAGCTTTAATATGTAATAAAGGGACAGTAATCCTGTCCCTTTTATATACTGGACCGTCGCCAAGAGGTAAGGCAAGGGACTTTGACTCCCTCACCCGCTGGTTCAAATCCAGTCGGTCCAACCATATAGAACAATGCCGCCCACACGCTTACCGTGGGCGGCGTTGTTATATATGCTGATGGAGCCTGGATTTGAAACAGCGAGGTTCTAAATCCAGTCGGTCCAACCAGAAAAATCCGAGTCGAAGACTCGGATTTTTCAGTTATTCTCCCTCGTGACAACAATGTCCGCAGCTTTCGCAGTCGGGGAAAATGCTTTTATCGTAGGCGATACCCTTCTTTTCGTAGTAGTCCTTGACCGCCGCCTTTATAGCCTCCTCCGCTAAAACGGAGCAGTGTATCTTATGCCCCGGAAGTCCGTCTAAAGCCTCGGTAACCGCCTTGTTGGTAAGCTTTAAGGCTTCGGAAAGGGGCTTACCCTTAATAAGCTCGGTAGCCATGGAGCTTGAAGCTATTGCGCTTCCGCAGCCGAAGGTCTCGAACTTTACGTCGGTAATAATATCATCGTTTATTTTAAGATAAATCTTCATAATATCGCCGCAGACAGCGTTTCCTACCTCGCCTACGCCGTCTGCGTCCTCAATAATCCCTACGTTTCGGGGATTTCTGAAATGATCCATTACTTTTTCGCTGTATAATGCCATTTTAAATACCTCTCATTCTGCGAACACATGGGGTCGCTTTCCGTTTTCAAGATCTCTCCAGAAGGGAGAAATACTGCGAAGATAGGCTATAACCTCCGAAACCGCAGTAATTATATAGTCGATTTCCTTTTCGGTGATGTCCTCCCCGATACTGAGCCTTAAAGAGCCGTGGGCAACCTCGTGGGGGCGGCCTATGGCAAGAAGTACATGGCTTGGGTCGAGGGAGCCCGAGGTACAGGCAGAGCCCGAGGAAGCGCATATCCCCTTATCGTCAAGAAGCAGCAGCAGGGATTCACCCTCTATGCCCTCAAAACAGAAATTAACGTTTCCGGGCAGGCGCTTCTCTCTGTCGCCGTTAAGCTCGGAATAGGGAATTTTGTTAAGCCCTTCGATTAGGCGGTCTCTCAGGGGCGTAAGCCTTGCGGAGTATTGGTCGATATTACTGCAGGCGTCCTTAAGCGCCTTCGCCATTCCCTTTATTGCAGGAAGATTTTCCGTTCCCGCTCTTTTACCCCTCTCCTGTCCGCCGCCGTTTATAAGGTTTTCGAGAATAATTCCCTTTTTAGCGTAGAGAACGCCGATACCTTTCGGACCGTGGAATTTATGAGCGGAAAGAGAGAGCATATCAATGTTCTGCTCCTTTACGTTTATTTTAAGATGTCCTGCCGCCTGAACTGCGTCGGTATGGAAAAGAACGCCCTTTTCGCGGCATACTGCACCTATTTCCTTAATAGGCTCTATCGTACCGATTTCGTTGTTGGCATACATAATCGTTACAAGGCAGGTATCCTCACGGATGGCTTCTTTTACCTCTTCGGCGGTTACAATGCCGTTTTTGTGAACGTCAAGGAGCTCTATTTCGAAGCCCTCCTTTTTCAGCTTCTCTAAAGTGTGCAGTACTGCGTGATGCTCGAAGGCTGTGGAAATAATATGCTTCTTTCCTTTTTTTGCGCCAAGGTGAGCAGCGGAGAAAATAGCCTGGTTGTCCGCTTCGCTTCCGCCGGAGGTAAATATTATCTCCTTAGGCTCCGCTCCTATACAGGCGGCTATATCCGCTCTCGCTTCTTCAAGGGCTTCCTTCGCCTCCTGCCCGAAGGCGTAAAGGCTCGAGGGGTTTCCGTAAACCTCCTCCATATAGGGAAGCATTTCGGCAATTACCGCCTTACTCATTTTTGTGGTTGCCGCATTGTCGGCATATATCATTATATCACCTCATTTGTTATCATTTCAGGTTACCTCTGAAAGCCTGTGGCTGTTGAAGATTTACCTATTTATTTAGTAGGTAAACATACTATATCATATTTTACCTACTTTGTCAATAGGCATAATTAAAATAATCGCTTTTACAAATAGCTATTGAAATTATACTATTCCTATGTTATAATAGTAGATAATACAGCCGATATAAGGAGGAATAACCCATGAAGATATCCACAAAGGGCAGATATGCCTTAAGAATGCTTGTTGATTTAGCGGAAAATCAGAAGGAGGGCTATCTTTCCCTTAACGAAATTGCCGAGCGTCAGAATATTTCAAAAAAATATCTTGAACAGATTGTACCCATGCTCACAAAGGCGGGGCTTTTACGCACAAACAGAGGAAATAAGGGCGGCTACAGGCTTAACGCCGACCCCGAAAAATGCACAGTCGGCGATATTCTTCGGGCAACAGAGGGCTCTCTCGCTCCCGTAGCCTGCCTTGAATACGAGGTGAACGACTGCCCCCGTTTAAAGGAATGCAACACCCTCTATATCTGGGAGGAGTATTACCGCCTCACCAAGGAATACTTCGACGGTATTACCATTACCGATATAGTAAACCATAAAGAATAAGATATTTTGGGGTATTTCGGAAAATAACGAAGAAATTTCAGCGTTGCTATTGACATTTTTCTCGCTTTATGGTATAATTCATTACAAATCGAATAATTTTCAATAAAAGCTGTGACGAAGAATGGTCAGCCTTAAAGCGCAGTACAGAGAGCCGATGTTGGTGGAAATCGGCGTGCGTTGGTCTTGTCCTCTCACTTCTGAGCCGGAAGCCTGAAGCCTGTGGTGAGTAGGGCAACCCGTGTTTGCTACGTTAGTGCATAGAGGTTGATTGACTTCGAAAATAAAGGCGTCGATAAAGACTGAACCCACGACGAATTTTACAGAGAGCCGGTGTTGGTGCGAGCCGGTAAAGGACAGTGGTGCTTCTATCCCTTTTGAGCCGGAAACCCCAAAGGTTTACACCCAGTAGATGTTTCCCGTGAATGCTGCGTTAATGCATAGGAGTTAATTGACTTCGAAGAGGTGGCGGATATGTTGTCCGCAATTTGAGTGGTACCGCGAGTGATAAATCTTTATTTCACCCGTCTCAAAGCAAAAGACAGCTTTGAGGCGTTTTTTATTGCCTTTGAGCTGTAAAAAACAGGAGCGAAGGCTCAAAGAAAGGTGGAAAAAAGAATGCTGTCTCTCGATAAGGTATTTGACGCACAGACTGTGTTAAAAAGCATTATCCGTGAAACAAACGTAGTAAGGGCTTATGGAATAGCCCCACAGTGTGAGCTTTATTTAAAGCCCGAAAATCTACAGATTACAGGCTCCTTTAAGGTAAGAGGCTCAGCCTATAAAATCGCTCTCCTCTCCGAGGAAGAAAAGGCAAGAGGCGTTATCGCCTGTTCCGCAGGAAACCATGCCCAGGGTGTTGCTCTTGCGGCAACGAAAAACGGCATAAAGTCCCTTATCTGTCTCCCCGACAGCGCCCCTATCTCCAAGGTAGAGGCTACTAAGGGCTTCGGCGCTGATGTGTGTCTTGTAGAGGGCTGTTACGACGACGCCTATAATAAGGCGTTAGAGCTTAAGGAAAGGGAAGGCTATACCTTCGTTCATCCCTTCGACGACGAAAATGTTATTGCAGGACAGGGCACTATCGCCCTTGAAATATTGAAGGACCTTGATAATATCGACGCTATCGTAGTACCCGTAGGCGGCGGCGGACTTATTTCTGGTATCGCCTATACCGCTAAGCAGATTCGCCCCTCCGTAAAGGTTTACGGCGTACAGGTTGCAGGCGCTCCAAGTATGTATAACTCCATAAGAGACGGCGAAATAGAGCGTCTCGATTCCGTTTCGACTATTGCCGACGGTATCGCAGTTAAACAGCCCGGCGAAAATACCTACGCTATCGTTAAGGAATACGTGGACGAAATAGCCTTAGTTACCGACGACGAGGTTTCGAGCGCTATCCTCGCCCTTATCGAAAAGCAGAAGATGATCGCCGAGGGTGCAGGCGCAGCAGCGGTTGCGGCGGTTATGTTCGATAAGTTCGACCTTAAGGGAAAGAGAGTAGTAGCCGTAGTTTCCGGCGGAAATATCGACGTTACAAGCCTTTCGAGAGTTATCGACCGTGGTCTTTGGAATTCGGGCAGGTCGGCTGTGCTTCTCATTGAGCTTATTGATAAGCCCGGTCAGCTTATGGAGATTTCTCGTATTATCGCAAGTTTAGGCGGAAATGTAACGGGAGTCCACTATGAAAAGGGCAACACCGAAAGCGTTACGGGCTGTTTCCTCCGAATTGAGCTTGAAACCCGTGACTTTGAGCACGTTAACGAGATTAAGAAGCGTCTTCGTGACGAAGGCTTCAAGATTGTAAAGGAGATAAAGAAATGATTACGAAAATTCATACAGATAAAGCACCTGCCGCAATAGGACCCTATTCACAGGCAACAGTAGTGGGCAATATGGTATTTACCTCGGGACAGATAGCCCTCGACCCCGTATCGGGAGCGTTATCGGGAGAGAATATTACCGAACAGACCCACAGAGTATGCAAAAACCTTGACGCCGTTCTTACCGAGGCAGGCTCCTCTCTTAAAAATGCGGTAAAAACAGTATGCTTTTTAAGCAATATGGCGGATTTCGCCGCCTTTAACGAGGTTTACGGCCAGTACTTCACCGAAAAGCCCGCTCGCTCCTGTGTAGCGGTTAAGGAGCTTCCGAAGGGCGCTCTTGTTGAGGTTGAGGTTATTGCAGAAAAGTGCTGATTATAATACGGAAAGGATTTTACCCCAATGATACTTTCAGGTGCAGATATACTTGTTGAAACCCTGATTGAGCAGGGCTGTGATACCGTTTTCGGCTATCCCGGCGGACAGATTCTTAACGTTTACGACAGCCTTTATACTCACCGGGATAAGATAAATCATATACTTACAGCCCACGAACAGGGCGCGGCTCATGCAGCAGACGGCTACGCAAGAACAACAGGCAGAGTCGGCGTAGTTATTTCTACCTCTGGTCCCGGAGCAACCAATCTTGTTACGGGAATAGCTACCGCTTATCTTGATTCGGTTCCCCTTGTGGCGATATGCGGAAACGTTCCTACCACACAGATAGGCTCCGACAGCTTCCAGGAGGTAGATATTACGGGCGTAACTCTTCCCATAACGAAGCATAACTACTTCGTGGGAAGCGTTGAAGAGCTGGCTGATACAATCCGTGAGGCCTTCGCCCTCGCTCAGTCGGGCAGACCCGGCCCCGTACTTATCGACGTTCCGAAGGACGTCCAGATTGCTAAATACGAGTACGAGCCTATGGCTCCCGCCGAAAAGGAAAAACCCTTCGCCGCTAAGGAAATAAGAATAGCGGAAGCGGCTGAAGCAATAAACAATGCAAAAAGACCCTACATATACTTTGGCGGCGGACTTATGGTTTCCGATGCTATGACGGAGATGCTGGAGCTTGCGGAAAAGCTTGACGCTCCCGTAGGCTGTTCCCTTATGGGACTTTCGGCAGTTCCCACCGACCATCCCCGATTCCTCGGAATGCAGGGAATGCACGGTCATTACGCTTCCTCTATGGCTATGCATAATGCAGACGTAATAATCTCCCTCGGCGTCCGCTTTAACGACAGAGTAACGGGCAACCGCTCAAAGTTCGCAGTAGGCGCAAAAATTATACATATCGACGTTGACGGCTCCGAGCTTTCAAAGACGGTTAATGCAGTCTGCGGCTTAAGGGGCGACGTTAAGCTTACCTTACAGCAGCTTATTCCCCTCGTAAACAAGAGCGAAAAGCCGGAATGGCAGTCGGAGATAGCGAAATTCCGCAGGGAAGAGCAGGAGTATTCCGACAACAGAGAGGGAATGACCCCTCGACGGGTTATAAATACCCTTAATAAGTATCTCGGCGAGAATACCGCCGTTTGTACCGACGTAGGCCAGCATCAGATGTGGACAGCCCAGAACGCAAGCTTTAAAACTCCCAGAAGATTTGTTTCCAGCGGCGGCCTCGGCACAATGGGCTTCGGTTTAGGAGCGGCTATCGGCGCCGCCTTCGGTACTAAGGAGCGAAGCGTACTTGTTACAGGCGACGGAAGCTTCGGAATGTGTCTTAACGAGCTTGCTACTGCGGTTTCATATAACGTTCCCGTAGTAATTCTTATAATGAATAACGGCGTTTTAGGTATGGTTCGCCAGTGGCAGACGCTTTTCTACAACAAGCATTATTCCAACACGATACTGGACAGAAAAACGGATTTTGTGGCTCTCGCTAAGGCCTTCGGTGCCGACGGCGAAAAGGCGGCTACCCCCGATGAGCTTGAAAATGCATTCAAAAAGGCTTTTGGCTGTAACGGTCCTTTTGTAATAGACTGCAGTATAGATAAGGACGAGTTCGTGCTGCCCATGCTGCCACCGGGCGGAAGTATGGACGATATTATTGTAAAGGTGGGGCAGTAAGATGAACAGATATACAGTAGCAGTTCTTGTAATGAACCGTTTCGGCGTGCTTAACAGGGTTACAAGTATGTTCCGCCGCAGACAGTTCAATATTAACGCCCTTACCGTAAGCGAAACGGAAACCAGCGAGCTTTCCCGTATAACCGTTGTGTTCAGCGGCGAGGAGGGCGCAAAGCAGCAGCTTATCAATCAGCTTTATAAGCTCCCCGACGTATGCTCAATAAAGGAGTTCGACGAGGAAAATTCCGTAAGCTGTGAGCTTTTACTTATAAAAATGAAAAACGAAGCGGAGACGAGGAGCGATATCCGAAGCGCCGCAGACGCCTTCGGGGCGGTAATTGTGGATTATTCGAAGGATTATATGATGTTCCGATTAACGGATATATCAAGAAAAATCGACGATTTTATCGACCTTATGAGGGACTACACAATACTTGAAATCTGCCGCACGGGAAGCGTTTCCCTCGAAAAAGGCAGTTCAACAATAAGGCAACCCATAAATCTGTAAAAAATTAAAGAAAGAGGTAATTAACTATGGCAAGAATTTTCTATCAGCAGGACTGCGACCTTCAGAAGCTTTCGGGTAAGACCGTTGCTATTATCGGCTACGGCTCACAGGGTCACGCACACGCACTCAACCTTAAGGACAGCGGCGTAAAGGTAATCGTTGGTCTTTACGAGGGCTCTAAGAGCTGGGCAAAGGCAGAGGCTCAGGGTCTTCAGGTTATGACAGCCGCAGAAGCAGCCAAGGCAGCAGACATTATTATGATTCTTATCAATGATGAAAAGCAGGCTGCGCTTTACAAGGAAAGCATCGAGCCCAACCTTACAGAGGGCAAGACTCTTGCATTCGCACACGGCTTCAACATTCATTTCGGTTGCATCAAGCCCCCCAAGAACGTTAACGTTATTATGATTGCTCCTAAGGGACCGGGCCATACCGTAAGAAGCGAATATCAGGCTGGTAAGGGTGTACCCTGTCTTATCGCAGTTGAACAGGACGCTACAGGCGACGCATGGGATATCGGTCTCGCTTACGCCCTCGGTATCGGCGGCGCAAGAGCAGGCGTTCTCGAAACAAACTTCAGAACCGAAACCGAAACCGACCTCTTCGGCGAACAGGCTGTTCTCTGCGGCGGTGTATGCGCACTTATGCAGGCAGGCTTCGAAACTCTCGTTGAGGCAGGCTACGACCCCAGAAACGCATATTTCGAATGTATCCACGAAATGAAGCTTATCGTTGACCTTATCTACCAGAGCGGCTTTGCAGGTATGAGATATTCTATTTCCAACACCGCTGAATACGGCGACTACATCACAGGACCCAAAATCATTACCGAAGATACCAAGAAGGCTATGAAGAAGGTTCTTAAGGATATCCAGGACGGTACCTTCGCTAAGGACTTCCTTCTCGATATGTCCTCCGCAGGCGGTCAGGTTCACTTCAACGCTATGAGAAAGCTCGCTTCCGAGCACCCCTCCGAGGTTGTAGGCGCAGATATCCGTAAGCTTTATAGCTGGAGCGACGAGGATAAGCTCATCAATAACTGATTGGAGGTATCTTTATGCCTAAGGAAAACATAGTTGACGGAGCTTGTAACGCCCCTCACCGCAGTCTTTTCCACGCCCTCGGCTTAACCGAGGAGGAACAGTCCCGACCCCTTATAGGAATAGTAAGCTCCTATAACGAGATTGTTCCCGGCCACATGAATATAGATAAAATCGTAGAAGCAGTAAAGCTGGGCGTTGCCATGTCCGGCGGTACTCCTATCGTATTCCCTGCTATTGCAGTCTGCGACGGTATCGCTATGGGTCACAGGGGAATGAAATATTCCCTTGTTACCCGTGACCTTATCGCCGATTCTACCGAGGCTATGGCGATTGCCCATGGCTTCGACGGTCTTGTAATGGTGCCGAACTGCGACAAGAACGTTCCCGGCCTTTTAATGGCGGCGGCAAGAGTCAATATCCCTACCGTATTCGTAAGCGGCGGTCCTATGCTCGCAGGAAAGGTCAAGGGCGAAAAAACCAGCCTTTCTAAGATGTTCGAGGCAGTAGGCGCTTATTCGGCAGGTAAGATTACCGACGAGGAGCTCTGTGAATACGAGAAAAAGACCTGTCCTACCTGTGGCTCCTGCTCAGGTATGTACACCGCCAACTCCATGAACTGTCTTACCGAGGCTCTCGGTATGGGACTTAAGGGAAACGGAACGATTCCTGCGGTTTATTCCGCTCGTATCGAGCTTGCGAAGCACGCAGGCATGGCGGTTATGGAAATGGTAAGAAAGGATATCCGTCCCCGTGATATTATGACCGAGGACGCCCTTATGAACGCTCTTACCGTTGATATGGCGCTGGGCTGTTCCACGAACAGTATGCTCCATTTACCTGCAATCGCCCATGAATGCGGCGTTAACTTAAACCTTGATATTGCCAACGAAATAAGCGCAAAGACTCCAAACCTCTGTCATCTTGCTCCTGCAGGAAGAACCTACATGGAGGATTTACAGGAGGCAGGCGGCGTTTATGCCGTTATGAACGAGCTTAATAAGAAGGGTCTTATCAGAAAGAACTGCATGACGGTTACGGGTAAGACTATCGGCGAAAATATCAAGGGCTGTATAAACCTCAACCCCGAAATTATCCGTCCTATAGATAATCCCTACAGCGAAACAGGCGGTATCGCCGTATTAAGGGGCAATCTTGCTCCCGAGGGAAGCGTTGTAAAGCGCTCGGCTGTACTTCCCGAAATGCTTGTACATGAGGGACCCGCAAAGGTATTCGACTGTGAGGAGGACGCACAGGCTGCTATAAATGCAGGAAAAATCGTATCGGGAGACGTGGTTGTTATCCGTTACGAGGGACCGAAGGGCGGACCCGGT
>JAEDHF010000005.1 GCA_016297165.1 Oscillospiraceae bacterium | reverse complement strand
GCCCTCCGGGCGCAGGCGGTTCGGCGGGGCGGCGCAGAGAAAAGCACACTTTCGCAGACCCCCAAAAAAGGAAATATGCCTGTTGTATAAATTTAACAGCAAAATTTTGCCATTATTACCTATGTTTTCAGAAATTTTGTGAGAATTTACTAAAACTGCAACCGATATTTCTACATACATAACCGTTTATTCACAAAAAAAGTATAGATTTTTTCAAAGAAATAGTGTATAATTATACACAAGGCTATAAGTCCTAAAAATACATAGGAGGAATTCCGAAAGGAAATGCCTCTGAAAGGAATGAATTCATAGTGAAAACCTATAAGTGCAGAAATATCAGAAACGTCGCTTTGACAGGACACGGCGGAAGCGGTAAGACTACCCTTGCAGAAGCCCTTATGTTCGTGAGCGGCGGCTTGGACCGTATGGGTAAAATTGCCGACGGAAATACGGTTAGCGACTATGACCCCGACGAAATAAAGAGAAAAATTTCCCTTAATACCACTCTTTCCTACGCAGAGTGGAAGGACGTTAAAATAAATATTATTGATACTCCCGGTCAGTTCGATTTTATCGGCGGTATGCACGAGGGTATAAGAGCCGCAGAAAGCGTTATTATAACACTTCCTGCAAAGGACGGCGTTCAGGTAGGTACAATTAAGGCATATAAGGAAGCAAGAAAGCTCAACAAGGCAACGATGTTCGTTGTAACAAAGATGGAGGAGGAAAACTCCAACTTCTATAAGTGCCTTGAAGAGCTTAAAACAAGCTTCGGTCCCTCTATCTGTCCCATTATCGTTCCCTTCGATAAGTACGGAACAGTCGAAAGCTACATAAACCTTCTTGAAATGAAGGCGTATAAATACGAAAACGGAAAGGCTACCGAGGTTGAAATGCCTGCCTCCGAGAACCGTTTAAAGGGACTTCGCGCCGCTATGGCGGAGGCTATCGCCGAAACCGACGAGGAGCTTATGATGAAGTTCTTCGAAAGCGAGGGCGAGGACTTTACCGAGGCAGAAATCATAAAGGGTATCCACGACGGTATCGACCAGGGTATCATAACCCCTGTTGTATGCTGCTCCGCCGAAACTCTTGCGGCAGTAGATAAGCTTCTCGATACAATCATCTATATGCTCCCCTCTCCCGATGAGAGAAAGCTCGAGGGTGCAGACGCCGACGAAACAAAGCCCCTTGCCGCCCTCGTTTTCAAGACCGTAGCCGACCCCTTTGTAGGAAAGATGAGCTATGTTAAGATTAACGACGGCGTAGTTTCCGCAAAGGTTGATATAGTTAACTCCACCACAGGTGAAAGCGAAAAATTCGGTAAGCTTTTAGCCCTTAAGGGTAAGAAGCAGGAAGAAATGATTGAAGCCTATGCAGGAGACATAATCGCCCTCACAAAGCTTAATGCCAACACGGGAGACGCTCTCTGTGCAGCAGGAAACGAAAAGAAATACGAACCTATTGATTTCCCTGTACCCTGCTATTTTAAGGCGCTTAAGGCTAAGAATAAGAACGACGAGGGTAAGATAAGCGCTTCCGTAAGACGACTTCTCGAAGAGGACAGAACCCTTAGCTACGAGCATAACCACGAAACTCACCAGCGTATTATCGGCGGTCTCGGCGAACAGCATATCGACGCCGCAGTTCAGAAGCTTAAGAACAAATTCGGCGTTGAGGTTATTCTCGAAGAGCCGGTTATCGCTTACCGCGAAACAATCCGTAAGAAGGTTTCCGTCGAAGGAAAGCACAAGAAGCAGTCAGGCGGTCACGGTCAGTACGGTCATGTTAAGATTGAATTCGAACCCCATGATAAGGACGAATTACTCTTCGAAGAAAGAGTATTCGGCGGAAGCGTTCCGAAGAACTTCTTCCCTGCCGTAGAAAAGGGACTTCAGGAAAGCATAGTTCACGGCGTTCTCGCAGGCTACCCCGTAGTACGCCTTAAGGCTACCCTTTTCGACGGTTCATATCACCCCGTTGACAGCTCCGAACAGGCATTTAAAATGGCGGCTCACTTAGCATATAAGGCAGGACTTGCGCAGGCTTCTCCCTGTCTCCTTGAGCCTATCGAGAACGTTTCCTTTATTGTACCCGACGATAATACCGGCGACGTTATGGGTATCGTAAATAAGCGCAGGGGCGCTGTTCTTGGTATGACCCCCGTTGAAACGGGCTTGACCGAAATCGCCGCCGAGCTTCCTATGGCTGAAACGGGCGACCTGGCTACCGTTATCCGTCAGATGACTAAGGGCATGGGCTGGTTCACCATGGAATTCGCAAGATACGAACAGCTCCCCTCTAACTTAGAGGCAGACGTAATCGCTAACGCTCCTAAGTTCAGCGAATATGAAGGCTAATTAGTTTATTTCATTTTCCTCCCATATACAGAAAGGATATCGGCTCGAAAGAACCGATATCCTTTCTTTTTGTGATGCTTTTATACTTTTCACATAAGCATAGAAAAAGCTCCGTATTTTCATACGGAGCTTTTATTGTTAGTTTTTAAGGGAAATTACTTTCTCTTCTTAGCAACGATGAATGCGCCGCCGGCGAGAACTGCAAGACCTGCAACTGCTGCTACGTCAGCAACACCTGTGTCAGGAGAGCCCTTTGTGCTGTCTGTAGCTGCGTCAACGTCGCCTGTTGCGGGAGCTTCTTCAGCGGGAGCTTCTTCAGCAGGAGCTTCTTCAGCAGGAGCTTCTTCAGCCTCATCAAGGCCATATACTTCGAATGTAACTTCAATCTTGGACCATTCGCCTAAAGAAGAAATGTCGATAACTGTAGGAGTAGCTGTAGCAGCGTCCTTAGTGATAACATCTTCCTTAGTAGCATCGAAAGTAGCCCACGCATTATAGATGTTTGTTCTTCTTCCACCGTCTTCATCATTGGTGTAGGAAGCGCCCTGGAGAGGGAATTCTACGCCGTCGATTGTTACGGACTGAATGTCAACACCTAATGTAGGATATTCGCCATAAATATGAAGACCCATAGCACCGATGGAATTACCAGTTGTATAAACAGTGGGTTCGCCTGTTTCTTCGTCAACATGACCTTCGTTAGTATAGCCGGAAGAAAGATCTAAGGATACTGTGTAAGTACCATTGCCGTCGAGAACAGCAGTCTGCTCGTAGCTGGAATCAAGAACGTCGCCATCCTTACCCCAGAAGGCAGCCTTCCAGTCAGCGTCGCCGAAACCGATTACAAAGATACCCTGTTCCATGGGTTCAGCATAAGCTGCAACTGCCATTGTTGATACTGCTACTGCGCTTGCAGCTAAAGTAGCAAATAATTTTCTTAACTTCATTTTGAGTGTCCTCCATAAAAATCATTAGTGTGGCATAAAAACCATACTTACATTATACCTATTTTCTATCCTAAAGACAATGCGCATTTTAGCCAAAATTATTCTATCGAATATGGCATTTTGTACTGTTGTTTTAATAAACCGTGTAATCATTTACATACCGCCGCAAAAAATTAACCGCACCATTACGGTGCGGTTAATTGTGTATTCATTAAGTAAGACTTAATTACTTTCTCTTCTTAGCAACGATGAATGCGCCGCCGGCGAGAACTGCAAGACCTGCAACTGCTGCTACGTCAGCAACACCTGTGTCGGGAGAGCCCTTTGTGCTGTCTGTAGCTGCGTCAACATCGCCTGTTGCGGGAGCTTCTTCAGCGGGAGCTTCAGTAGCTGCACCGCCGCCGAGACCGGATAATGTGAATTCGATCTTGAGGGATTCTGTGGGGAATGCAAGACCATAACCGCCAATTTCAGGATTCCAGATGTTAGCTAAAGCGATATTGAAATATGCCTGTTGGTCGTCACAAATAGGGTTCTCAACAGTCTTAACTGCGGTACCGTCAACATAAATTGTAGCGGATGTACATGTTACTCCTGCGTCCTTAGCAATATCTGTAGAAACGTAAATGAGGTTGAAATCCTTGTCGCCTGTGATAGCCCAGTCAAGATCCTTAGCTTCTACAGTGTATGTGCCGTCGCCTGTGATAGCAACATCAGTGTATGTAGCGGGAAGAACATATCCGCCGGAGCCACCGAGTTCGTAATCGAAATTATCCTCGTACTGAGGCCATGTTTCGGGATCGTTACCGCCCCAAGCAATATAACTGTTGAAATAAGGGGTTGCCTTACCGTAGCTACCGTCGTCCCAGCTGTTACGGAAAGAATACTGAGATGTCTGGAAGCTGATGTAGCCGTTGTAGTCTGCAGCGGAAGCTGCTACTGCAAGAGCGGATGTTGCAACAGCAGCTGCTGCAACAGCGGATAATACTTTTCTTAATTTCATAATAATTTGTCCTCCATTGTGTTAATAGCCCATCATCAAGGGCATACAATAATTTACTTTGTAAGTATAACATAATCTAAAAAAAATATCAATAGTCCGATATCAACAAAATGAATAAAGTTTTTTATACACTTTGCATAAAATTTGAAACATTTACATTACACAGACACCCCGATAGCTTCATCAAGCCAAAAAGAATAGAGATAACATTCCTTAACCCTCATACCCGTCATCTCTTCAAGGGCGGTTTTATAGATAGAAAGCTGACCCCTATACTCCTCGATAAGCTCACCGGGAGTAACGTTAACATTGGTTTTATAGTCAACGAGTACTATCTCCCCCTCCTCGACAAAATACATATCCGCTATACCCTGCACAAAGGGGCGCTCCTCGCCCTTCTCCCAGCCCGAAATCCCGAAATCTCCCCAGAGCTTCGGGTCGTACTCACAGAAAATCGGAGCTTCCCTTCTGATTTTCCCGCTTGCGACTGCCCTTTTGCAAAGACTGCTGCACAAAAAGGCGGAAATATCCTCGTCCTCTATGGAGATTCTTTCTATGGCAGTAAGCTTTCCCCTCTCCATAAGGCGGTCAAGCTGTGTACAGTCGCCCCCGAAGTCTAAAAGCTCCATAGCCTTATGGTAGGCGTCGCCCCTCTTCTTTCCCGTAAGCTTACCCCTCTCCTCCTCCTTAAGAAAGGAGGGAGTACGTAAAAAGCGGCTTATCTTATCGCTCTTAAGGGCGAAATCATCAACGCTTTTTACGCCGATCTGTGTAGCGGTAACCTTCGAGGGAATAAGGGTAAAGGGTCGGTAGCCGTATTCCGTAAAGGGTCTTATAACCGTCTTTTTTTCATTTTCCGATATGTCAGCTTTTCTCTCCTCGGGAGAATAATTCTCTATAACCTCCGCCGTGAAGATACCGCTGTTTCCGACTGCACTTCGGGAAACCCATTTATAGTGCATATCCTCCGATTTAGCGTTACGGGCTCTCGGAGCGGTAAAGATAAGCTTTTCCTTAGCTCTTGTTGCAGCAACATAAAGAAGCCGCATTTCCTCGCTTATATCAAGTCGGCAGTTTTCCGAGCTTACGATATCGTAGGAAAGGGTATCCGATTGGAGCATATTATCCCGGTCAATAACTCTCATACCTATTCCCTTATCCGGGTCGAGACAGATATACCTGTTCTCACGGTTTTTCGACTCATTGGAAAGATTCGCCACGAAGCATACAGGAAATTCCAGACCCTTTGAGCCGTGAACCGTCATAAGCTTTATACGGTGGTCGCTGAACCTGCTGTCCTGGGGACGGGTAAGCTTTACCTCTTTTTTCCTGATACTATCCATAAAGCCGATAAAATCGGAAAGACTTCCTCCGCCGCCCTCCGAGAAAACCGAAGCGTAATGGATAAGAAGCTTAAGGTTTTCGTCCCTCTTTCTTCCGTCGGGAGAGGATATTATGGCTGTACTGAAATCGCTTTCCTCGTATATTTTTCTTACGAGGCTTTCTACCGTATTTTCTCCCGAATAGTCCCTTAGCTCCTTAAGCTCCGCTAAGAAGCGGCTACATTTCATATCGGTAAGAGCCTCTTTACAAAGTCCCGAATAGAGGAATTTATGCTTAATGCCCCCCGAAAGCTTTACCCTCGCCATTTCGTCCACCGTAAACAAATATGGCGGCCTCATCATAACCTCGGTAAGCTCCTTATCCTTATAGGGGTTATCTATTATTTTAAGAAGAGAAAGGGCGCATTTCACCTCGGAATAATCGGTAAAGCCGCTTTCCTCCTTAGCCTCGTAGGGTATTCCGTAACGGTCGAAAACCTTCTTATATATATGTATATTAGCGCTGTATCTTCCCATAAGGACGGCGAAATCACCGAAGCGACATGGTCTTTTATCCTTTTTTACCGTAATTTCATAGCCCTTTTCCACCATTTCAAGAATACGGCAGGCTATGTATTCCGCCTCTTTTTCTCTTGCGTCTCCTGCGCTTTCTCCCATAATAACGGTAAACTCCGCCTTATGCTCCTCGCCGCTGATATAGTCGGTATTCCCCTGCCGTAATGCACAGCTTTCGTCATAGTTAACGTCGCCCAGCTCCTCGGTCATCTGCCCTGTAAAGATACTGTTAACTGCGGAAATAACCTTATCGTTGCTGCGGAAATTCTTGTTGAGATTTATTACGGTAAAATCGGGATCCTTGGTAAGCCTTGAAAAAACGAGAGGATTAGCTCCACGGAAGCGGTAGATTGACTGCTTTATATCCCCTACGAAATAGAGATTGGATTTATTCCTCGAAATAAGTCGGAAAATCTCGTACTGAATATCGTTACTGTCCTGAAACTCGTCAACGATTATTTCCGCCGTACTTTCCGCTATTGCCCTTGCGGCAGGGGTAGGCTCTCCCCTTTCATCTCTTAATAGCTTAAGGGTCAGTATCTCAATATCCGAGAAATCGTACTTATTAACCGCCGCCTTTCTCTCGGTATATTCCTTATCGAGAGCCTCGGTAAGCGAAATAAGGGTTTTAAGAACAGGATAGCATTCCCTTATATCCCCCTCGCATTTCAGATACAGCCTGCCCTTTTCGGTTATCTCATCAAGCTGCTTTACGAAATCGCTCCGCAGGGCTTTAAGGTAGGAATTGTCGTAATCCTTTGTGCTTCTCGGGGTTGAGGGGATTTTGGTTGTTCCTGCCGCCTTTAGCTTTTCGGCAAGGTTATCCTTCGTTACATCGGAAAAAATTTCCGCTATAGCCATAATTTCTTCCCCGAAGGCTTTCACCTTTTCGCTATCCGAGCTTTCTGCGTCATTACATATTTCCGCCGCCATATTAAGAAGCTCCTTTACCCCTTCGGCTATATTCTTCTGAAAAAATATACTCCCTATATCCCGTATATATTCCCCGGGCTTTTCATAGTAGCCCAGCCATTTATCGAAGTATTCACGGGGAGAGATAAGATTTCGGGAAAAGCGGTACATTTTCGCCACAATTTCGGCTATCGCCCCGTCGTCCTCGTCCCCGTACCAGTCATATAGCCGTTCTCTCTCCTCTCTATCCCCCTTTTCACAGAATTCCTCAATAACAGCGTCCACCGCCTTCGAAAGAATAAGCTTCTCCTCCGATTCGTCAAGAATTGAAAAATCGGGAGAAATTTCGAGCATAGCGCTGTTTCGTCTTATAAGATTAAGACAGAAGGAGCTTATGGTAGAAATGCTTGCGTCGTTAAGGCGAAGGGACTGTTCCCTTAAAAAAACGCTTTCGGGTTTTTCGGAGAGAGCCTTAGAAAGTGCCGCCGAAAGGCGCGCCTTAAGCTCCGCCGCCGCCTTTTGTGTAAAGGTAGTTATAACTATTTCGTCGGCGTTTATTCTGTTCTCCTCGTTAAGAATAAGCCTCATTACCCTTTCCACAAGGACGGCGGTTTTACCGCTTCCTGCCGCCGCAGAAACAATAGCCGCGCCGCCACGGTAGTTTATGGCGTATTCCTGTTCATCAGTCCATTTCATCTTCTTTGGATTCTCCATAATAATCCTCCTTTACGCCGCAGAACAGGCTGTATTCACAGTATTCACAGCTTTCCGAGCTGCCGGGACAGGCTCCCGCCATACCGCTTACAACCTCCTTGACCTTTGCGTTAACAAAGGAACAGCAGTAGCTTTTAAGGGCTTCGAAAGCGCTGCCCGATATATCTTCCATTTTTATATAACCGTTTCTTGCATTTCCGTAACGCTCGGAAAGCCTTTCTTCAAGCTTCTTAAGCTCTTCTTTCTCCGGAGAGCCTTCTACTATAAGCCCGTGGGGAGTGTGGCTTTTTACATACGCTTTTTCACTTTCGTGCCTTGCCCTTTCGGGGTCGGAGAAACCGCTTTTATAAAGCTTATCCTTTCCTACGGGAACGTACATTACCGAGGAGGGAAGAGCCCCCTCGCCGCAAAGTCCGAAAAGATAGATAAGCATCTGCAGGTTTCCGCCATTATATATATCCGTAAGGCTGAATTTCCTGTCCCCTCGCTTATAGTCGATAACTCGGATATACTTCTTTCCGTCCTTTATAAGGCTGTCCACCCTGTCGCAGGCTCCCTTTATCCTTATATCTCCGAAATCGAATTCAAGCTTTTCTTCGAGGGCTTCGGGATAAAAGCCGCTTTCCTTTATCTCCTCCCTCATTTTAAGAGCGGATTTATAGGCGAAGCCGCCTATCCTTTTTACAAGATAATTGAAACGCTCCGAGCCGCCAAGCTCCTCGGGATAGTTAAGCTCTGTATATCTGTCGGTGCTTTCATCAATATGCTTTTTTATCTCCCCGTCGGAAAGACTTACGAATTCCTCTCTCCTGTCGAGATAGTCGCTGAACAGCCGCCAGAGACAGAAATGTATAACGTTCCCCACAAGAAGCCTGTCTATTTCTCTCGTTTCCTCCTCCTTAAGCTTAAGCCCGTATTTGCAGAAATACTTGAACTTACAGTCCCCCATAGCGGTAAAGGCGGTAGGCGAATAGGCAGGCAGGGGCAAAAGCTTCTCGGCGTTTTCCTTTTTTAGAATATGTCTGTCCTTATCCTTACGCTCCCCCGAAGCGTTATAGAGCATATCGGAATAATCCTTATCCAGAATACCGATAAGTGCATTTTTCTCGCCTTTTCTTCCGTAATCGGAATAAATCGAGGCTAAATATCTTTTCGCCGCCTTTTCGGTACGGCAGTAAAACTCCGCTCCTAAGTCGTCGGCGCTTTCAACAGAAATACCGTATTTATCGGTAATGGCTTCAAGCCTTGCGGAGGGCTCAAGATAAGCGAAGCTGTCGCTTATAACGGGATAGGAAATATATAGCCTTTCCTCGGGGAGCTCAAGGCATCGCCTAAGCTCGAAAAGCTCCTCGGAATAACGGCTTAAGCGGTCGGAGCCTATGGCTATGCCGTGTTCCGCAAGAGCTTCGTTCTCGCTGCTTGTAAAGGCTTCGGAAACCTTAGGCGGTACGGGGAAAACTCCCTCGTTAAAGCCGCAGATGAACACCGCCCTTATCTTATCGAAGCGGCTTCGCTTTGTGTCGCCTACGGTGACAGCGTCAAGAACCTGGGGAGGATTTGAAACGGTAACCGCAGACAGAGCGGAAACAAGTATATCGGTATATTCCTCCACAGAAAGAGGATAACCCGAAAGAGCACGATATGCCGACTCGAAAACCGTAACAACATCGTCCCATAGGGAGCTATAGGCGTCCATTTTTGCGTTATCAACCTCTACGGGTTCGCCCTCCTTGTTGCGTTTCAGGCACTTGCCGTAAATGGTTGTGTTTATGTCCATTTTATTGCAGAGGAAGTCGCAAAGTTCCTTCGTAATAACGTCGCCGTCGGTATCCGTTATACTTTTCTTAAGCTCCTCTAAGGGCAGTATTATGCTCTTTCGCAGCGCTTCAAGGCTTTCGGTATATTCCCTGTCCTCTTCCCTTTTAAAGCAGGCGCTCCAGTCCCTTTTCCAGTCCTTTTTTCTTATATCATATTTTCTTACGAAGCGTTCGAGACTGTCCAGGTCGATATCGCTTATGGTCTTTTTCCCCTCGTGGCGCACAAAGCCGCTTTTCGCATAGCGGAGAATATCCTCGGTTTCGAAGGACATCGCCTTAAGAGCGAAAACCGCAAACCTTACAAAGGATTTCGAAATAACCGACTCGGGAACATCAATAAAGCAGGGTATTTCGTACTTTTTCATAGCGCCCTTAAGTACTGCGCTGTAGTTTTCGCCGGGGGCGAGAACGGCTATATCCCTGTATCTGTAGCCCTCGTCGATAAGTTCTTTTATACGGGCGCAGATATAGTCGCATTCCTGCCACATATCCTTAGCTTCAACAGCGCTTACAAGTGATTTATTACGGTATTTTTCCGAAAGTACGGTTATTTCCGCCTTTTCCTCCGCCATTTCCTGAAGCTTACCTATGAGCCTTACCCTATCGAGGAATTCGCTTTTATTGCTGTGGGGGCAGTCCGCCGTAATAGTAAAGGTAACCTCGGGAGCCTTACCGAGAAGGGCTCCGATAAAGGAAAGCTGACTGCCCGAAAAGCTATCGAAGCAGTCGAAAAAGCAGTATGTATCACTAAAAATATCCGTTTCGGAAATAATCTCCGAAGCCCGTCTTATATCGTCAAGCCTGTCGTCGAAGCCTTCTCTTAAAAGCCTGTCATAAGCGGAATATATTTCGGAAATATCGTTAAGCTTCTTTTCAAGCATTTCGGGAAAGCTGTCACCCTTAAGAATAAGCTCACGTAAGCCGGCAGGAGAAAGTCCTGCATTTCTTAGCTCTCCTACGGTTTTAAGAGCGAAGCCCGGAAAGCCCTTTTTCTTATACTGACTGCCGTAGAATTGGAGACTGCCCTCCGACGCCTTTTCCCGAAGAGCCCGAAGCATAAGCATATTCTTCACGATATCGTCGGCATATTCCTTTTTCTCGCCGTAAAGCGAAAGGATTTCCTGCGCCATACGGGAAAACATTGAAACCCTTACGTTTTCGGCGTTCCTACGGTTAATTTTTTTATATATGATTTTTTCTGCTTCAAAAGAAAACTGGTCGGGAACGAAAAGACAGATTTTCTTTCCCTTTTCGGAAAGCTCCTTTATTCGCTCATACATAAGGGTGGATTTTCCCGTTCCCCATTCGCCGCAGATTATTTTAAGCATAGTTTTTCCTTTCCCGAACAAATATACGGTTTATCGTCCGTCTGCTATTTACCCACGCAAAAGCGCTTGAATACGCTATCTATTACCGCTTCGCTAACGTTTTCGCCGTTAAGCTCATAAAGCCTGTCGAGAGCGTTTTCACACATTATCCCAACAGCGTCAAGGGTTACCCCCGAGCACAAAGCGTTATAGGCTTCCTCTATAAAATCCCTCGCTTCAACTGCGCATTTTCTCTGCCGCTCGTTGGCGATAAAGCCTGCCCCGGTGTCAAGCTTATAAAGACCCGATTTTTTCTTTATTTCAGCGGTAACGGTCTCAATAGCTTCGGGGCTTTTTGCGCTTATTTCGATATATTCCCCGAAGGCGTCGTAAAGCTTTGTCTTATCAATTTTCTGCGGAAGGTCGGATTTATTGATAATGCAGATAACGTTTTTATCCCGTAGCTTTTCAATAAGCCGCATATCATCGGAAGAAAGCTCCCTGCTTCCGTCGAAAACCGCAAAAATAAGAGCGGATAAATCCACCTTCTTGAGCATTCTCTCAACGCCGATACCCTCGACAATATCCTCAGTTTCCCTGATTCCTGCACAGTCCGCAAGGCGAAGCATAACGTCCCCTAACATAACCGTTTCTTCCACGATATCACGGGTTGTGCCCTCAATATCGGTAACGATACTTCTCTCCTCGCCGCTTAAAAGGTTCATAAGGGTAGATTTTCCCACGTTGGGACGTCCCACAATGGCGCAGGGTATTCCCTCTCGCATAAGCTGACCAACGCCGAAGCTGCCGATAAGGCTGTCAAGCTCCTCCTTCGCCCCTCTTAGCTTTTGTTCCTCAAGCTTACCGTCGAAATCGTCCTCCATTTCGTCGGGATAGTCAATCCATGCCTGAATAAGAGTAACGATAGATAAAAGCTTTTCCGAAACGGCGGAAATACGCCTGTAGAGAGAGCCCTCTCTCTGCGCCTTACTGCAAAGGAGAAACTGCTCATTCTGGGCGGAAATAATATCCGCTACCGCTTCAGCCTGTGTAAGAGAAAGCTTTCCGTTAAGAAGGGCTCTTTTGGTGAATTCTCCTGCTTGTGCAGGAGCTGCCCCCGCGCTTATACAGGCGGAAAGAATACGCTTTGTGATATATAAACCGCCATGGCAGGATATTTCAGCCACGTTTTCCCCCGTGTAGCTATGAGGCGCTCTGTAAACGAGAAGTACCCCGTCGTCAAGCCTTTTTTCGCCGTCCCTTATCTCTCCGTAGGCGGCGGTATAGCCCTTCATTTCGGCTACCTTCTTATCTCCTATGGGAGAAAATACCTTTTCGGCTATTTCTATCGCCCTGTCTCCCGAAATCCTTATAACCGAGATACCGCCCTCGGCATGGGGCGTGGCTATTGCCGCTATTGTTTCCATATATTAACCTCGTTATTTCTTTTTACCGAAAAGAGAGGCGAAAAAGCCCTTTTTAGGCTTATCCTCTATACTTTCGTCCTCTTTCTCCGTATCCTCGTTTTCTTCTTCGCCGTATTCTTCCTCTTCCTCGCCGCTATCCCCGAGAAGAGCTTCCATAAGGGATTTTCTCGCTAACTCGTCGCCGCTTTCATCAAGCAGATAGGTGGAAATCTCCGAGGGCTTCAAAACGGTGAAATTATCTATGCCCTCCTCTATAAGGCGGCTAAGCCCCTCGCCCATATCCTCGGTTATCCTGTCCTCTATGGTTTCGTAGTATTCCTCACAGCCGATATTATACTCGTCGGCAGGATTTTTCCCGCCGATAGCGGAAAGGTGAATGCCCTCTCTTAAATATGAAGCAAATTCGAGATACCTGCTCCACTGCGTATTTATTACCGAAAGGATATATTCGTGCTGAAGCTTATTAACCCTTTCCTCGCCGTATTTTTTAACTGCGGTTGCATATTCCTCGGGGAAGCAGTCCTGCCAGAAATGGGGCTCCCTTTCTCCGGTCAGATAGCGTTTTCTTGCAGCAAAGGTAATATCCCTGTGCTTTTCGCCAATCATGGTAAATTTTAGAAGCCTTTCACGCTCGTCCAGGGTTTTGCCCTGTGAAATACGCTGGATTCGGGCTACTTCCTTTAATACTGTCTTTTCGGTTATTTCCTCCGCCGTTTTTTCGGGATATTTTCTTGCAGGAATAAGGGTTTTAAGCTTATTTACCGTCATTATTTCTTCATCAAGGGAAACGAAAAGCCTGCTTTGTCCCGGATCGCCCTGTCTTGCGGCTCTTCCTCTTAGCTGGTCGTTAATTCGTCCGCTTTCCGCAAGAAAGGTACCTATGGCGTAAAGGCCTCCTGCCCCAACCGCTTCATCTCTCAATTTTTCGTCAGCGCCGCCAAGCTTTATATCTACCCCTCTGCCTGCCATATTGGTGGAAATGGTTACCGCCGAGGGTAGTCCTGCGTTACTAATTATTTCCGCTTCCATTTCGTCATTTTTCGCATTCAGCACATTATGGGCTATACCCTCGTCCTTTAAAAGTACCGAAAGCCTTTCGCTCTGCTCTATGCTGTCTGTTCCGACGAGAACGGGCTGTTTTCTTCCGTTCGCTTCCTTTATCTCCCTTACAACCGCCCTTAGCTTCGCTTCCTCGTCGAAATAAACCGCCATGGGTAAATCTGTGCGCTGTGAGGGGACGTGGGGGCTTACCGCCTTTACCGTAAGACCGTAGAGTGTTTCGAACTCCTCTCTTCCCGACTGTGCAGTTCCCGTCATTCCCGAAACGTACTTATACTGACGGATAAAGAACTGGATAGGAACGGAGCCCATTACTACGCCCCTTTCCGTTACCTTTAAGTCATGCTTTATTTCAACAGCCGCCTGTAAATTTCCGGGATAGCTTCTGTTTTCCGATACCCTTCCCGTAAACCGGTCGATAATCTTAACCGAACCGTCCTTAACGATATAATCCTTATCCTCGGTAAGGATATAAAGCGCCTTCAGGCAGTCGTTTATCCTGCCTAAAAGCTCGTTATTCTCTTCGTCGTATATATTTTCGATACCGTAATATTCTTCCGCACGCTTTTCGCCCTTTGAGGTAAGATAGGCGTTTTCCGTTTCGTGGCTAAGCTCGTAGTCCTCCTCGGAAAGAGTTTTTACAAAATCGAATATTTCGGGGAGAGTCTCGTCCTTCTCGGCTTTAATTTTTCCTGCCGCTACGAGAGGAATTCTCGCTTCGTCAATCAGCACCGAATCCGCCTCATCAACGATTGCCCTTATATAGCCCTTTCCTACCGCTTCCTTTTCATCAAAAACGAGAAAATCTCTTAAAAAATCGAAGCCGCATTCCTTAACGGTAATATATAAAACCTCGGCATTATAGGCCTCACGGCGCCGGGCTTCGGGGGTTTTTTCGGTAATATAAGCGGTAGAAACCCCTAAAAGGTCGTAAACGGGCTTCATCCACTCTCTGTCACGCTTAGCGAGATAATCGTTAAAGGTAAGGATATGAACGGGCAGACCCTTGCATACACTGTAATAGGCGGCGAAAACTGCGGCTATAGTCTTACCCTCTCCCGTAGGGAGCTCAACGATAGCTTCGTCGTCAAGAAAGCCTCCTGCCATAATCTGTTCATCAAAGGGAGTAAGATGAAGCCCTTCCTTTACTGCATTATAAACCGCCCCGAAGGCGATAACGGGGTTCTTTTCCGCTCTTGCTCTTTCGGAAAGCTCCTTTATACCGTATTTATCGGCAGCTTCCTTAACTGCCGCCACAAATTCCTCCGGTCGTTTTTCAAGTTCCTTTATCATAGCTACCTCACATAACGGGCAATTTTTGAACAAAGAATAATAATGTATTTCACCTTATGCACAAGCCAATACCGCAATTATTCGTTATTCACTACAACAGTATATCACAAATTTTTTATAAAATCAACGTAATTTATAGTACAGAAAGGGCTTGATTATTTTATGAAAATATGAGATAATGAGGGTTGAATGAATTTACTGAAAGGAATAATGCTTTATGAATATATCTGCTATCATTTTAGCCGCAGGAGACGGTACAAGAATGAAATCCTCGGGGCCTAAGGTTATGTGCGAGGTCTTAGGAGAGCCTATGATAGGCTGGGTAATGGACAGCGTTAAGGAGTCGGGCTTCCCCGACGAAAATATCGGCGTTGTGGTAGGAAACGGCGCAGATACAGTTAAGGAATACATAGCGAAAAAGGGACAATTCTTAACCTTTATGCAGACGGAGCGTAAGGGTACGGGTCACGCGGTTATGCAGGCGGCAGATATGCTCCAAAAGGGCGAAAACGTACTTATTCTCTGCGGCGACGCTCCCTTTATCGACAGCGATACTATACTTAAATCCCTTAACGAGCATACCTATTCCGATAACGATGTGACTGTGGTTACTGCGAAAATAGCCGACCCCGGCTCCTATGGAAGAATAATCCGTGACGAAAATGGCGGACTTTTAAGGATTACGGAGAAAAAGGACTGTACCCCCGAAGAGCTTATGATTAACGAAATCAACTCGGGAGTGTACTGGTTCAAATCGACGGCTCTTAAGGAGGCTCTTCCCCTTTTATCTACTGCCAATGCAAGCGGAGAATACTATCTCACCGACGCAGTAGGCATCATAAAATCAAAAAGCGGTAAGGCAGGCGCCTTTATCTCGGAAAACAGCGATATCGTCCTTGGCGCAAACAGCAGAAAAGATTTACTTAACCTTAACACAAAGGCAAGAATGAGGGTTATAGAAAGGCTTCTTGATGAGGGGGTTGAATTCCCCTGTACCGACGGTATCATAATAGGTAAGGACGCAGTAATCGGAAGAGATACGAAAATCCTGCCCAACACGATTATAAGAGGAAAAACCGTAATCGGAGAGGGCTGTATCATAGGTCCCAACAGCCTTATCGAAAATACGGCGGTAGGAAATAACGTAACCCTCAATAACGTTCAGGCATATAGCGCAAAAGTAGGAAATAACGTTAAGGCAGGACCCTTCGTTCAGCTTCGTCCCGATACCGTTCTTCATGACGGAGTAAAAATCGGCGACTTCGTAGAGATAAAGAACGCCGAAATCGGAGTAAAAACCTCGGTAGCCCACCTTACCTATATCGGCGACAGCGACGTAGGAAAGGACGTAAACTTCGGCTGCGGCTGTGTAACCGCCAACTACGACGGAGTAAACAAGTTCCGTACCGTTATCGGCGACCATGCCTTTATCGGCTGTAACACCAACCTTATCGCTCCCGTAGAAATCGGCGAAAACGCTACGACAGGCGCAGGCTCCACCGTAACAGGCAAAATCCCTGCGGACAGTCTTGTTGTAGAAAGAGCGGCGGCTAAGGTAATTGAACATTGGGAAAAGAACTCGAAGCGTATAAGAAAGGCATAATTGAAAGGAATTAAAATGGAAGAGCTACTTACCGAAAAAGAGGATTTAATGGCGAAATATAAGAAAAGCGCTCTGCTTGTGGGTATGTTTGCACTTACCTGCTTCCTGCTGAGAATTGTGGCGGACGTGGTTATTAACGCTGCGCTTCTGCCCTTCATAGATACGGCGTCCTATACCGAGCTCTATACGATTAACGTTATTCTTTCCGCCCTTTTTCTTCAGATTTTACCCTCGGTTATCGGCTTTTTTATGTTCAGGTATTATAAAAACTCGGAAAAATCCCTGAAACAGCTTTATCACAAGCCGAAAAATCTCGGAAAAGCCTTAAGCAACACCGTAGCGGTTTACGGCTTCGCCCAGATTTTCAATATTCTTACAATGGTGGTTATTTTTCTGCTTAATAAGCTGGCAGGAGAAACCGTAGCGGATAACCCCATATCCTCGGCATTACCTATGAGCCTTGAAACAGGGCTTGTGTTTATGGTTCTTGCAGGCTTTATTGCTCCTGTTTTCGAAGAATTTATGGTAAGAGGACTTATTTTCAGTGAGCTTAAGCAGTACGGAAACGGTCTCGCTATTTTCGCTTCCGCTATCTTCTTCGGACTTCTCCACGGTAATTTCAGCCAGTTCTTCTATACGACAGCTATGGGCGTTGCCCTCGGCTATATTACCTACGCTACGGGAGGAATTCTCGCTTCAACCATAATCCACGCTATTGTAAATATGCTTTCCGTTATAAGTACGCTCCTTCTTAACACCCCCAGCGTTCAGGAATACGTTATGAGCGGCTCTACGGAAAGAATACCCGACAGCGATATGTTTATGGTAGCCCTTTTCGGCATATATATGGTATCACTTATAATTCTTATTATAGTGGGGCTTGTCCTCGCAATAATCAAAATCAAGCAGATTAAGCGCTATAAGGTGGAGAAAGTATGGGGCGAGGTAAATAACAGCACTAAGGTAAAAATTCTTATTACCAACGTTCCCTTGCTGATAAGCGTGCTGCTGATTGTTGACATCTTTACGGGCTTTTCTTCCGGTCTTATATCCGACTGGTTCAGTAGTCTGATGGTGAAATAAATGGGATTTTTTTCAGAACTCTCGTTAAAGGAAAAGGAACAAGGGGAATTATCCTCTCTCATAGGGAAATATGGCCTTGCCATGGGGCTTCTCTTCGTTAATTCGAGGATACTGATATATCTTTTCTACGTCCTTATGGTGTGGCTTTTAGGCGGAAAGCCTGCCTTCGACCCCCTTTTGCCCCTGCCCGACGGCTATTATTTCATAACCCTGATGATAAACGAGCTTGCCGCCTATCTTTTTCCTCTTATTTTTACGGCAGTAATCTTCAAAAATGAGGCTCTTTCCGCCCCGAAACAGGACTACCGCCGCTTTAAGGGGGATTTTATCCTTATTTTTATAAGCGGAGTAGCTTTTTCCTCTATCGGTACTATGATTACCGAATTTATCACAAAGGCGCTTAACTCCATGTTCGGAACGCCTCTCCCATCGGCGGCGTTTTCCAACTCAATGCCCAATAATCTTTTCCAGTTTCTTACCCTTAGCCTTTGTACCGTTATAATCGCTCCCTTATGTGAAGAGGTAATATTCCGTGGCTTTCTCCTGAAACCTCTCCGAAAATACGGCGACCTTACCGCTATACTTATTTCCGCGGCTATATTCGCCCTTTTCCACGGTAACGTTGACCAGCTTGCCTATGCTCTTATTTCGGGTATTTTCCTGGGCATTATCACAGTGCGCTCCAACAGCATACTGCCCTCGATAATTCTCCATTCGGCGAACAATCTTATCGTTTCGGTTATCTCCTATATGCCTGAAGGTATTTTCGGGCAGGAGCACACCGAAGCCGTAACAGCAGTCCAACAGGTGATGGGCATAATAATGACGGCGGTTATTCCCTTAGGAATAATAGCGGCGGTTATTCTCGCCGTAAAAAAGGTATTCCGCTTCGAAAACCCCTCGGGCATTCCGAAAAAGGAAAAGCTTAAGCTTTTCTTCAGGAATATTCCATTTATTATCGGGCTTGTGACGATGGCGCTTATCTTCATAAAATAAGTAAAGGCTGTACCCTTATTTGAGTACAGCCTTTATTTATTCCTGATAGATTATATTTGTAGGGTCGATTATCGGCTGTAACTGGCGCCCCTCAAGGGCTTCTTCCAGAGCCTTCGGAATAAGCTTAAAATCCCCCATAAGGGAAAAGGGCTTAAGGGAATAATCGTCCTGGAATACCGGCACAAAATAGTAATTCTTATAGTTCATAAGACTGAATATGTTCTTCGCCGACCCCGAAAGAGCGTCGTTTGTGGCGAGATTTATAAGAACGGGCTTTTTATTGCGGAGATGACTTTTTACCGCCATGGTAACCGCCGTGTCCGTAATACTTGCCGTAAGCTTCGCCATCGTATTCCCCGTACAGTTCACAATAAGCATAATATCGGTAAGCTTTTTCGGCCCTATAGGCTCTGCGCCGACGATAGTATGGATAATATCCTTGCCTGTTTTCTCCCTGATACGTTCTATATGTTCTTCCGCTTTTCCGAAGCGGGTATCCGTACCGTATGCATTTTCCGACATTATCGGGATTATATCACAGCCCAGGTCTATAAGCCTGTCGAGCGTTTCGAAGCATCTTGAAAAGGTGCAGAAGGAACCGCACATAGCGAAGCCCACCTTCTTACCCTCTAAATTATTCATTCCGTACACTCCTTTCCATAACAATATTGGCTATCGTATCGGCGATAACGAAGCCTGCGGTTACGGGAGCGGTTTTCCCGGGAAGGCTTCTTGCCCATATAACCTTAACCCCCTGTTTATCCGCCATTTCCGTATCCTCAAGACTCATAAGGGAAGCCAGCTCTATAAAAACCGTCTTTTTCCCCATAAAGCCGATACAGCGTTTATCGAAAACCGCCGCAGGAACGGTATTTATAATAAGCCTTACCGAGCCTACCGCTTCGCTGAACCTGTTTTCGTCCCTTATATCTACGGGCATATAACCGAGAAGCCTTATTTTTGCTAAATCGCTGACCTTTCTTGCGGCAACGTAAACCTCCGCCCCGAGTGCGCGGAAATATCGGGCGGTAACGGTAGCAATCCTACCGAAGCCCGTAATAAGAACGGATGTTCCGTTTATAGTAACGGGAAGCTCTCTTATAGCGATTTCAACAGTTCCTTCGGCGGTAGGAACTGCATTCATAACCTGAAGCTCCTCTCTTTCGAAATAGTCGATAAGGGTATAGCCGTTATCCTTGCAGTATTCCTTAAGGAGAGGGAAGCTTTTACCGGCGAAAACAACGCCGCCGGGCTTAACCGCCTTTTTTATAAAGCTAAGAGGGATAGGCTCTCCGTTATTAAGCGGCGCATTTATCGTTATCCCGTCCGAGGTAGAAGGAAGAGGAAGAACTCCGAAATCCGCCGCCTCGATTACGATATCCGACCTGTCCCCTAAGCCGTAGGTATGGCAGTCGTAGCGCTCTCCAAGCCGCTTTGCGCCGTATATTATTCTCATATCTCCGCCGATGAAGTTAAAGCTGTTCATAAAAGCATTACCCCTTAAAACAATCTGTTTCTTTATAATATGCGTAAAGGGGAAAAATGTGACGAGAACCGTAAGTGGGATTACGACCGAAGCCTACATCTAAATGCGAAAAAGACTGCCCTTAAAAAAGGACAGTCTTTAATGCTATTCATTATTTACTTTATCTTATTGAACTCCTTAACTACCAGCTCCTGCAGCGCTGCATAATAAAGAGGGAAAAGTGCGTCTGCACAGCCTAAAACGAACAAATTGCGATTGTTTATGGCGGCAAGCTCATGACCATAGGTATAAATCCAGCACCTGAACCATTCGGTATCGAAGGGAGGCTCGTTTTTCTTGGTTTTTACGAGCCATGCCATAGATTTGAAGCTATCCTCAACGATACCGTCGGGATTAGCGAAGCCGTAATCCTCTAATATGCCGTAAATACGGTGAAGCTGGTTATCCTTAAGCTGGCTTTCTACGGCGTATCTTCTCATAAAGGGAAGCCTTATAGCGAAACAGTATCTTATAACGGAAAGAACCTCGTTGAAGCTGTCCGTTCCCATTTCCCCCAGCTTTCCCTTATCAAGAGTTATTCCGAGATGCTTAAAGGCGTCATAGTCGGTAACGTTACTAAGACCTACCTTAAAAATATCCTTTACGTTTATGTTATAGAAATCGTCGGCAGAAATACGGTAGCAGTACTTTATGGCATTAAAGAGTGCTGTTGCCCCGTTATCTATCATATCCGCTATTTCATTGAGGTTATCGTTGGGCAAAATACCACTCCTTTAATTCTCGTATGCAAGCTTCTCGAAATCAGCAACAGGCATAGGACGGGCGAAGAAATAGCCCTGCGCCATATTACAGCCCAGCTTTTTAAGAAGGTCAGCCTGTTCCTTCGTTTCTATACCCTCGCATATCGTAGAGATATTAAGCGAAGAGGCAAGAGCTACTACACAAGCGATAATTCTGCTTGCATTTTCGTTTTCGTCTGCACTTTCGGTAAGGAAGGAACGGTCTATCTTTAGAACGTCAACCTTTAAATCCTTAAGCATATTGAGAGAGGAATAGCCTGTTCCGAAATCGTCGATTGAAACGTGGAAGCCGACGTTCTTTATCTTTTCGAATACGGAGAGAAGGATATCGAGGTTTTCGTAAGCCGCCGATTCGGTTATCTCTATTTCGAAATACTTTGTCGCTATATCATATTTGTTGCAGATAGCTACAAGGTCCTCTACGAAATGCTTGCTCCTTAAATGGAGACGGGACATATTTACGGAAACAACCTTCGGCCTATGACCCATTTCAAACCATTTCTTCTGAAGCTTACATACTTCCTCGAACATATAGTAGTCGAGCTGTACGATAAAACCGTTCTTTTCGAAAACGGGAATAAACCTGTTTGGGGTAATAAGGGTTCCGTCGTGGAGCCAGCGTACAAGCGCTTCTGCGCCCACAAGCTCGTTTCCGTCCTCAAGGCTGTACTTAGGCTGGAGATAAACCTTGAACTCCTTCTTTATGAGAGCCTCCTCCATAATGCTTTCGATAGAACGTTCGTCTCTTATACGCTCAATCATAGCGTTATCGAAGAAGGCGAAGCTGCTCTGCTTCTGGTCCTTTACGGAGCGGCGGGCAAGGTTTGCTCTGCCTACTGCGGTTTCCACGGTTGTATTATGGTCGATAATAAGATAAACGCCCATACATACATACATCTTTACCGTCTTATCCATATAATCCACATCGTTGATAATATTCGATACGGCATTACGAACATCGGAAATATTATCGTAGGCGAAAAGGATATAGAAGAGGTCTCCCGAGTTTCTTGCGAACATATCGGTTTTGTTGATATTCCTGCTTATAATATCGGCGAGCTGTCTTAATACCTCGTTACCGCCTTCATAGCCCAGGGAATCGTTAATAGTCTTGAATTTATCTATATCGAGAGAAATAAGGGCATAGCTCGTACCCGTATTCTTCATAAAATCGGGGTAATGCTCCCTGAAGCTGTTCCAGGAGGGATATTTCGTAATTTCATCAACATAATAGCTTTTCTTATTTTCCGCAACATAGCCGGAGAAATGCTTGCTGAGCCCCAGCATACGGATAATAAGCACAGCGGTAAGTATCGCTATAACAGCTATTGTAATAATTACTACCCAGAGAGTAATTACAAACATTCCGCCGAGATAGCTCTTAAGTACGTCGTACGGAGTTACTGCAAGAAGGGACCACACACTTCCGGGAATTGATACACAGGAGATAATACAAGCCTCTCCGTTAACATCGGTTACAACGGACTGGCTGGCTTCACGGATATTTAGGTAATAATCGAGACCCTTTGTATCCCCCGTCTTGGCAAATATATCATCGCCCACTCTCAGCCTTACGGGAGAGTTTTCGGGAGCCATAAGGATAGTTCCTCTTTCGTCAACAAGATAGTAGCAGTCAGCATTTCCTGCAATTTCCACATAGTCAACGCCCTCTACGGAAAGGGGAGTATCCATACCCGAAAGCACCGCAATTATCTCATCGTTCTCGTTATATACAGGCACGCTGTATATATCGTAATTTCCGGAGTCAAATTCGTTGTCTATATTGAGGAAGGTAGTCTTTTCGCCGATAATACCCTGACGGAAAAGAGCGCGGTGTGAAACATTCTTTACCCTGCCGTCCCTGTGATAGGCTATGCCCTCTTTGTTTATGTACGCTATATCATCAAACAGGTTCATATTATAGCAGTAATTCAGTATCTTTTCAATCTCCTCCTCTTCGGCGTTTTCACAGCTACAGAAAAGGTAGGACAGGTTGGTAAGTATCGAGATTCTCCTTTCGAAATAGCTTCCGATAGCGTTGGCTGTACCCTTTGCGGAAGACATGGAAACAGCGGTAGATACATTTATTATGGTTTCGGTGGATCTGGTTCTGTAGCCTACGGCTATAGTGATAAGAATTCCGATTATAAGAACCGCAATAATAGCGGTAATAATTATATGGGTTTTAATCTGTGACGAGTAAGATTGCCTGAACTTTTTCACAATACGCGCCTCCGTTTTGTCAGAGATTATCTGTCTGTATTTATCCTGACCCTATCCTATACAATTATACACCCAAACTGTAACTTTTTCAATAGGTTGATTAAAAATTAGCATAATGCCATATTTATTATTGTATTTTTTGTGCATAAAAATAAAGGAGCCGCTCGTTAAAACACAAGCGGCTCATGCCTTATTCAGTCCTTGATATGCTCCTCAACCATTTCGCCGAGAGCCTTAAAGGGCTCCTTGAACCAGTCCTTTTCGCTCTTCTTTACAATGATTGTATCGTCCTCGTCGATACCGAGCTTTTCCATATTGATTGAAAAATCGGTAATGAGGTAGAATTTCCATTTATAGATATCTCTCTGGTGAGCTATCATTTCCTTAAGCTTTTCGTATGTACAGGTCTTACTTGCGTTATCTCTTCCGAAAACGGTAATTATCATAACAACGTGAGAGGGTCTTTCCTCCTCGGGAGTATCGGTATAACGCTCTCCTGCCTTATTCATAAGATACTGGGCTGCGTCAAGCATAGCACAGGCACCCGTATAGTCAAGGGGAATATCATAATCGGTAGGCTTTATCTTCGCTACAGGCTTGTTTTCAAAAGCTACAGAATGGCTTCCCGTATATTTAAGGATAGTAGCGTTTACCTCGTTGGAGGATTTCTTCTTACCCGAAATAAAGCCCTTTAACGCCTTAACTGCGTTTTCCCTCTGTTCATCGATATACGCCGCACAATCAAGCGCCATTAAAAGCTCGGTAAAGTTGTCCTTCATATAAGATCTCCTTTCGTAATATGATAAGTAATTCTTTACAATATACATTTTAGCATATTGAATAAGAAAAATCAATAGTATTCCTGAATTTTTGTGGAAAATTTAACATGATTTTTTTGGACATTTTTTACAAATTAGCCTAATAGCCCTATTGCTTTTATATGCACTATGAAACAATACAATATAACAAACAGTACAATAATTCATAAAAACAGCTCTGTTTTAACAACATAGGTATAAAAAAAGCTTCCCCTGTAAAGCTACAGGGGAAAATAAAGGAGATAAGTTATGAAAAATAGAAGTGTTGCAAAATTGGAGGCTGAGGGGCGATACTTACCTACCCACTCAACGTTCTTAATTCTATCACGAACCGGTCACAATTTCAATAGGAATTTTCTACGAATGTTATTTTAAAAATTTGTTGAGATTGTATATTGATTTTATACTGTGGTAATTCGCTGAAAATTTAGTCCTACGGAGCTTTTTCGTCATTATACGCCGAAGTCAGCGGCTTTATTCTTTTTCCTTTTCTCCTTTCGTTATAGTTTTGGGTAATCTTAACAGCAGTACCCGAAAGAAGCAGAACTCCAATAAGGTTAGGTACTGCCATAAGAGCGTTAAGGGTATCGGAAATACCCCAGACAAGCCGTAAATCCATGGTACAGCCTATAACAATAAAGCATACGAAAATCCCCTTATATATCACTGCCGACCTCGCCCCGAAAAGGTATTCCAGCGCCTTCGCCCCGTAATAGGACCAGCCGATAAGGGTTGAAAAGGCGAAGAATACCACCGCTACAGCGATAATCTTTCCCGATATATCCCCGAAGTGCATAGAAAAAGCGTATGTAACAAGAGGAACTCCGTTAAGCTCCTCGAGCCTTACCGCCGTAATTACGGGATTACCCTTTTCATCCGTCATAGGCGTTCCGTCGGCATTTTCACCCTGTATCCCCGTAAGCTTCATCATATTGGAAAAGGTAAAATCCTCCTCTCTTTCGCCCTTCCCTTCCCTTAACCGTAGGGTAAGCTCCTGGCCGTATATGGTTTTCCCCGGAAGCTCCCGATAACCGTTCCTTTCCCTGTCGCTATCCGTTATTACGGGTATTAAGCTGCATTCGCCGTCGATTAGCCTGTCTTTTTCATTTTCGGAAAGAGTAAAATAGCAAGGCTCAGTAGAAATACTGCCAAAAGCCTCCTCCATTGTCGCCGCCTTTGCAGGGCTGGACAACAGCACAAATGCGGTAAGAGTACACATCACTATCGTATCGAAGAAAACCTGAAAAATCCCCCACATACCCTGCTTTACGGGCTCCCTGACGTCGCTGGCACAGTTCACAAGGACGGAAGAACCCAGCCCTGCCTCATTGGAGAATACTCCTCGCTTGAAGCCCATGGTTACAGCCCTCGAAATTATGTAGCCGCCTGCGCCCCCCGATACTGCCCGAAAATCGAAGGCAGAGGAAAAGATACTCCCGAATACATAGGGAATATTGCCGTAGTTCATAAAAAATATAATAAGGCAGCCCGCCATATAAAAAAGCGCCATAAAGGGCACCAGCTTCTCCGTAACCGCCCCTATCCGCTTTATCCCCCCCATAATCACAAGAGCGGAGATAAAGGCGATTATAAGCCCCGTCAGCAAGGGCGAAACCCCGAAATCCGATTCTAAAGCCGCGGAAATCGAATTAGCCTGTGTCATATTCCCTATCCCGAAGGAGGCGAGAACGCAGAATACCGCAAATAAAACCGCAAGTACCCGTCCGAACAGCCTCATTCCCCTTTTCACTCCTACCCCGTTTTCAAGGTAGTACATAGCCCCTCCCGACCATTCGCCCTTACTGTTTTTTCGTCGGTAGTAGATACCGAGGACGTTTTCGGTAAAGCTCGTCATCATACCGAAAAAGGCGGAAACCCACATCCAGAATACCGCTCCGGGACCTCCTGCGGCTATGGCGGTAGCTACTCCGGCAATATTGCCCGTTCCTATTGAGGCGGCGAGGGCGGTGGTAAGCGCCTGAAACTGGCTTATCGCCTTCTTTTCTCCCGATTTTGTTACGGACTTGTTCCTGAAAATGGCGAAAAGGGTGCTGCCGAGCCAATGCTTAAGTCCCGTAAGCTGGAAAAAGCCTGTTCTTACCGATAAATATATACCCGTGCCTATGATAAGAATAAGCATAGGTACTCCCCATACAACACCGGTTACAGCGCTGTTTATGCTCTCTATCCCCTTAAAAAAGCCCTCCATTTTGTCCTCCCGAAAAGTATTCCTGTGATAATCAATTATACACCGCCATTCTTTTCTTTATTACCGATAGGCTTTCTTTTCCCGAAAAGCTCCCGTATGCCCACGAAAACAAGCACACCGCCGAAGGCTATCTCGATAATCCGTGGGTTTATGACTAAGCCGAAAAGCGTTCCGAGAGCGGAGCCTATTACTCCCGAAATTATAAGGGGCAGTATTATTTTCCACTCAATAAGCTTATTCTTGCTATGGAGTATTACCGAAAAAAGAGCTATGGGAAGGAAAAACACAAGATTCGCCGCTCTCGCCGTAAGGTTATCTGCGCCGCCGAAAACCGTAAGATAAATTATAAGGATAAAGCCGCCGCCAAGACCCATTGACGCGGCAATTCCCGTAAATAGTCCGATAATGAAATTCATTTAAAAAACATCCTTATCCCGGAATATATGAGAAGGGCTCCGAAAATCCGTCTTAAAAGGCCGTTGTTGATACTTTTAAGGGCAAGAGAGCCGAAAATTACTCCGATTATTCCCCCGGGAATAAAGGAGAGGGTGAGGTTTAAATCTACTGCTCCGCCGAGAAAATAACCGATAGCGGAAATAAGGCTCATTACAAAAATAATGGCGACAGAGGTAGCGTGGCTCTTTTTCGGCTCCGTTCCGAGGGCTTCGAGAAGAGGTACCGCCGCAAGACCTCCTCCCGAACCGAAAAGTCCGTTTAAAAGTCCCGAAATAAAGCCTGTACCGAGAAGCTTAAGTTTTCCCGGGAAATTCTTTTTAGCTTCCAAAATATTCCATATCCTTTCAGTGAAAAATTATGTTATTTTTATTGACAAAATTAGTAAGTTGATATATAATATAGTAGTATATAGTAGTATGTGTAGTTATGTGTATTTTTCGAAAGGGGCGGACCATGTGGCAGGATACGGCGAATATGAAAACGATTCTGTTACACGGCAGTTCATTATAAACGAGAACACACCCTTTATTGTGTCCGAAACCTACGGAAAAATTCGCGCCAACTTAGTTACTGCCCTCAAAGCCGCAGGAAACAAAAGCTTCGTAATAACGAGCCAATGCCGGGGCGAGGGAAAGACTACTACCGCTATAAACCTCTCAATAATGCTGAGCCGTCTCGAAAAGAGAGTTCTCCTTATCGACGGGGATTTAAGGCGCTCGGGGGTTGACTCGATGCTCCGCCTTAAAAACCGACTGGGGCTAAGTAATATTCTTCTGGGCGAATGCGATATCTACGACGGAATTAACCCGGAGGTAAGAAAGGATTTCCACGTTATTACCTCGGGGCCTCTCCCCTCTAATCCCGCCGACCTTATCGGAAACGGAAACTTCGATAAGCTTCTCGGACTGCTGAGGGATTATTACGACTATATCGTTATAGATACCCCTCCCCTTTGTATCGCCAACGACGCACTTATCTACAGCGGCCGTACAGCAGGTACTGCCCTCGTGGTAAGGGAGAATAAAACTACCCATAACGATATACGGAATGCACTTTCAGCCATTTCTCTTTCGGGTACTCCTATTCTCGGCGTTATAAAAACCCATTGTTACATAAAATACGATAAAAGCTCGGATTATAAAAGCGCAATACTGGAAAATGCGGCTGACCCCGACGAGGACTTTGAGTCCGACGATATATAAGGGGGGCGGCGCTGTGATTTTTCTTTATGTATTGCCTGTTGCAGCTATCGGCTGCGGCTTAATCTGTCGGAAGGGTCGTTTTAAGGGAATATATTGTCTCCTTGTGGCAGTACTCCTTGCCCTTTTCGCCTTCTTTTTCCGCGGCGGCTCATTTCTTACCGCCGAAGCCGCTTATAACGAAGCGGCGCTTCTCTCTCCCGAGGAGCTCGGAAAGGGTACTTTCCCCCTCGGAATATTATTCTTAGCTAAGCTTTTTTCTCTCCTCGGCCTTGGGAGCGATATATTCGCCGTAACGGCTTTAACCGTCCTTTCCCTCGGCTTCGGATATTACATATACGGCTTTTGTAAAAGCCCTCTCCCCGGAGCGGCAGTTTTTATTTCCCTGGGCTTCCCCTTCATAATAACGGAGGATTTTTCCCGGGCAATAGCACTTCTTCTGACTGCCTTCGGAATGAAATATATGGAGGAAAAGCGTTTTTTCCGCTACTGCGGATATATGCTTCTTGCCGCCTGCTTTTCGCCTACGGCTTTACTCCTTATCCCCCTATATTTCCTGCTCTTACCCGACAACCCCTTGATAAAATGGGCTTTGTCCCTCGTGACGGGAGCGGTTCTAATCTTTCTCCCCTTTAAGGACGAGCTTTTCGGCTTCTTGTATTGTACGGGAACGCCCTGTGAAACGAAATTACCCCTTTACCTTTCGGTATTTACAGTAATTTCTGCTCTTCTCTTTACCCTTATGACAAAAATGCTTAAGCAAGGCGGCGGATACGGCTACCGTTTTCTCGGGCTTATGAGCCTGTCGGCGGCTGTTTCTGTGGGGGCGGTACTTGACGGAAGGCTTCTCCCCTTATTTATTCTTACGGCGGCGTCCTCTCTTACAGTCCTTTTTTCCGAGGCTCTGCCCCTTATTCTTACCTTATTCCTTAAGACCTTTCCCGAAAGTAAAAAAACCGTATATATTGTCGCAGTTTCGGTATTTTCGGTATCGGCGCTTATTCTGTTTACCCTGACGCTTTTTTCGGGGGTCTTTACTCTCCCGGTTTTAAGCCTTTGATATACTAAGATTATACGAGGTGACGCTATGCTCGGCTCGAGCTTTGACAGGCTTATGTCGAAACACCCCATTCTCGCAAGAATAGCAGGCAACAGGCTTGACGCCTTTTTCTCCACAAGCACACTTTCTAACGCCTGCTGCTCTGTTGCCGCTTCTCTCGGGGCAGGGCTTATCTCTCTCCTCGGAAACGACCTGCTCTATTATATCGCCTTTTCGGTTATGGCGGTAGTCTGGCTCCAGACGGCGGTATTAAGCGGCTTCCGAAAACAATGGTTCTTCAACTTTTTTGCCGTTGTATTCTGGCTTATGCCTCATATT
>JAEDHF010000088.1 GCA_016297165.1 Oscillospiraceae bacterium | reverse complement strand
GTAGGTAAGGTTACCGAAATAAAGAAGCACGAGGACAGCGAAAAGCTCTGGATTTGTCAGGTTGACGTTGGAACGGATACTATCCAGATTGTTACAGCGGCACAGAACGTTTTCGAGGGCGCATATATCCCCGTAGTTCTCGACGGCGGTACCGTTATCGACAGGCATAACAACACCGTTATGAAGATAAAGAAGGGTAAGCTTCGGGGCGCAGAAAGCTGCGGTATGTTCTGCTCCTTCGAGGAGCTGGGAATGGACAACGCAGATTTCCCCTATTCCTCTCCCGACGGCGTTCTCGTTCTTAACGACGACCCCGATTTTGATAAGATGAAGCCCGGCGACGACGTTTTAAAGGCAGTAGGCCTTGACGACATAAGCGTTGAGTTCGAAATAACAAACAACCGCCCCGACTGTCTCTCCGTTATCGGTCTTGCAAGAGAGGCAAGCGCAACCTTTAAAACTCCCCTTAACGTTAAGGAGCCTTCCTTTAAGGGCATTGACGGCGATATCAGCAAGGAGCTTAAGGTTACTGTTGAAAACACGAAGCTTTGTTCAAGATATATGGCGGCTAAGGTTAAGAACGTTAAAATCGGGCCCTCTCCCCGCTGGATGGTGGAAAGACTCCGTGCCTGCGGCGTTCGTTCTATAAATAATCTCGTTGACATCACCAACTTCGTAATGCTCGAATACGGTCACCCCATGCACGCCTTTGACGCAAGATATATCGAAGGAAATGAAATTGTCGTAAGAAACGCTAAGAAGGGCGAAACCTTAAAGCTTTTAGACGAGGCTAAGGAGCCTGTACAGCTTTCCGAGGAAATGCTTGTTATCTGCGACGCTGAGAAGCCCGTAGCTGTTGCAGGCGTAATGGGCGGCGAGCACAGCGGTATCTGGGACGATACAACCGAGGTTATCTTTGAGTCCGCCTGCTTCGACGGCGTTTCCGTAAGACGTACTGCAAAGAAAATCGGCGAAAGAACCGAGGCAAGCTCCCGTTTCGAAAAGGGTATCGACCCCATTAACGCTAAGAATGCACTTTACAGAGCATTAGAGCTTATCGAAATTCTCGGCTGCGGCGAGGTTGTAAATTCCATAATCGACGTAGATAACTCCAATAAGGTGCCTCATAAGCTGAAGCACGACTATAAATGGGTAAACGAATTCTTAGGCTCCGATATTTCCGAGGAGGAGCAGATTTCCATTCTCGAAAGCCTCGGCTATATCTACGACCGTGAAAACCACGAAATAACAGTACCCAGCGTAAGAATAGATATGCTTCTTCCCTGCGACGTTGCGGAGGAAATCGCCCGTATCTACGGCTACAACAATATCCCCTCCACAATTCCGAAATTAAGCAGCAGAAGCAAGGTTACCCCCGAGCAGAAGTTCAGCGATAAGGTTATCGACATTATGGTTTCACAGGGCTGCCTTGAAACTATGACCTTCAGCTTTATCTCCCCGAAGAGCTACGATAAAATCCGTCTCCCCGAGGACGAAAAGAGAAGCGTAACACTCCTTAACCCCTTAGGCGAGGACACAAGCGTTATGAGAACTACCATGATTCCCTCTATGGCGGAAGTTATGGTAAGAAATATAAATAACAGAACTGCGGGCGGCAGATACTTCGAAATAGGAAGAACCTATAAGCCCCTTGAAACCCCGGATATGCTTCCTGTTGAAACCGATGTTCTCTGCGTGGGCGTTTACGGCGCTGATGAAGATTTCTTCACCCTTAAGGGTATCGCAGAGGAAATCTTCGCTAAAAACGGTATAAAGGCTAAGTTCGCTAAGTCCGCTAACCCCTCCTTCCACCCCGGAAGATGCGCGGAAATGACGGTAAATGGTGAAGTTATCGGAACTCTCGGCGAATTACACCCCATGGTTTCCGAAAACTACGGCGTAAAGGAAAGAATGTATGTTGCCTGCTTCGATATGGGCGTTATGCTTAAAAACAGCGACAGCGACATAAAATATAAGCAGCTTCCTAAATTCCCTGCAATTTCGAGAGATTTAAGCCTTGTATGCGACGAGGAAATCCCCTCCGGCGACATTATCGAGGTTATTACGAAAACCGCTAAGAACCTCGAACAGGTTTCTCTCTTTGATATGTATAAGGGTACGGGTATCCCCGAGGGTAAGAAGAGTCTTTCCTATAAGCTTATCCTTAGAAAGAACGATAAGACCATGGAAGCCGAGGAAGCGGACAAGACCGTAGAAAAGGTACTTAAGGCTCTCGGCGAAATCGGCGTAACATTAAGATAAAGGAACGATAATTATGAGAAAACAATTAAGTAAAAGTTTAACAACCATTCTCTGCGGCGCTATGATTATGGCAGCGGCAGGCTGCGGCAACACCACAGGATATCCCCTTAACATTGACGGCGTTGACGTAAGGGCAGGAATCTATATCATGGAGCAGCAGTCCGCTCTATCCGAAGCACAGAGCAAGCTTAAGGAGGAACAGCCCGACCTGGATACCTCCGCCGAGGATTTCGACATCAGAAAGCAGACTATCGAAGGCATAAGCGCAGAGGAATGGATTAAGAATAAGACCTTTGAGCTTTGCCGGCAGTATGTTGCCACCGGTAAGCTTTTTGATGAGCTTGGACTTACTCTTACCGCCGAGGATATAAGCGATGCAAACGCACAGGCTGAATCCATGTGGACAGAGTCCAATATGTTCGCACAGTATTTCTACGGCGTTGACGTTATGGGCGAATACTACGAAAGTATCGGCGTAAGCCAGCAGTCCTATAACGACCTCCTTAAAAACGGAAAGAAGAGCGAGGCTATATTTGAATACTACTATGGCGAAAACGGCGTAGAAAAGCCAGACGAAAAGGAAATCGAAGCGAAGGTTCTCGAACGATATTTCGCAGTAAATTACTTCAGCTATGATTCCGAGGTCGGCGGTGAAACTGCCGAAGAAAGACTTTCTAAGCTTAATAGCGGCGAAAGCTTCGAGTCCGTATATAAGACCTATACAGACGATCAGAAGAAAAAGGAGCTTTCCGACGCTAAGAAGGAAGCCGAGGAAAAGGGAGAAACCTATGAAGGCGACCTGCCCGAAAACGTAGATACCGAGCTCCCCGAAAAGGACAGCCGTATAGAGGTAATCGACAAGGAGAGCACAGGCCTTGAGGAAGCCTTCGTTACCGAAGCTTACGATATGAAGCCCGGCGAAAATAAGCTTATCGAGGTTAAGACCGACGATGATACAACTATCACCTATATCGTACAGAAGGCGGACCTTTCCGCTATGAGCGATAAGCTTAAGGAATGCAACGATTCCTTAATAAAGGAGCTTAAGGGCGAGGAGCTTACAGAAAAGATTAAGGCTATCGGCGACGGTTATGCACTTAAGGAGAATTCCGCCGCAACAAACCTTTATAAAATAGATAAGCTTTTATAATACAGCAATAAAAGGAGAGAAATATTATGGGAAATTCAAGTGCCCGTGACTGGAGCAACACAGAATGCTGGGAAAGCAACGGTCTTAGCTATTCGGAGGAAACAGGAGCCCTTACCTTTACCGGTACGGAGTTCCTCGAAACCGCCGTATATAAGATAGAGATACCCTCCGACGCAAAATCCTTTTCCTTCTCGATTAAATCGGGAAGCGGAAGAGAAAACGGCGACACAGGCTATATCACCATAGGCTTCGACGACGGAGAAAACGCTATGGGCTTTAAGAGTAACGGCATTTTCAGCACAAGCTACGTTATTACCTCCCTCGGAAACAGCGCCGAGCCTATAAATATTACCGGTAAGTATAAGGACCTGTACGTTATGGTAGAGGCGAGAAATGCAGGGGAGGATAACGTTGATTTCTGCTTTAAGGACCTTAAGGTAGATTTCTATAACCAGAAGGGAAAAACGGATTTCTTCGGAAACCTTACCTCGGAAACCTTTATCCAGACTACTACAGACGAAAAGGTTATCTCTCCCGATAATTCGCCGAGAATTCTTATCTTCGGTCTTATTATTGCGGCTCTTGCAGGCGGAGTTATCGCCTATAAGAAGCTTAAGGATAAAATGTATTCGTTATAATAATTCAATAGTAAAAGCTTTTTCGACAAGCTAAACCCCCGAAGCGTTCGCTTCGGGGGTTTTATGTATATGCGTTAATTTAATCTGACCTGTAAAACTATCCTGAGTTAGGAAGATTGCATTACCGGTTGGAGGAGGACGCTGCGTCACATTCACGGCATTGTCCGCTTCCGTTACAGTGCTTGCATAATGAATTATTATCCCCGGATTCGAAGTCGTAGCCTAATCCGTAGCAGTAGCCGCAGATACCTGTATCATAGCAGGACTGGCACTTCACATCGCCATAGCCGTAATAGTCATCGTCATCATCGTCATCATCGTCATAGCCGCCATTCTGCGGATAATCGCCGCCGCTGCCGTACATTTTATCGGTCCAGCTTTCAATATCTTCCGAAAGCTTATTATAGTCGGAATAATAAGCTACCTTTCCCTCGACCTTTAAATCGTATGTGATTCCGTCGTCGGAAAGTCTTGCCTCTACTTTTACTGCTATATTATCAGAGGAATCTGTTCCTGTTACGACGAAGCTTCCGCTTACAGAATCAATGCCATAGGAGGTCATTTCCGATTCTTCTCCGCTGACTGTGTTATAATGCATAAAGCTAATCATGGTTTCGTTGCTGTCGGCCTCGAACTTATATGAGCGGTTTTCCTCGAGCCTGCTTGTATTTATAGCTATCGCTACGCCGTAGGCGTCGTTATTGCTGCAGCCTGCAAGTCCGAGCACTGCTGCGCCGTCCATTCCTTCCTGAATATAAGAATATCCCGAAATGTCAAGGGAAACGTTCTTTCCGTTCACGGTAAATGTGAGACCATTGGTAATAACGGGGACTGTAGTGGTGGGAACTGTAGTGTTTTCTGTTGTTTCCGGAGGATTTGTTGTCTCAACAGGCTTAGCGGTAACTACCTTCTCGTCGTCGTCCCTGTCGTTGCCCTTGTTGTCGTCCTTGTCGTCGTCCTTATCCTTGTCTTTATCCTTATCGTCGTCTTCGTCATCATCATCTTCGTCCGAATAGCTGCTATCGTTTCCGCTGTCCCAGGGCTTAAGTATAAGGAGCGTAACTCCTGCCGCAATAGCAAGCACAAGGATAGTAATAAGTACAACAATCCATGCGTGGCTTTTAGGCTTCTGCTGGATTACCTGATACTGAATCTGTGGCTGGGGTGCAGGATTAGCCGTATATACGGGCTGTGAAACGGGTGTGGGGTTTGCTTCGGGTGCAGGCGCTGCCACATTTACGGGCTGAGCGCTTGCTTCGGGTGCAGGATTCTGTGCGCCTGCTGCAGAAGAAATATCCTCAATCTTTGTGCCGCAGGACATACAGAACAGGCTTCCTTCGGCTATTTGCTTGCCGCAATTTGGACAAAACATAATTATTACCTCCGTTTATGTTATGTATTACCGATTTTTACTGTCAGTCGCGGTAAAATTCGGTTATATAGATATTTTCAATAGGCGAAAAATCCGTAATATTGTTATTTGAAAGATTGAGAAAATAAAGTCCCGTGCAGGACGAAAGGACGCTTATATCGGAGACCCCACAATTATTCAAAGACAGCATTCCAAGCTTATTCATTCCCTTAATCGCAGAAATATCCTTAATATTGCAGTTGTCAAAGCCGAGCTCGATCATTCCCTTATTATTCGCTATAGGCGAAATATCGTCTATATCGCAGTCACAGAGCCAGAGCTTTTCAATAGTGGTAAAGTTACTGAACACCGAAATATCGCTTATAGGATTATTATTCATAACGACTATCTTCAGTTTCGGGAGATTTTTCATAAAGGATATATCGCTTATATTATTATCCGTAGCGTCAATTTCTTCAAGGGATTTAATACTCTCTAATACGGAAATATTCGAAAGATTATTTCCGCTTAACTCCGCACGGGTAAGGTTGGTAAGATACTTTATATTCTCTATATCTGCATTATAGAGACCCTTATTGCTGAGGTCGATAAAGGTTGTGGACAGAGGGTAGGATTCACCGGCAATTACCACTTCCTTGGGTGTTTTCGAAGCCTCGAATTCATCTTCAAGAGCTTCTGCCCATTTATCAACCTCTTCTTCTAAATCCACACCGGCACGGAATTCTAAGCTGCCGCCTACCGAAAAGTCGAAGGTAAGACCGTCATCCGAGGCTTTTCCCGAAACTAAGAGCTCTAATTTCTCCTTAGGAGTATAGGCTCCGGTCTTGAGCTCGCTAATACTCATTTCCTCGGGATACCAGGAAACCGCATAGACGCTTGTATCATCCGCGAGATCCAAATACGAGAACGCTACGGTAATTTTTTCGCCGTCACTATTTATGCTATATTCCTTGTCAGCGGAAGGATATTCGGGGTAGTCATCGGTAAAGAATCCTATCATTACACCATATAGCTTATTACCCTTGTTTCCCGCAAGCACAACCATAGTGCCATCGGTGCCTGTATCTACTCTTCCATAAGAGTAGCCAAGAATTTCCACGGGGATACTCTCACCGTTTACGGTAATAAAGGGCGTCGAGGGAATCTTATTCTTATCGGGTTCGACTACGGGAGTATTCTCTTTCCGGGTCTCAGATGTAGTGGGCTTTTCGCCGCCGTTGTCTGAATCGGGCTTTTTATTGTCCTCGTCCTTGTCTTTATCCTTATCGTCATCATCGTCGTTATCTTCGTCCGAATAGCTGCTATCGTTTCCGCTGTCCCAGGGCTTAAGTATAAGGAGCGTAACTCCTGCCGCAATAGCAAGCACAAGGATAGTAATAAGTACAACAATCCATGCGTGGCTTTTAGGCTTCTGCTGGATTACCTGATACTGAATCTGTGGCTGGGGTGCAGGATTAGCCGTATATACGGGCTGTGAAACGGGTGTGGGGTTTGCTTCGGGTGCAGGCGCTGCCACATTTACGGGCTGAGCGCTTGCTTCGGGTGCAGGTAAATTATCGGGCTGAGCCGGCGCTAAGCCCTCTAATTTCTCGCCGCAAACCATACAGAATTTCTTTCCTTCAATTACCTGATTTCCGCAATTTGGACAGAACATAACAATTTCCTCCTATTCGGTATGTAATTTCTATTTTTGAGAATTATATCACATAATGGGGCTATTGTCAATAAAATGGCTTGTAATTGGTTAATGAAATAGAATAACCCCGTTGTTGGCGGAACGGGGTTATTCTCATATAATCTTATCCTTGAAGGTCTATGACTTTTATTCTCCAACCTTCCTTTATGTTTATAAGCGTTAAATCAAGACATCCTTATAAATATTGATAACCTGTTCGAGCACGTAATCGTCGCCCATGAGAAAGCGCCTGTAAGCCTCTGCGCCGCTGTCCATATCCTCATCCCCTCTCGGTATTCTCTGTCTATTTAACACCTCAGAAGCGAAAATGCGTCTCTATTTTCGAAAATATAACGAAAAAGACACCAATCCTTTGATTGATGTCTTTCTTTTATGGCAGGGGTGGTAGGAATCGAACCCACGTCAAAGGTTTTGGAGACCCCTATTCTACCATTGAACCACACCCCTATATGGTGCGCCAACAGGGACTCGAACCCCGGACCAACCGGTTATGAGCCGGTAGCTCTGACCAACTGAGCTATTGGCGCAAGGAGATATAATGGTGACTCGTGGGGGAATCGAACCCCCGTCGCCGGCGTGAGAGGCCGGAGTCTTAACCGCTTGACCAACGAGCCATATACGTAAAAAGAATAGGCAGGGCCTATTCTTTTTACTATATTTGGTACACCTTCAGGGACTCGAACCCAGGACCCACTGATTAAGAGTCAGTTGCTCTACCAACTG